>CAMOCC010000061.1 GCA_946610035.1 uncultured Verrucomicrobiota bacterium
GCGGCTGGAAGCCGCGTCTCCAAAACCCCACGGGGACTGTCTCCCAATTGCGGTTGGGACTTCCTTGTTGCGTCGCGGAGCGACGCACCCCCCTGAGCGACGCAACCCACTGTCAGTTGTTCCTATGAAGGGGGTTCCGTCGCGCGGGGCAACAGTAAGCGCCCGAATTCCACGCCACCCGTCGGACTTTTGAAGTTATCCGCGTGAAAAAAGTTGAAACAAAGTGCGAACGTGGAAAGTCGGGTTAACTCCTAACTTTTCCTCCCCTTTACCCCAAGGGGTAGTACACGCAATGGCACTAAATGGTAACATAGTGGCGATCATGATGGGGGAATCATATTTTTTCGACATTAAACCATGTCATTCGCATCGTAAGGACGCGCTTCCACCGGCTATTGTCAAAAACGCATTTCAACAACATACAGAAGGGGAGAACAGCAATATGTCACGTCTATCGACTTTCATAACCCGCGCCCTCGCCGCGCTCTCACTTGCGATCATTCCGACATCAGCCGTTTGTGCGGATTGGATTACTTGGGACGCCGGTGGTGGAGATGATACTGCGTTCACAACCGACGCAAACTGGACTGGAGATGTCTTTCCGGGAACTGTAAACATCGCTGAACTTCGCGACGGTGCAGATGGCAAGACGATTAGCTTTACCTCGCCCGGGACGCAGGTCGGAGGCGTCTACGTCCGTAACAATTGGTGGAACGTAACCCCATCGCCTGTTGTGTTCACGGCCTCGGACAATTCCTATGGCTTTGAGTCCCTTGGCGGATTTGGTGCTGGCGATATTGGCAATTGCCTGGCGGCTTTCACCATCGAGAAAGGCACCTACACGGCTGTTGACGGCTATTGGGGTTGGGGAAGTGGAGCAAGCCTGACGGCCACGCTCAATGGTGGCACACTGACCTATACGGGTCAGTATGGTCTTAATATTGGCTGGGGCAATAGCGGCAAGGTAACGGCCACCATCAATGTCGCAGGCGGCACGATTGCGACGACTGGCGGCTCGATCAAGATGGGCTCTGTCCACACCGCAGAGAGTGAGGTGAAGATGAATGTTTCAAATGGCGGCGTTGTGCAATGCGGCTCCACGACATCGGAGCAGTGGCTCTCCATCGGTGATAATGACGGCGCATTGGGCACGATTAGTGTGAACCTTAACGCTTCTGGCACACTGAAGGCTTGGCACATTGCAAACTATTCCAATGGAAGCGGAAAAGATACTCTCGCCTTTGACGGCGGCACACTTGAGGCGCTTGGCGCTGGTACAGATCCCCTCATCTCCAGTGGTGTTGCGGTTGACGTTAAGTCGGGCGGTGCAATCTTCAATGTTGGCGCTAACGCCCTTACGATTGCCGCGCCTGTTTCTGGTACGGGTACGATCACGGTCAAGGGCACGGGCAGCCTGACATTTACAGGCGACATGTCCGGCTTCTGTGGAGCGGTTGTTGTTGAAACTTCGGGCTGCACAGTGACACTTCCGGCATCTGCTACAAAGGCGGTTCCAGGCGCTAATACGTCGGCTTCGAATGGCGTTTACTCTTACAGCGCGAACACCACTCACCACGATTGGTGGACTGGCGACTCCTCCACGGATTGGGCGACGGCTGGCAACTGGGGGCGGTTCCTCATCGACGAGGGTACGACCGGGTATGATATCAACGAGTGGAACGACAACACCATCAACATTGCGTCCGTAGTCGATATCTCCAAGCCGCTCACGATTACAGAGAACGATCCTAACAATAGCTACAATGTTGAGTTCACGGCCACATCTGCGAGCGACGGGCTTGTTTCCACGGATGTCCTCAACGTCGGCACATCGAATGAGGGTATGGCGACTTTCACTTCGGGAACCTATTCCTTCAATAATATGTATGTCGGTGGTAGTGGCGCGACCGGCAGTGTGACAGTCAATGGCGCTTCGCTGACGATTACGACCGGCGATCCGCTGATCGGCAATGGCGGCACTGGCACATTCACCCTCTCGAGCGGCTTTGTATCCTTTGGCTATGCGGGTTCGGCCAAGTGGGCGTTCCTGAAGGGTGGCACCATCAACCTCGATGGTGGTGAAATGGCGGTTTGCCGCTTGAACTGCGACACGGCCCCTGCGGTCATCAACTTCAATGGTGGTACGCTGACTTCATATAACGATGGCTATAACAAAGATAATATCATAGAAAATGATGCGAATTGGACGTTGAACGTCAAGGCAGGTGGCGCGAAGTTCAACATTCCTTCGGGCCTCACGACAACTGTCAATCAGGTCCTAGCGGGAGATGCCGAGTCCACGGGCGGCGGCCTGACCAAACTTGGCGGAGGTGCGCTTGTCTTATTAGCTGAGCCGACTTTCACGGGTGTGATTACGGTGTTTGGCGGTTCTGTTAAACTCCCTGCTGGCGCGACGGTAGCTGCAGGTGAGAATACGGTCAAGTACGAGTCTGCAGACGGCGTATATTTCTATCCGAAGTATACTTGGTGCGGTTCGGCTAACGATGGGGCTTGGACGAATCCTGCGAACTGGTTGGTCGGGGAAGTTGCTGCAGTTGGCTATCCTTCTGCAGAGGGAGAGGTTGCTGTTATCGCAACAGCGGCGACGATCTACTCCGATGTTGCTATCAGTGTTTCGGAGATACAGACGGATGCGGCTGTCACTTTTGCAGGGAAGCTCACGAGCTCCAGCCTCGTCAAGAGTGGGACAGGGACACTCACTCTTGTGGGTGTGACATCTCCGACAACGGACTTCGCAATTACCGCCGGTTCAGTTGTAATCAATAACTCTCTTGACGGTATTACGCCGTATGTTCAACTTGATGCCTCGAATGAGAGCACGGTTACCGTTACAGGCGATTATGTGACGAAGTGGACCTCTTCGGTGGCGGAAAATGACACAACGCATTACTATGAAAATGCGGATTCAACCATGACCTTGACGACAGATTATTTCGGTGGCAAGCGAGCGGTGCGAACGAACGGATCAAATTTGAAGGCCGATTTTTCCAACAAATTAGGCGTACGATCTGTTTTTGCGGTTTTGTATGGAATTAGCTATCCAGATGGGATGCGGCTCTACTATAAGACGGGGGCTAATAATGTTTACATTGGAAAGCGTAATTCCGGAAACAATTATTGGAGTTGCCTCATTGCTAGTAAAACCACGCCTGCATCACCTTATCTATGGCAGAATGGAGCACTTGATTCTTTGTGGTCAACGACAGCGGCCGGGTCAGTCTTTACGGTCAAAAAGTTTCAGAATAATTCTACCTCTGCTGACTATCTGGGCGGCACGGGCGATATTGCCATCGGAGAGTTGATTGGCCTTTCGGCGGCGGAACCAAGTGCTTCTGATTCGAAGCGCATCGAAGCCTATCTCGGGAACAAGTGGAAGATTTCCGGGATGCAAACATTCGCTACGAGCATTCCGCTGACGCTCTCGGCAGGGACAACGCTTGATCTTGGTGGGCAATCTATCACCATCGCCTCTATTGCGGCAAATGGGACTGGTATGGCAACGGTGCAGAACGGTAAACTGACGCTGACGGACAAGAAGATTACGCTTACGGATGGTCAGGTGCTTGTTCTTCCTAAGGAGACGGAATATACGCTTGACGATGAGTCAATAAATGTCAATGTAGATGCGACTACGGGTGTTATTACGCTCAGCAAGGGAGCAGCCTCCGTCGGCGATACATTCTATCCGACGGTGCAGGCCGCTATTAACGCGCTACTTGCAGAAGAGGATTCTGGAACGCTCAGAGTTTATAAGAGCGAAGTTGTGGATCTTTCCTCTACGGCGGCAATAATTTCTGATGTGGTTCTCGTCGGTGACGCACAATTAACATTCACAGCAAATCTACCATGGCAGGCATCGTACAGCAATGGCGCAATTGTCAATCAGCGCGTAGCATCGACGTTTGTCTGGGCTCCGCAGAACAATAGTACGGATTGGGCGACACCAGGAAACTGGAGGATCGGGAATGCCGTCGCGACAGCACTGCCGGGAGAAAATGATGCGGTAGAATTCCCGTTGTCGAACGAGGAGGAATTTTCCGGCTGGTCTGTGACGCTCGCGACAATGCAGCATGTGGCAACAGTTGCGGTTAATGCCAACACCACATTTACTGGCGCGCAGATTCAGGTTTGCAACGCGGACACTTCCACGGCTGCGGTGACTGGTACAGGCACGATCACGTTCGGGAACAATGCTGGATTCTATACTGGAGGCTCGAAAAATGACGGTAAGAGCCTTACCATTGGAACCCCGATAGAAATTACCGCTGATGCGGCAACACCAGCCATTATAAGAGGCTTCACGACGTCTTCTGGCAGCGGAGGGACAACTATAACTTTTAGCGGAGACATTTCTGGTGATGGCTATCTGATTACAGGTGGCACACGTTCCACAGTTTATCTTAACGGCGACAACTCAAAATTCAGCGGCACACTTGAACAATGGAATGATGCTGCCTCGGCAGGCGCATTGCGTTCTAATATCTACATCAAGGATGAAAAAGCGTCAAGTGCTTCCGCAGTCTGGAAGATTAACAACTCATCAGCAAATGTTGACTTCGTCAACGAGGACGGCACCTATTACTTTGGCGCCCTCTGTGATGTCCCGTACGAACTGTATAAAACATGCACCTTTGTTGTAGGTGGTCGCGCAGACGTGGACAGTATCATTACGGGCGGCAACATGCGAAACGAGACAATCCGCAAAGTGGGTAGCGGTTATATGTCAATGCAAGCGTGTCCAATTAAGATTGCCGACCTACACAATGGAACTTTTGTAATAGCTGGGTCTATTACGCAGGTTGTTGTTGAAGACACACAAACAGGCACTGTTAAGACTTCAACGAGCACTTCTTCGATACCGTCTACATCTATTTCCTTCTCTGGCGATAATGCAATTCTCGCTGTGTCGGCTACGTTGACGAAGTCGCATTACACAACTAATTCGGTCGATGGCGGAGCGGCGACATTAGTGTCTACAGACGATCCGGTCTTCGCCGACCCGTCAGCAAAGATTGTTGGCAACTCCACCTACCCGATCTGCTTCTCGAATGCCGTGAATGAGACTCACACTTGGGGCACGGCATTGGCGGCGACGAACACAAAGGGCTTGAAGAAGCTCGGCGCTGGTACGCTTAAGCTTTCGCAGCCGCCGGCGTATACCGGCACGACGACGGTCGAGGCGGGGGCGTTGGTGATTGGCGGGGCGTTCGATACCTCGTCCACGGCGATTGCGCCCGGCGCGACGCTGAAGGTGCTGACGCCGTCGGGTACCACGCCTACGGTTTCCGGCGGTGGATTGTATAAAGTGGCAACTGCGACCGATGGCGATTACACCGTCTACACCGTTGTCGCGTCGGCCGAGTCGATTGCCGTGGACGGAGCTCCGGCGAACATTGTCGTGGATGTGGACGACATGGCGTCCGTCGGAATCACCGCCGACATGACAGACGATCAGAAGTCCGACAAGCTTGAGGCGACGGCTGCCAACGGACTTGCCGTCTGGCAGAACTACGTGATGAAAATCGATGGGACTGCGACGCAGAAGTTCGCGGCGGTTGTGACGCCGACGACGGATGCGACCATGACGGTTGCGACGTCGTTCGGTTCGGTTGCCGGACGTACCGGCGCAGGGGTGACGGTGTCGTACAAACTCATGAAGAAGAGCGGGGAGACTTGGGTGCAGGTCGGCGACGTGAGCACCATGCCGAGTTTCGCCGTCGATCCGTCAACGCTTGACTCGAATGCGCGTTTGAAGATTCAGGCCGTGTTTAAGTAATCCAAGGAACAGGAGTAAGACCATGAAGAAACTTCTCGTATCAACGCTTTTGACGACTGCGGCGCTCGTTGGCTTCGGCGGTGCGCAGAACGACATGCGCGTCTACTTCGAGACCAAGGGTCCCGATACGTACAAGGACGGCACACAGGTGCTGGACGGCGAATTCTACGCGCTCGTATGGACCAGGGCGGACGCCTTTGCGGGGTTCAATGCGGACGGCTCGTTCGTCAACGAGGCGGACGAGGTTGTCGCGTACGCGCCGTACGCCAAGGGCGGACGCCTGCCGTTCACGGCCGAGGCGGTTCCGGCGGCGAAGGTTCCCGACTATGCGGACGGTTCGTTCGTCGTCGTCTCGCTCGATACGCGCAAGGCGGACGGGACGCTCTCCGCCCCGCTGGTGAAGGACGGCAGGCGCGTTCCGGCTGCGGTCAACGGCTATGCGACGGCGTCCTTCGTCGGCGTTCAGGCCGCCGCCGCATCGGCGGTCCTCGACTTCGCCTCGCCGGTCTCGCTCGCGACGGTCGCGCCCGCGCCGAACGCGCCCACGCCTGTCATCACGTCCGTCGCCAAGGTCGGCGACAGGCTGGTCGTCAAGGTGAAGGGGACGGCGGACTACCTGCGCTACAACGTCGCGGGAGGTTCGACGCCGGACGCCATGGGCGGCGATGGCATCGCCGATCCGAAGGATGGCGCGGCGGATGAGGAAAGCGAGATTGAGCTCGTCGTGCCGGTCGATCCGAAGGCCTCGTCGGGCTTCTTCAAGGTGATCAGGAATTGAAAGGAGTTACGGACATGAAAACGAAATCTCTTCTCTTGATTGCGGTTTCCGCATTGGCTGCGACCGCCCTCGCCGAGACGACCCTCGACTCCGAGGAGATCGGCGTCGTCAAGCACACTGGCACGGCTGGCACGGAGGTCGCCATCGGCGTCCCGTGGCAGGCCTGCGGCTCGGCTGGCGAGACGCCCGTAAAGGTATCCGACTTGATCGCCTCCGGCCTCACCGACGGCGACATCCTGAGCGTCTGGAACGGCACGTCCTACTACTCCTGGCAGTGGAACGGCAGTGCATGGACCGCGGCGGAGGGGTCGAGCGGAACGCCTGCGGCGTCCGAAACGCCCGTCTCGCGCGGACAGGCCGTGTGGTACATGCCGGCCGGATCGAAGACATACACGCTCATGGGGTGTCCGGTAAATACCGCCAGCACGTCGACGACGACGGCCAACGGCTACACTCTTCTCGCCAATCCGCTGCCGACGGACGTCACAGTCTCCGGCATCGGCGGAAGCAACGGCGACGAGATACTCCTCATCAACTCCGTCAGCAGTACGACCTCGTACGTCCGCAACGGCGGCAATTGGTGTACGACGGATTGGAAGACAACCGAAGTCGGCGGCAAGACGATGAAGACTCGCACGTACACTCCGGTCGACGACTCGGTGAAGATTCCCGCCGGAACGGGCTTCTGGTACATCTCCAATGGCGGATCGCCTGTGATAACGTGGCCTGCCGAGTAATGCGACGGAACAGAGAAAGGAACTTATACGATGAAAAAACTTCTGATGCTTCTGTCCGTCGCCGCGCTGGCGCTCCCCTCTGCGGCCGGGGAAAACGACTACCTCCTCTACTGGTTGGTTAGCAAAGACTATGTCACGGATAACGGCGTCACGTTCCAGGGGGCGGAGCTGTATGCGAACGTCTCCGGCTCGGCGACGCCGACCTCCCTGGGGTCGTACTTCACGAGTCCCGTATCCGCCCTCTCCGAAGTTCCTCTTCAGACCGCCGACCTTGCGCTTGCGTCGTCTGAGATCCTGTCGTTCTACATAGAGTTCCAGACGTACAACGGGGGTGTGTGGAATACGATAGGCGTGTCGGATACGATAGCGTGGGCGGATGCGCAGTCAGCCATCACCGACTATCGCAGCGGCAAGACGCCGTCGAACTACAGCCAGGAGCTTAAGCCCACCTCCTTCACAGCTGTGCCGGAGCCGACGAGCGGGTTGATGCTGCTTGTGGGCCTTGCTTCTCTTGCGCTGAAGCGCAAGAGAAGTTGAGGGGGAGGGAAGTTAGGAGTTGAGAGGCGGGTCGATTGGCCTGCCTCTTGCTTTTTGGCGGAAGGGGGAGCCGAACCCTTGTTCCGTCGCGGAGCGACGGAACCCCCTGAAAGCAACGGTAGGGCGCGATCACCGAGAGCGCCTCCTATCTACACGCTCTACACGTTCTACACGGCTAAAATGATTTAACTCCGACGGTTAAGAAAATGCCTTCGCTACCGCTGCGGCTTATGCTCCGCGCGTTTCAACCTCCGATTGACGCGGCTGGAAGCCGCGTCTCCATAATCCCGATTGACGCGGCTGGAAGCCGCGTTGCCAACGGGTCCGACAGGGGGTCCGTCGCTCCGCGACGGACTATGTGAAGCAAATATAAGGTTCTTCGAAAAATATGAACTCCGGGTGACTGAACTTTGTTCCGTCGCGAGATGCGCCTGCGCCGAAGGCGTCAGGTTGGGTGAGCGCGTAGCGCGAACTGCGAAGCAGCCGCAAGGCCCCGCGCGACGGAACCCCCTGCAAGCAACGGTAGGGCGCGATCACCGAGGTTCTTCGAAGAAGTTAGTGGAACAGCATGCATCTAAGAAATATAAACTCCGAGCGAGAGCCCTGGTGCTCGGAGTTTATGAATCCGCCCAGGGTCCTTGTTCCGCAGAGGAGCCCAAAATATGATATACTATCTGCGGACAAGACAGCGAATCATGAAGAAAGGGAGAATCCGTGCGTAAATTCATAAGGGGCTGCTTGATGAGCATAGGACTGTCCTTCCTGTGCATGGTGGGATGCGTCGTGCTGGTCGATTTCTTCGTCGACGATCCGCCTGAGGAGGGCGGTGGAGAGAAGAAGCCTGGGGCCGCGGAGCGTCCGGCGGGCGCCGCTCGGCCCGCCGTCCCGGAGGAGTCGCTCGACGACGTCCTCGCGGAGCTGGACGACCTGGTCGGACTCGAGGGCGTCAAGGAGGAGGTCCACAGGCTCGTCAACCTCGTCAAGATAAGGAAGGCGCGCGAAGATCAGGGGCTCAAGGTGCCCGTCATGTCCTTCCACATGGTCTTCACCGGGAACCCCGGAACGGGCAAGACGACAGTCGCGCGGCTCATGGGCAGGATATTCAAGTGCCTCGGACTCGTCAAGGGCGGACAGCTCGTGGAGACCGACCGCTCGGGGCTCGTAGGCACCCACCTCGGCGAGACGGCGCCGATGACGAACGCCAAGGTCGACGAGGCCATGGACGGCATCCTCTTCATAGACGAGGCCTACACGCTCACGCAGGGCGACGACGACTACGGACGCGAGGCGATAGCGACGCTCCTGAAGCGCATGGAGGACGACAGGGACAGATTGGTCGTGATCGTCGCCGGCTATACGGACGAAATGCGCGACTTCATGGCCGGGAACCCCGGCCTCAGGAGCCGCTTTGCGAAGACGATAGACTTCGCCGACTACACCGACGCGGAACTCGCCTCCATCTTCAGGATGCAGGCGAAGAAGAACCAGTACAAGCTCGACAAGGCGCTCGACGAGACGCTTCCCGACGTCATACGCAAGCTCGCGCCCAGGCGCGACAGGCAGTTCGGAAACGCACGCTTCGTCCGCAACCTCTTCGAAAAGGCCGTCGAACGCCAGGCGGACCGCCTGGGCGGATCGGGCCAGATGGACGGCGAATCGCTCGTAACGCTCACGACGGCCGACCTCGGCGTCGGCGAGGAGAGGGTGGACGTCCGCGCGCCGACCATCGACGAGGTGCTCGCCGAGCTGGACGAGCTGGTCGGGCTCGACCCCGTGAAGGCGGAGGTGAAGCGCCTCATTGCGACCTGCCGCGCGGCGAAGCTGCGCGAGAAGGAGGGCCTTGAAAACGCGAAGATGAGCTACAATTTCGTCTTCCGGGGGAATCCGGGGACGGGCAAGACGACGGTCGCTCGCATCGTCGCGAGGGCGTTCCGCGCACTGGGGATGCTCGAGAGGGGCCATCTCGTGGAGACCGACCGCTCGGGGCTCGTCGCGGGCTATGTCGGGCAGACCGCGCTCAAGACGAACAAGATTGTCGACAGCGCCATGGGCGGGGTGCTCTTCATCGACGAGGCGTACCAGCTCGCCTCCGGGGGCGAGGGCGACTACGGCAAGGAGGCGATAGCGACGCTCATCAAGCGTATGGAGGACGCGCGCGGCGACATCGTCGTGATACTCGCCGGGTATTCGGAGGACATGGACAGGTTCATGTCCCTCAATCCCGGACTGGAGAGCCGCTTCAGCCGCAATGTGACCTTCCCGGACTACGACGCGAAGTCCCTCGCAGAGATATTCAGGAGGACGGCGAAGAAGAACAGGTACGTCCTCTCGGCGGACGTCGAGCGCTGGCTCGTGCCGTACATCGGCGTGATGATGGACGGCGTGGACAGGAAGAAGTTCGGCAACGCCCGCTGGGCGCGGAACCTCTTCGAGAAGACGGTCGAGCGCCAGTCGGAGCGCATAGTGGCGCTCCCCGACCCCAGGCCCGAGGACCTCACGCTCATCACGATGAAGGACGTCGGGATAAAATTGAAGGATCCCGCGGCGTCCGCCGAGGACTGAAAAATGGTATAATATCCGCTATGGAAAACTGGATGTCAACAACTCTCTGGCTCGTCGCGGCGTACCTGGTCGGCGGGATTCCGTTCGGCTTCATCATAGGGAAGGCGCGCGGCGTGGACGTGCGCACCGTCGGGTCGAAGAACATCGGGGCGACGAACGTGTTCCGCACCGTCGGGAAGAAGTGGGGGCTCATCGCCTTCGTCCTCGACGTCGCGAAGGGACTCGTCCCGACGCTCGTCTGCAGGCACTGCGGATGCGCACAGGCCCCGTCCTGGCTGCCGCTCGCCGTGGGCATGGCCTGCGTCGTCGGCCACATGCTCACGCCGTACATGAAGTTCAGGGGCGGCAAGGGCGTCGCCACCGCGTTCGGCATGCTCATCGCGCTCATCCCGTCCCTCGTCGGGGTCGCGTTCGTCGTATTCGCCGTCCTCTTCGCCCTCTCGCACATGATTTCGCTGGGGAGCTGCGGGGCGGCCGCGTTCCTCGCAGTGTCCATCTGGTTCCCGGTGCTCGGCACGCCCGGGCGGTCGGACCTCCCGCAGTGCATCCTCGTCACCGTCCTCGCGCTTTTCGTCATCTGGAAGCACAGGGCGAACATAGGCCGCATCGCGAAGGGCACCGAGAACAAGATATACCTCTTCGGCAGGCCGCGCGCGTGACGCGCCGCCGCGGGACGACTTCAAAATACAACAAGGAAGGAAGTACATAAAATGCAGGAGACAACGGGTGCGCAGGCGGCGGGGAACGTCCTGTGCGAACAGATCGACAACGGACGCCGCCTTGCGGAGCAGGCGAAGGACTGGTGCTCGACGACGGGGGTCGAATACCTCGCGAACATAGCCATGGCGGCGGTTATATTCCTCGTCGGATGGCTCGTCATACGCCTCATCGACGCGGCGCTCAGGAAGGCGCTCGCCAAGGCCGGGCGCAAGACGCTCCTGACGAACTTCGTAGCGTCCGTCATCACCAAGTCCTGCTGGGCGATCCTCCTCGTGACCGTCTTGAGCCGCCTCGGAGTGGACGTGGCCCCGCTGATCGCCGGACTCGGCGTCACCGGCTTCATCCTCGGCTTCGCGTTCCAGGAGTCCCTCGGCAACCTCGCCTCGGGACTCATGATCGCCATAAACGAGCCGTTCAAGGTCGGCGACTTCGTCGAGGCCGCAGGGCACTCCGGCACGATCCGCGAGGTGAACATGATGGCGACCGTCATGACGACGGCTGACAACAAGCGCATCGTCCTCCCCAACAAGGGCGTCTGGGGCGGCCCGATCGTCAACTACAGCGCACAGGACACCCGCCGCGTCGACATGCAGGTCGGCGTCGCATACGGCGAGGACATCGCGAAGGCGATCGACGTCATCCGCGAGGCCGTCTCGCACGTGCCCGGCGTCCTCGCCGAGCCGGCGCCCGCCGTCGCCGTCGCCGCGCTCGACTCGAGCCAGGTCACGATCAACGTCCGTCCCTGGGCGAAGGGCGGCGACTACTGGTCCGTCTACTCCGCGACGCTTCAGTCCGTCAAGGATGAGCTCGGCAAGGCCGGAATCGAGATTCCGTTCCCGCAGGTCACGGTGCACCAGGCCTGATGCCGCGTCCGCTTCCGACATGGAGGGATGGAAGTGAATGACGTGAATGACGGGATATCGCCGTGCTGCCTGACAGTCGCGGGGTCCGACTCCGGCGGAAACGCGGGAGTGCAGGCGGACCTCCGCGCGTTCCACGCCTACGGACTCCACGGCTGCACTGTCTTCGCCGCGCTCACCGCGCAGAACCCGCGCGAGGTGACGGCGATACACGCCGTTCCGCCGGACTTCGTCGCGGCGCAGCTCGACGCCGTTCTCGGCGTCTACTCGATACGCGCCATGAAGACGGGGATGCTGGCGGACCCCGGGGCGATCGCCGTCATTGCGGACCGCCTTGCGCGCCATTCCGAGATCGCCAAGGTGATCGACCCCGTCATGATCGCGACGAGCGGCGCGCGCCTTGTCCCGGAGGAGACGACGAAGGCGATAGTCGGGAGGCTCCTTCCTCTTGCGACGCTCATGACGCCGAACCTCCCCGAGGCGGAGGCCCTCGTCGGCGAGGGCGGCGGGGCGGCGTCCGCCGACGACCTGCGCGCCGCAAGCGCGGACCGCGCCCGGGTGCTGGCGGAGAGGCTGCACATGCGCTACGGATGCGCGGTCCTGGTGAAGGGCGGACACGGCGCGGGCGCTTCCGCGGTCGACGTCCTCTGCACCGGGAGGGGCGACTTCTCCGAGTTCTCGCTTCCGTGGGTGGAGAACCCCGTGTCGACCCACGGGACGGGCTGTTCGCTCGCGGCGGCGCTGGCGGCGGAGCTGGCGCTCGGAAGGTCCGTGAAGGATGCAGTCCGCGGTGCGAAGGCGTACGTCCACGACGCGATAGCGGGGTCGTACCTTGTCGGACCCGGCTGCGGCGTTCTTGGCTTCGCGCCGAGGAGGGGCGACTGAGATGAAGATTCTGAAATGCGACGAGGCGGGGCTCGAGGAGGCGGCGTCAGTGCTGCTTGCGGGCGGCGTCGCGGTGATCCCCACGGATACGGTATACGGCCTTGCCGCGCATCCGGCTAGGCTCGATGCGGTCGCTCGGCTCTACACCATCAAGGGGCGCGAGGCGAAGAAGCCGATTGCGCTCCTCGCGAGCGGTCCCGAGGCGACGCCCGTCAAGTCCCCGCTGACGGCGCATTGGCCGGGCGGACTCACCATAGTCTACGAGGGCGAGGGCTACAGGGTTCCGGACCACGACTGGACGCGCAGGCTCATCGCGAAGTGCGGGGGGCTGCTGCGCGTCACGAGCGCGAACCTGTCTGGACGCCGTGCGGCCACCGACGCGCCGCAGGCGCTCGCGGACGTCGGGCTTTCGGCTGACGTGGTGGTCGACGACGGGGTGAGTCCCGGCGGGGTGCCTTCCACGGTCGTGCGCGTCTCGCCCGACGGCTCGACCGAAATCCTCCGGGCGGGCGGCGTGAAAATCTGATATAATCTACGACGATGAAGACATACATCTGCGGACACCGCAACCCTGATACAGACTCGATAATGAGCGCATACGCGCTGGCCGACCTCCGCCGCCGCACGGGCATGGCGGACGTCGAGGCGATTTGCGCGGGACGGCTGCCGGACAAGTCGAAGTGGGTCTTCGACCACTTCGGCGTCAAGCCGGTGAGGGCGAAGCGCGACGTATACGTCCGCGTCCGCCACCTGATGGACGCGTCCGTCCCGATGATCGACGCCGACATGTCGCTTGTGGACGCCCTGCGCAAGCTGGAGGCGAGCGGCGAGTCGAGCCTGCCCGTCCGCGACGCGTCGGGGAAGTTCATAGGCATGCTCTCCCCGGCGAAGCTCCTCAACCTCTTCCTCTCGCGCGGCGACCTCACGATACCCGTCGGGCGCGCGCCGCTCCACCACTGCGCGCAGGTGCTCTGCGAGTCGGACCCCGTGCACGACATCCGCCTTGCCGCGGTCAAGAACTCCCACAACCACTTCCCCGTCGTCGACGAGGACGGGAAGCTGCTCGGGACGGTCCTCAAGCGCGCCTTCGCCGAGGAGCCGCCGTTCAGGATGATACTCGTCGACCACAACGAGACGGACCAGGGCATCCCGGGGCTGGACGAGGTGCCGGTCGTCGAGGTCGTCGACCACCACCGCATCGCCTTTGCGGCGACGCGCGAGCCGATACGCTACACGGCGGACGTCGTGGGGTCGACCTGCACGCTCGTGGCGAGGATGTTCCGCGCGGCGGGGGAGCGGCCGACGCGCGAGACGGCGGGAATCCTCATAGCGGGCATAGTGTCCGACACGCTCCTCTTCCAGTCGCCGACGACGACGGACGCCGACCGCTCGCTCTGCACGTGGCTCGAGAAGCTGTGCGGGGAGTCGGCCGAGTCCATCATGGCGGGCCTTTCGTCCGTCGCATCGCCACTTTCCAGCCTCACGCCCGACCAGGCCATCGCGAGCGACGCGAAGACATACAACGAGTCGGGGCGCAAGTTCATGCTCGCCCAGATCGAGGAGACGAACCTGGCGCTCTTCCACCAGCGACAGGGCGACCTCACGGCGGCGATCGACCGTGCGATAGCGGCGAATGCGCTGGATTTCTTCGCGCTGATGGTCACGGACCCCGTGCGCGGCAATTCGGAGCTTCTATTCAGGGGGCTCGAGTCCGTCCGCAGGGCGCTGCCCTACAGGAGGGGCCCGGACGGCACGCTGATGATGCCCGGGGTCCTTTCTCGCAAGAAGCAGCTCCTGCCGGAGGTCATTGCAGCGTTGACTTGAGGAGCTTCGCGGCGGCTGCGCCGTCAGCCTCCTTGCGGCTTCGCGCCGTCGCGGTCGCCTCGCCGATGCCGTCCACCGACCCCTTCACCGTGAACAGCGGCTCGTGCGCCTTCCCGCCGGTCGAAAGGAGAGTGTACACGGGGTGGCGGGGCGGAGTCATCGCCTGGGCCTTGATCTGGAGGTCTCCCTTGGGGTTCCCGCTCCACGTGCCCGTTTCGGCGTTCGACTCGAGCTCAAGGGCGTCGAAGACAGTCTTCGCGGCGGAGAGCCCGCCGTCGAGCCATGCTGCGCCTATGACGGCCTCGATGGCGTCCGCAAGCGTCTTCGCGTTCGGCGGAAGCGGTTCCGCGCCCTTGTTGCGCTTGAGGAGCGGGGCGAGGTCGTTCCGCGCGGCGGCGGCGCAGAGGGCCGGGGTGGACACCATGTGCGTGCGCCGGATCGTGAGGGGCCCCTCCGCCTCGTCCGGCGACTCGGAGTACAGGCGGTCCGCCGCAAGGAAGTCCAGCACGGCGTCGCCGAGGAATTCGAGTCTCTGGTTGTCGCGCGCATCCGGGAATGTCATGCGGTACGCGGGCGTGGTGAGCGCCTCGTCGAGGAGCCCGGGATTGCGGAACGTGTAGTTGAATATCGTTGAGATCATCTTTCGCCCTCGACAAGTTCTACGGAGAAGGGGCCGTCGTTCTCCAGCGAGACCTTCATGTACGCGCCGAAGCGTCCGGTGGCGACGCGGTCGTCGCCCAGCAGCGAGCGGAGCCTTGCGACGAAGCGCTCGTAGAGGGGGATCGCCAGGTCGGGCCGTGCGGCGTCCGAGAAGCCGGGGCGGTTGCCGTGTCGCGTATCGGCGTACAGGGTGAACTGGGAGACGACGAGGACGGAGCCGGCGACGTCGGTCACGGACCTGTTGGTCTTCCCGGCGTCGTCCTCGAAGATGCGGAGCTTCACTATGCGGTCCGCAAGGCGGTCGGCCATCGCCCCGGTGTCGGAATGCGTGACGCCGAAGAGGACGAGGTAGCCCCTCCCCACGGCGCCCGCGACGGCGCCGTCTATCTCGACGGACGCCCTGTTGACCCTTTGCACCCAAGCTTTCATGTCGCCTATTATACCAAATCCCGTCCGACTTGGGGCATGAGGCAGGCAAATAAAATCAGCCGCGTCGCCCCGGCCAACGCATTAAAAATTCCTTCTCCCCGCTGACGCGGTGTAGAACGAACGCCGCGTTCAAAAGTAAACGCACGTTCTGAAAGTAATGCTCCACTAAAAACTACGAAGAGCCAAATATAATATGAACTCCGGGTGACTGAACTTTGTTCCGTCGCGGAGCGACGGAACCCCCTGCAAGCAACGGTAGGGCGCGATCACCGAGCGCGCCTCCTATCTACACGCTCTACACGTTCTACACGGCTAAAATGATTTAACTCCGACGGTTAAGAAAATGCCTTCGCTACCGCTGCGGCTTATGCTACGCGCGTTTCAACCTCCAATTGACGCGGCTGGAAGCCGCGTCTCCATAATCCCGATTGACGCCGCTGGAAGCCGCGTCTCCA
>CAMOCC010000062.1 GCA_946610035.1 uncultured Verrucomicrobiota bacterium
GCGCGCCGGAAGTCGGTTTCGCCGGATGACGTGGACTCGGCGTTCGCAAATCTTTGGCTCTTCGGAGTTTTTAGTGGAAATCTCGACCACGGAATGCGCTGAAACGCCTTCTGCGACACGGGAAGCGGCTATTGAATAGAGGCTCGCAAAATATCAGCCACCATGCATTCGACTTCCGGAAGACAACAAGACCCGGCGATTGACGAATGTCAGCGAGTTGCCCGAAGGTCTCTTTCATGCAGCCTTCGGTGTCCCGCGAATGCGGGCGTCTGTGTGTTCCGTGGTTAATAACCGTAGCAGGTGTTCCCACTAAATTCTTCGAAGAACCGAAAGTATGTCGTCGCCGATCCTTTTTTCGCGCAGTTTCTTCGCGCGACCTAATTCGCCGGCGTGTTTGCTGATGCCGTGCGCGAGGATTGCGCGCCAATGGCATAAACCATCCCATTTGCCGAAAAGCGGCCGCAATCCGAATAAACCACTTTTTTTCGCCCACTTTCCACCCGATTTTTGATATAATATAGCCGTATATGAACTTATTGAAACTGCTATTTGGAACGAAGAACGAACGCGAGCTGAAGAAGCTTTGGCCGATCGTACGTGAAATCAACCGCATCGAGGCGGAGTATCAGGCGAAAAACCTCAAGGACGAGGATTTCCCGCGCATGACGCAGGAGTTTCGCGACCGCCTCGCAAAGGGTGAGACGCTCGACCAGCTGCTTCCTGAGGCGTACGCTCTCGTTAAGAACGCATGCAGGCATCTCGTCGGCACGACGGAGGAGGTCTGCGGCCATACTTTGACCTGGAACATGGTTCCGTTCGACGTGCAGCTCATCGGCGGCATCGTCCTCCACCGCGGCGCGATCGCGGAGATGCAGACTGGCGAGGGCAAGACGCTTGTGGCGACGCTCCCGCTCTACCTGAACGCGCTCGCCGGGAAGAACGTCCAGCTCGTGACGGTGAACGACTACCTCGCGCGGCGCGACGCGCAGTGGATGGGGCACCTCTACAAGTACATGGGCCTCACTGTCGGCTGCATCCAGAACTCGATGGACTCCGAGGAGCGCCGCGCCCAGTACCTCTGCGACATCACCTACGGCACTAACAGCGAGTTCGGCTTCGACTACCTGAGGGACAACGGCATGGCCCAGCGTCCCGAGCAGGTGGTGCAGAACGGCCACAACTTCGCGATCGTCGACGAGGTGGACTCGATCCTCATCGACGAGGCGAGGACGCCGCTCATCATCTCGGGCCCGGCCACGATGTCCACGAGCCACGTGTACCAGGAGATCCGCCCGATGGTCGACGCGATTGTCCGGGTGCAGACGGCGCAGTGCAACGACCTCGTCCTGCAGGCGAAGAAGGCGTGGGAGTCTGGCGACGCCGAGAAGACGAAGGACCTAATCTACCAGGTCTACCACTCGATGCCGAAGCACAAGCAGCTCCTCCACCTCCTGGAGAACCCCGACGTCCGCAAGCTCCACGAGGACGGCGAGCTCCAGATGCTCTCCGAGATGCGCCGCGAGCATGCGCGCGCCCTCAAGGACGAGCTCTTCTTCACGATCGACGAGAGGACGCGCGAAGTGTCGCTTACGGACAAGGGGTGCGAGAGGATATGCCCGTCCGATCCGAAGCTCTTCGTCCTCCCCGACCTCGCGTCCGAGCTGAGCGCGCTCGACGGCGACGCGACGCTGAGCGAGGCCGAGCGGTCCGAGAGGAAGCGCCTCGTCCAGACGAATTTCATGGAGAAGAGCGACCGCGTCCACGTCGTGAACCAGCTCCTGAGGGCCTACTGCCTCTACGAGAAGGACGTCGACTACGTCGTACAGGACAACCACGTGTACATCGTGGACGAGTTCACGGGCCGCGTCCTTCCCGGGCGCAGGTGGTCCGACGGCCTCCACCAGGCGGTCGAGGCGAAGGAGCAGGTCGAGATCGAGAAGGAGTCGCAGACGCTGGCGACGATCACGATCCAGAACTACTTCCGCCTCTACAGGAAGCTCTCCGGCATGACCGGCACGGCCGAGACGGAGGCGCGCGAGTTCAAGGACATCTACAAGCTCGGCGTCGTCTCGATCCCGACGAACAAGCCCGTGAACCGCAAGGACGGCAACGACCAGATCTACCGCACCCAGCGCGAGAAGTTCAAGGCGATCGTGGCGGACGTGGCCGAGCGCCATGCGAAGGGCCAGCCGGTCCTCCTCGGCACGGTCACGGTCGACACGTCGGAGGTCCTTTCGAGGATGCTCAAGATGGCGCACATCCCGCACGAGGTCCTGAACGCGAAGAACCACGCCCGCGAGGCCGAGATCGTCGCCCTCGCGGGGCAGAAGGGCGCCGTCACGATCGCGACGAACATGGCGGGCCGCGGAACGGACATCAAGCTCGGCGAGGGCGTGACGGAGCTCGGGGGGCTCCACGTGCTCGGATCCGAGCGGCACGAGTCCCGTCGAATCGACCGCCAGCTGCGCGGGCGCTGCTCGCGCCAGGGCGACCCGGGAAGCTCGCAGTTCTTCATCTCCCTCGAGGACCAGCTCATGCGCCTTTTCGGCTCGCAGAGGATCGCGGGCCTCATGCAGAGGCTCGGGATGAAGGAAGGCGAGGTGATGGAGCACAAGTGGCTCAACAGGTCCGTCGAGACTGCGCAGCGCCGCGTCGAGCAGCAGCACTACGCGATCCGCAAGAGGACGCTCGAGTACGACGACGTGATGAACAAGCAGCGCTCGGTCGTGTACGGGCTCAGGGGCAGGATCCTGACCGGCGACCAGGCGACGGTGCACGGCATCATCCTCGACGTCTTCAACGACATCATCCGCACCCAGTGCGAGAGCATGCTGGCGGACGAGAAGGGCGAGTTCCTCGCCGACTTCCGGCAGTGGCTCGGCACGACGTTCCCGGTGATGGTTACTGACGAGGAGCTCAAGCCTCTTCTCGGGAACCCCGTCGCGTCTGGCGACCTCGTCTACGGCAGGGTGGAGAAGGTCTACGAGGCCAAGTGCGCGAGCGAGGACCAGGACACGCTCCCGTTCATGGAGAGGGGCGTCTTCCTCCAGGTGATCGACCGCGAGTGGCAGGACTACCTCCGCGCCATGGACGACCTCCGCCACGGCGTGAACCTCCGTGCGTACGGACAGCGCGATCCGCTCGTCGAGTACAAGAAGGAGGCGTACGGAATGTTCGAGCAGCTCATGAGCGCCATCAAGTCGAAGGTCGCGATGAGCGAATTCAGGAGCACCACCGCGGCGAACCTGCGGCGCATGTTCGCGGCGATGGAGGCTGCGAAGGCCCGTGCGCGGACCAACGACGCGGAGGTGTCGGGGGACGATGCGCCGAGCGCGGAGGACCGCGAGCCGGCGAGGCCGAAGGCTCCTGAAAGGCCGGTTTCTGCGTCCGACAACCGCAAGGCTGTCGCGGATGTGTTTGCGTCAATGATGTCGCGTCCGACGCGCGTAGTTCCCGCCGCGGCCGTTCAGGCCCCGACGGGCGTGCCGCGCCAGGGCGCGGTCGGGCGCAACGATCCGTGCCCCTGCGGCTCGGGTAAGAAGTACAAGAAATGCTGCGGGAGGAACATGGTATGACTACTGCTATAATCGTTGCGGCGGGTAAATCCGAGAGAATGGGCTCGGGGACGGACAAGGCGTTCCTCAGCCTCGTAAACAAGCCTGTGGTGGCCTGGTCGCTGCTCGCCTTCGAGCGGTGCCCCGACATCGACAGGATAGTCCTTGTCGTGCGCAAGGACCAGCTCGTCGCCTCGAAGGCGGTAGTCAAGATGTTCGGCATCTCGAAGATATTCAAGATCGTCCCCGGCGGCGCCAGGCGACAGGACTCCGTGAAGGCGGGCCTCGACGCGTGCGACATCGACACGCGCTTCGTCGTCATCCACGACGGCGCGCGGCCCTGCGTTACGAGCGACCTCGTCAGCGAGGTCGTGAAGAACGTCAGGCGCTTCCCGGCGGTCACTGTCGGGCGGAGGATAACCGACACCGTCAAGCGCGTCGGTAAGGGCGTCGTGGTGGAGGCCACCGAGGACCGCGAGCGGCTCTGGACCGTCCAGACGCCGCAGGCGTTCCAGGTGAAGACGATCCGCAACGCCTACAAGGACCTGGACAAGGAGACCGTCACGGACGACTGCCAGGCGGTCGAGCGCATCGGCGAGACGGTCAAGATCCTCGAGAGTCGCGCCCCCAACTTCAAGATAACGACTGTCGAGGATCTTCAGATAGCGGGGGCGATACTGAAGTAGCATATGGGACGGCGAATAGCCATACTGGGTGACATACATGCGAACATCGACGCCTTGGCCGTCGTGTTGAACGATTGCCATGAACAGGGCGTCACCGACTACCTTTGCACGGGCGACGTCGTCGGCTACAACGCCTGCCCGCACGAATGCCTCGACTGGATAAGGGAACTGCGGTGTCCCGTGGTGAAGGGCAACCACGACCACTATGTGGCGTCCGACCTGAACCTCGACGACTTCAACCCGGCCGCCGCCGCCGTGGTGCAGTGGACGCGCGAGCAGCTTGCGGAGGAGGAAATCCAGTGGCTTGCGGACCTTCCCTTCACCGTCACGGACAAGGGGATCACGATCGTCCACTCCACGATGGACCGTCCGGAGACGTTCGGCTACGTCTTCGACCACCAGCAGGCCGAGACTAACTTCATCCAGCAGAAGACGCCCATATGCTTCCACGGCCATACGCATTGTCCGATGATCTACGAGAAGCAGATGTCCGGAGTCTACCGCATCGATCCGCAGGACATCCAGCTCAAGCCCGGCAGGAAGTACTTCATAAACGTGGGGTCAGTGGGCCAGCCGCGCGACGGCGACCCAAGGGCGACGTACGTCATATACGATCCGCTTTCGCGAGTCGTCACCTACAGGCGGCTCGAGTACGACATAGCCGCCGCCCAGGCGCGAATCCGCGCGGCGGGGCTTCCCGACAGGCTGGCCGAGCGACTCGCCCTCGGGCACTAGCGATCCGCCGTGGCCCGCAGGCAACATCCACCAAACACCAAGCACCAACAACGAAAATGTCAGAAGAGACGAGCAACTACAACGCCGAGAACATACAGGTCCTGGAGGGCATGGAGGCGGTGCGCAAGCGCCCCGCGATGTACATAGGCGACACGGGAGAGCGCGGATACCACCATCTCGTCTACGAAGTGGTGGACAACTCCATCGACGAGGCCCTCGCCGGCTACTGCTCGATGATCGACGTGATAATCAACTCCGACGGATCGGTGAGCGTGAAGGACAACGGGCGCGGCATCCCCGTCGACATGCACCCGACTCAGCACAAGCCGGCGATCGAAGTCGTCCTCACGATTCTCCACGCGGGCGGCAAGTTCGACGGGTCCAACTACAAGGTTTCCGGCGGACTCCACGGCGTCGGCGTGAGCTGCGTCAACGCGCTCTCCGACTGGATGAAGGTGGACGTCAAGCGCGACGGGAAGCTGCACCACATCGAGTTCAGCCGCGGGCATGTCACGAAGCCCCTCGAAGTCGTCGGCGAGTGCGGCGGCGAGACAGGGACGACCGTGACGTTCTTCCCCGACCACACCATCTTCTCCTGCCGCGCGTTCAAGTGGGAGATACTCTGCAACCGCCTCAGGGAGCTAGCGTTCCTCAACAAGGGCGTGACGATCCACTTCCGCGACGACGAGGGCGACGCCCACCACGAGGAGACGTTCCACTACGACGGCGGCATCGACGAGTTCACCGAATACCTGAACCTCAACAAGAAGCCGCTCTCGCCCGTCATCCACTTCGAGGGCGCCCGCGAGGGGACGACCGGCATGGTCCAGGCGGAGGTGTCGATGCAGTACACGGACAGCTACTCCACCATCGAGCAGACATACTGCAACAACATCCACACCGTCGAGGGCGGCACCCACCTCTCCGGCTTCCGGCGCGCACTGACTGCGACGATCAACAAGTACGGGACCGACAACAAGCTCATCAAGGAGAAGGACAGCCTCACGGGCGACGACATGCGCGAGGGCCTGACCGTCATCGTGTCCGTCAAGGTCCCCCAGCCCCAGTTCGAGGGCCAGACCAAGACGAAGCTCGGCAACGGCGAGGTGGACGGCATAGTCTCCGGCATCGTGAGCGACAAGCTCATGACGTTCTTCGAGGAGAACCCGTCCGTCGCAAAGATCGTCATAGAGAAGACGCTCCTCGCCGCCCGCGCGCGCGAGGCCGCGCGCGCCGCGCGCGAGTCGACGCGCCGCAAGGGCGTCATGGACGGGCTCTCCCTCCCCGGCAAGCTGAAGGACTGCTCCGAGCGCGATCCGTCGAAGACGGAACTCTTCCTCGTCGAGGGCGATTCGGCCGGCGGTTCGGCCCAGACGGGACGCGACCGCACGACGCAGGCGATCCTGCCTCTGCGCGGAAAGGTCCTCAACGTCGAGAAGGCCCGCATCGACCGCATGCTCGCGAACGCGGAGATAAGGACTCTGATAACGGCCATAGGGTGCGGCTTCGGCGAGGAGTGGGACATCTCCAAGGCCCGCTACCACAAGATCGTAATCATGACCGATGCCGATGTGGACGGTGCGCACATAAGGACCCTGCTCCTTACATTCTTCTACCGCAAGATGCCCGAGCTCATCGAGCGCGGCTACGTCTACCTCGCCCAGCCGCCGCTATACAAGGTGGAGCGCAAGAAGAAGAGCGAGTACGTCCTTACGGACGGCGAGCTCACGCAGAAGCTGCTGACACTCGGCCTCGACGACTTCGAGGTCAAGGACAAGGAGGGCAATCCCATGGACCGCGAGCGCGCCATCGCTCTCATGACGCTCCTCGCCGAGATCGAGGCGACGGCGAAGATGGTCGAGGAGCGCGGCTTCAACCCGGAGGAGCTCGTGAAGGGCAGCGAGGCGCATGGTTCGGGCGCGTCGATGCTGCACAAGCAGTTCCAGAGCCTCTCGGCCTTCGGGTACGGCCCCGACGACTACTTCGGCGGACACCTCAAGAAGCTCCTTGACGACGTCCGCACCCACGGCAAGCAGGGCCTCAGCGTCTACCGCTTCAAGGGCCTCGGTGAAATGGACGCGGACGAGCTCTTCGACACGACGATGAACCCCGAGAAGCGCCACATGCTGCGCGTGAAGCTCTCGGACGCCGTAGCCGCCGACCAGATGTTCTCGCTTTTGATGGGCGACGAGGTGGAGCCCCGCCGCAAGTTCATCGAGGACAATGCACTTAACGTAAGGAACCTGGACTTCTAAGCCATGAAAATCATCGACGGAAAACTGTTGGCGCAGAACCTCCGTGCGGAAATCGCCGCCGGGGTTGCGAAACTGAAGGCCGAGAAGGGCGTCACGCCCGGGCTCGCGGTGATACTCGTCGGCGACAACCCGGCGAGCGTCAGCTATGTGACGGCCAAGGAGAAGGCTTGCGCCGAGGCGGGCATGTATTCGCGCGAGATGCGGCTTCCGGCGGAGACGACCGAGGCGGATCTCCTTGCGCAGGTGAAGGCGCTTAACGACGACCCCGCAATTCACGGCATACTCGTCCAGCTGCCGCTTCCGAAGCACATCTCCGAGAAGGCTGTCATCGACGCCATCGCACCGGACAAGGACGTGGACGGCTTCACGGCGGTGAACGTCGGCCGCATGATGATCGGGGAGAGATGCTTCCTCCCGTGCACTCCGCACGGCATCATAAAGCTCATCGAATTCTCCGGCATGGACCTCCGCGGCAAGCACGCGGTCGTCATCGGCAGGAGCAACATCGTCGGCAAGCCCGTCGCCGCGCTTCTTGCGCGCAAGGAGACCAATGCGACGGTCACGCTCTGCCACACGGGAACGCCGGACGTCGCGCATTTCACGCGTCAGGCGGACGTCGTAGTCGTCGCAACGGGCCGTCCCGGAACCCTCACGGGCGACATGATAAAGCCGGGCGCAGTCGTCATCGACGTCGGCGTAAACCGCATACCGGATGCGACCAAGCCGAAGGGATTCCGCCTTGTCGGCGATGCAGACTTCGAGAGCTGCTCCAAGGTCGCCGCCGCGATTACGCCCGTGCCGGGCGGGGTTGGCCCCCTGACGATCACAATGCTCCTCTGGAACACGCTTGAAGCGGCAGCGGGGGGGGAGTTAAGAGTTATAAGTTAAAAATTAAGAGTTATAAGTTAAGAGTTAAATGTTAAGAGTTGAGCGTTAAGAGTTGAAGTCGATAGACTGGAATCGAGAGGCTGTAAGATGGAAATCCCGTACAAGACGTATTTGAATGAAAACGAAGTCCCTAACGCGTGGTACAACGTTCGCGCGGATATGAAGAAGAAGCCCGCGCCTCTGTTGAATTCTGCAACGGGCAAGCCCTGCACTGCGGGCGACTTGGAACCCGTCTTCTGCGCCGACCTTGTGAAGCAGGAGCTCGACAACGACACCCCCTACTTTGAAATCCCGAAGCCGGTCGCCGATTTCTACAAGATGTTCCGTCCCTCGCCGCTCATCCGCGCCTACTTCCTCGAGAAGGCGCTCGGGACGCCTGCGAAGATTTTCTACAAGTTCGAGGGCAACAACACATCGGGCTCGCACAAGCTCAACTCCGCCATCGCGCAGGCGTACTACGCGAAGGCGCAGGGACTTAAGGGCGTCACGACCGAGACGGGCGCGGGCCAGTGGGGCACGGCTCTTTCGATGGCGTGTGCGTTCTTCGGGCTCGACTGCCGCGTCTTCATGGTCAAGTGCTCGTACGAGCAGAAGCCGTTCCGCCGCGAGGTGATGAGGACGTACGGGGCCGATGTCACGCCTTCGCCCTCGATGACGACGCAGGTGGGACAGAAGATCAACAGGGAGCATCCCGGCACGACCGGCTCGCTCGGGTGCGCGATCTCCGAGGCGGTCGAGGCGGCTGTCACGAATCCCGGATACAGGTACGTGCTGGGGTCCGTCCTGAACCAGGTCCTTCTGCACCAGTCCATCATCGGGCTGGAGGCGCGTACGGCATTCGAGAAGCTCGGGCTGAAGCCGGACGTCATAATCGGTTGCGCCGGCGGCGGGTCGAACCTCGGCGGACTCATCTCGCCATTCATGGGCGAGAAGCTGCGCGGGGAGGAGGACTACCGCTTCATTGCGGTCGAGCCGGCTAGCTGCCCGTCGCTCACTCGCGGACGCTATGCGTACGACTACTGCGACACGGGCCGGATCTGCCCGCTCGCAAAGATGTACACGCTCGGCGCGGACTACATCCCCTCGGCGAACCACGCCGGCGGCCTCCGCTACCACGGAATGAGCTCGACCCTTTCCGAACTCTACGACCAGAAGATGATGGAGGCCGTCTCCGTCAAGCAGACGGACGTTTTCGCTGCGGCGCAGTATTTCGCGCGCACGGAGGGGATCCTCCCCGCACCGGAGTCGAGCCATGCGATACGTGCGGCGATCGACGAGGCGATAAAGTGCCGTGAGAGCGGGAAGGCAGAGACGATTCTCTTCGGCCTCACCGGAACGGGCTACTTCGACATGACGGCTTACAAGGCGTTCAACGACCACACGATGGGAGACTACATCCCGACGGACGAAGACCTCGAGAAGTCGTTTGCGAAGCTTCCGAAGGTGGCGGGCTGAAGAGAAAAAGATGGATCCTTCTGTGAAAGGCGAGGGGATGATCAGGACTGCGGCGGATTTGGAGTCCGTCTGCGCCTGCGCCAGGGACGAGGGAATTCTCTCGCTCGACACCGAGTTCGTGTGGCGTTCGACCTATCGTCCCCAGCTCGGCCTCGTCCAGGTCGGGACGCGCAGCGTCTGCGGCGCGGTCGACTGCCTTGCCGGGTTCAGCCCGGCGTCCCTCGGCGCGGCGCTTGCCGATCCCTCCATTGTGAAGATACTCCATGATGCGCGTCAGGACCTCACGCACCTCCGCCACTACACGGGCGGGACGCCGGTTAACGTCTTCGACACTCAGCTGGCGGCGGCGTTCGCGGGGTTCCAGGGCGGGATAGGGCTTCAGAAGCTCCTGTTCGAGGCGATTGACGTGGGGCTCCCGAAAACCGAGACATTGACGGACTGGATGAGGCGTCCGCTTTCCGACGCGCAGGTGAAGTACGCGCTTGACGACGTCCGCTACCTCCCCGCGTTGAGGGACGAACTGCTGAAGCGTTGCGATGCATTGGGGACGCGGGCGTGGCTTGAGGAGGACTTGAAGAAATACGACGATCCGTCGCTCTACGCCGACTACGATCCGGAAGAGGTGTGGAAGCGCGTGAAGACGGGGCGCAGGAGGATTGACGGACGCGGATACGCCGTGCTGAGGGCGGTCGCGGCTCTTCGCGAGGAGCTGGCGCAGAAGTGGAACGTCCCGAGGAACTGGGCGGGGGACGACGAGTCGCTTGCAGAGATGGCCGAGAAGGGGAAGGTCGGGCACTTCGCGCACCGTCTGCGCGGCGGTATGGCCGACGTTGCAAGGGCGAAGTACGAGAAGGCGGTGGAGTCCGCCCTGGCGCTGCCCGAGGACGAGTTGCCGGAGAATCCTCGTCCGCACTACATTCGTGAGGTACTTGAGGCGTCCGACGAGGCGATAGCGTGGCTGAGGGCAAAGGCGGACGCCATCCACGTGGACGCCGGCGTAATCGCCAGCAGGGCCACTGTGACGGCGTTTGTCGACAATGTGGAGGATGAAACCAATCCTCTCGCCCATGGATGGCGCGCCGAAGTCGTCGGCCGCGAAATCGCCACGCGTTTCGGCGTAGAGTGATTTCCGCAGCGATTCCCGCCTGGGATTCCCAGCTTTGGTGTTCCGCGCAAGCGGGAAATATGGTATTATATGCAGTGATATGATACCGGAGACTTCTACGACACTTTTGAGGAACGTCAGGGACGCGGAGCATCCGCGCTGGCCTGAGTTCGTCGCTAAGTACCGTCCGATGATGGAGGCATATTTCAAGGCGCGTTTCCCGACATTGGAGGCGGACGACATAATCCAGGAGACATTCGCCGCGCTCTGCGCCATTCTGCCGAGCTACATCTACGACCCGGACGAGAAGGGGCACTTCCGCAACTACCTGACGGGAATACTTCGCAACAAGGCGCGGCGCGCGCTGCGCAGGGAACGAAGAGACGCGGAGTTTCTTGCCGACGTGCGGCACACTGAGGTCAGCGCACCCTACCATTCCGAATCTGGTAGGGCGGGCAGCCCCCTGCCCGCCGCTGACGACGAACAATCCTGGCGCGAGGCCGTCTTCGAAATCGCGCTGCGCCGTTTCCTTGCCGACGAAACCATCGCCGACCGCACAAAGCGCATCTTCGAGCGTACGGCACTGAACGGTGAATCGCCCGAAGCGGTCGCCGCCTCGTTCAAGATGACGCGCCACGCAGTCGACCAGGCAAAGAGCCGTGCGATGGCCCGTCTGCGCGAGCTTGTCAAGGAACTGGAGTCCGTTTATGGATGATGGCAAGGCGCAATCACCGACCGCATCGGATTCGTCCCCAAGCGGTAGGGACGGCGTTCCATCGCCGTCCGCATGTGAGACTTGCTCCGATCAAATTGCGGAACTTTGCGCCGCGCATGGTCCTGTTGCTCCCGCCAGTCGCTTCCCCGTCGGCACAATCTTCGGCGACTGGCGGCTGACGGCGTTCATCGGACGCGGCGGAAACGGTGAGGTCTACTGCTCGGAGCATATCGCGCTCGGCACGCCTGCCGCGGTCAAGGTGCTGGTGCGTGACGAGCCGTGCGCAAAGGAGCGCTTTGCCCGCGAGGCGAAGCTTCTCTCGGAACTGAAGTCCAAGTCGTTTCCGCAATTCTATTCGTACGGCGAAGCGAACGGACGCGCCTATCTCGCGATGGAGTTGCTGGAGCCAGGCGAACTACCATCTGGCGACCGAAATGTCGCGCGCTTTCTTCTCTCGGTATGCGATGCCGTCGCCGAGCTTCATTCGCGAGGCTACATTCACCGCGACATCAAGCCCGGCAACATCCTGTGGCGCAGTGGTCGTCCCGCTACCGTCGATGGTAGGGCGCGATCGCCGAGCGCGCCGCATCCAGTTGCCTGTCCTGTTCTCACCGACCTTGGCCTTGCGAAAACATTTGACGAAAGTCGTCGAACTTTAACTGGGGGAAGCGGCGTCCCGCCGCTTCATGAAAACCAGACTGAGACAAGATATGGCGTCGGCACGCCGGGCTACGGCGCGCCAGAGCAGATGGAGCGCGGCGAGGCGACTGTGGCGTCCGACATCCACGCGCTCGGCGTTCTTGCCGACCACTGCTTCGGCGGCAAGCCGCCGCGCACATGGGCTCGGATCATCCGCCGCGCCACGTCGTCCATTCCCGTGCATCGCTATCCGTCCGTCGTCGCATTCGCAAGAGCAATTCGCTGGCGGCATCTTTGGCATGTGGCAGCGGCAGGCATATCGGCGGTGGCACTCTCTGGGATTTTGTTGCCGTGTTTCTATAGCTGGTGGACGCAAAGTGGCAGGGAAGTTTGGCGATGGAGGGCGCTTTGCGATCGTGGGGAGATTGTGAGTGTATCCAGGATATGCGAGCCATTAGACGAAAGCCATCCAAAATATCCTGGAAGCATTGTTCGGTATGTTACAAACCGGGTTGACGGTACGATTCTTAATCTTCCCAAGGACACGCTTTCGTTTGCAAGACCGATTCTGCTTAAGCCGGGCGAATACCGCATAGTCGGTCCCGGGCGGCTTGACGCCGATCTGTCGGGGCCATCTAATGCAGTTGTCCGGTTGAAAGACTGCGTGTTGAACAATACGACATCCGTTCCATATCCGCAGAACGGCATTCATTATGTATTTGAGGGCGGGGCCTATCTTAATTTCGTGAACCTGGACAGGAACATTGAACACCGGCGATACATTCATTCGGATGGTAAGTCGCGCAATGCGCTTCGTTTCCGCGGACCGATGACGCTTAAGGAATTGGACGAAGAACAGACACGCGAATACGAGCGGATGCTTATGCGCGATCTTCGGTGAAAAGTTCCCGCGTGAGATTTTGCCGCGCGGCGGCAAAACTATCGTGGCAATCCAAACGGGTTGATGTTTGCCTGCCTGACATAGACAACTTGAGCAATCTCGACTATGTCGTCGAGAACCATGTAGAACAGCCACCAGTTCTTGTTTTTGCAGAGAATCTTGCGTAGGTCTGAACGTCCGATACCAGGATATGCCTCGACGCCGAGCATGGGATTGTCGATGAGCAATTCGGCAGTTGCAAAGACATCTGCTTCAAACGCATCGGCATATTCTGGATAGAAGTTGTTGGCGATATAGTCGCTTGCATCCTGGAATGTTTGAATGCCGTAGTCAGACCATTGCAGTTTCATACGGCCATCCTTTCACGGCTGGTTGATTTTGCTGAAGCGCGTCGCTTTGCGCGGGCATGCATCATGCGCTTGACCTGTTCGTGCGATTTCACTTCTCCGCGCTTGGACTGCCCCTCGCTGATAAGAAACCCCTCGTAAGTCTTGCAGTCGAACAGCTTCTCTACGATCTTTTCCCATTCCTCGGCGGAGAGGAACACGGAGGTGGCGCGTCCGTTCTGGGTGAGGATTATGGGGCGGTGGGTCTCGGCGGTGCGAGCGACGCAGTCCGCGAGAGTGTTGCGGAACTCGCTCATCGAGATGATGTCTTCTGTTGGTTTGAAATCGAACATGGCATTCCTCCTTTGTTGAGTGTCTGTGCATGATATTGTACGAAATCGCGTACGAGAAGTCAAGGGCGAGTTTTGCTTTTTTACAACACCCTGAATTCCCGCGTGAGATTTCACCGCGCGGCGGCAGTATAGGGTAGAGGACAGGTCTGCCCTTTCCACGGAAGAAGGCGCGAAGCCGCAAGTTGTCTTTTGCGATTTTTTTGCAGAATGACGCCCACAAAAGGCGGAAGTTTTGCTATAATATGCAATAGACAATTTAAGACTTTGCGTTCTACGCATCGTTTTGGCTACCGGTGGAATGTAGGAGTTCAAACGGTAAGAGCCATGACGGAGCGAGGAATGCGCCCCTTGGGCGCATCTTCTTTCCGTGGTTCTTACCGGGCATCCTACAGCCTCACCGGAACCGCGGCAGGGGATAGCGCCCTCTTTCTTTTGCCGCCAATGGAACAAGGGCAAAGGGAGAGAAAGTCAAACAATGAAAAAACTAATGCTGGTCACAAGTGTGATTGCGATGGCGGGCTGTATGGTCACAACCATCAGCAAAGACTATTCGGTCGATGAGGTAGAAAGTAGCGAAAAACTATCATTCAACAAGGTTGACAATCTTGATGACATTGAATCGTTCGACAAGTCCGCAATCCCCGTCGTCGTAAAAGCGGAAAGCAAAAAGGAACAGGTTTATAGCCCCAGCGGAATCCATGGCCTCCTTTGGCTATGCACATTGGGTATTATTCCATCGTGGCAAACGGAAGCAGAGACACACACGATGAACGTTGCAACTCCTCTTGGCAAGAAGAACGGTGTCTGCACTGTAACAAAGCGTCAGTATCTGGGCTGGGTTCCATATATGCTTCCGTTCAGCTCATCCAACGAAGATGCGCAATGCGAGGAAGAATTGCTTTCCCGTCTTGTCTCGCAGTGGAAAGGGGAGTGGACTGCGGACAAAGTAGAGAAAATGAACGCTGCAAATAGTGAACGCATCAAGGCGTTGCGCGCAAGGGCGGACGCGCTTCTCGCTCAAAAGAAGTACGTGGAGGTGATGGATATCTGCAAAACTGCGAGAAGTAAATCGTTTGTGGCGGAGTATATGCCGAAGGCCAAAGCCATACTGAAGCGCGAAGCCGAGACCGCCATGCGGAACAAGGACTGGCGGCGCGCCGTCGATATGCTGAAAAACGAGAATGCCGGTCCGGAGTCGCGCGCGACGAGAACCGCGGCAATCGTCAATTTTATAGCAAACGATGCTAGCGCATCGACGATAGACGGACTCTTGAAAGAATTTGAGAGAGAGCTTTCATTGCCGCAATTGGCCGAAATCGAGAGAAAGACCCAGGACAATGCCGTAAAATCGAAACTTGCCGCCTTGCAGGCCAGCATGATCGAAGCCTCCGACAGAAAGATCGCTGCGGAAATAAAGGATTACATACAAAGAAAGAAAGACGAACTCAAAAAAAAGGTTGAAATCGCAAAGCGTCAGCCGGGTGGATGCAGTTTCAGCGAATACTATCATGTCGATAATGCCGACGCTCGATTCTTCGCCAAGCTTCTTGCGAAAATTAACGACACGGCAAAGCTTTGCGACATTGTAAATAAAGATCTTGGCAGTAAAGGTGCTGGAGAATTTGCAAAAACTCTGGTATCTGGATTGCGCGAGGACGCGCTTGTCGCTTTGCTGGGAGCAAAAGGAATAGAGTATGAATTTCGACCTGCGATAATGGAAAGAATCAATTCCAAAGATGTCCTTTGTAAACTTGCGCTGAACGAAGAGGATGCCACATGGCAGTACGAAGGCAGCAGTGTAGGCGAGCGTGCGCTTGAGAAGATCGACGACAAGGCGACGTTAGTTAAGATTGTGCTTCTTGCAAAGAACGAAGTTGTTTCTCGTCAGGCTGAGAAGAAGCTCAACGACCCGAAAGCAATTATCATCGGTCTTACCGAATTGCTTGGCAGCGGCAAAATCGACGAACAGGCGGCCGAAAGCCACGTCAAGTCACTGTCCGACGGCGAGGCGACTGTTGCCATGTACAATGCCGCAAAGGGGCAGACACTTAAGCAGTTGATATTCAGTAAACTTAGTGCTGCCGACAGAAGTTCTATTCGAGAAGGGAATGTTGCAAAATGCAAGCAGTTGATAGATGCGGCTAAAGTAAAGGGAAAGGATACGTTTGAACTTGGCGGATTTTATTTGGGGATGGACATCGCTGACGCTGATATGCTGATCGGCTATTATTTCCCTGATTGGTCTACCGAAGAGGGCTATGACGACGACGAAAAGGAGGTGCGTGTAGTTCGAGTTCCTCAGCAGCAGAGCGTGTTTTGCAGGGCTGACAAGAATGGCAAGGTTTGGCAGTTGAATTTTGGGAAGAAGATCCTCAAGAAATTCTACAGTTTTGATGTTCAGACACCAGAAGAATGGGCACGGGCATTTTCCAGACAACATAA
>CAMOCC010000063.1 GCA_946610035.1 uncultured Verrucomicrobiota bacterium
GCGAGAACCCTAACCATCGGAGTTTTTACTCATACTCTTCCACTAAAAACTCCGAAGAGCCGACATTATTGATTGCGGACACTTGATTGATCCGATTTTGGGGCCGTTTGATGTTGGATGACCGGAGTGTCATCATGACTTCTAACAACTTCGCATTTTTGTCCGGCTACATACATTTCCTGACCAAACTGAACCCAATCCGGATGATTGAATTTCTTGCCTAACGTCTTTAAAGCATTGGCTTGCAAACTTATCATAGTTGATCCCATTTCATTTGTCTTTCCTAATTTTTTATTTCCCTTTTGTTGCCAACGATAAAAACTTTCAGCAAAATTGAACTTACAAACCTGTATCACCTGTTCCAGGGTATAATTTTCGGCGTGCAATAACGCCAACGGCCGCCGATAAATCACCATTTCCATAGCTAATTTTTGCAATTTTGCGGCTTTCTCCGGGGAGGATGCACCATGAAAATGATTTTGGGCGTAGCGATAACCGGTTTCATCAGCCTGCATCTTTGTATAGATTTTATATACTGTAGCCGAATCCATATTTGAAGCATGAAGAAATCTATCCGGAAGTAATTTCATTAAATCCAATAACTCTTTTTTTTGTTCCGGGGATAGACCGGCAAAATCTTCTTCTGTATAACGTGATGAAGCTTTGTTGGCGGGCTTAGTTTGCGTCGTTTCCCGATTAATGACTTGAATCGGGGGGGCTTTTTCTAACATTTCATTTCCAAATTTTACCCAATCTGAATGCTTGTATTTTTTGCCCAAAGTCACCAATGCATTGGCTTCCCGATCATAAATCATCCGTTCGGTTTTATCAAATTGTTTTTCTTTGATTTTACTTCCTTTTTGGCGACGATAAAAATCTTCCGCATGTCGAAACCGACAGGTATATATAATTCGTTCCAAGGTAGCCGATTTTGCCTTTAACAAGGCTTCCGGCCGTCCATAAACCAGCATATCCAGACACAATTTTTGAAATTCAAGAAGTTCCTCCTTTTCCCATTTTTTAGGAAGACGTTTGCTGATATAGGTATTAAAATAGGAATAACCCGTTTTATCCGCTTTAATTTTCTCATATTCATTCCATGTAGCACGAGCACCTGAACGTGGGACATTTTTAATACTTTCAGGCAATAGATAAAGCATTTCTAATAACTTTTTCTTTTGTGTTGGTGTCAAATGAGAGAAATCTTGGGCGGAATAATAGGGACAATCACTGTTGATCGGTTTTTCGACACTGATCCCCGTAATTTGCGTATAGGCATCGTATCCATACATTCTAAAAAGGTCGACTACATGTTTATATTGACGTAAGGCCTCGTCCTCGTCATACCCATCGGGAACAATAATCCTATATTCGGCAGTTGAAACCTCAAAAAGTGCATTTCACCCTTGAAAACATTGGCCCAAATCAACATTCGAGCTTTCACCCTCTGGGTGAGAGGCCCAAATGCTATATCGCCCAATGTTTTCAAGGGTAAAACGTCGATTGGCATAGTTCAACTGACGAATTTAGGATAATTCTAAATTCCCGATTTTTGGCCTTTTGAATATCCATCCACTTTCCCAACTGAGTCAATCCGCATATATCAACTGCCTCCCGAAGGGATTCTGTTTCGGTGGGTAAAGTTGCCAGCGGGCGCCCGTAAATCAGTAACTCACGACATATATGAATGATATGTGTCCTTAAATCCATTCCATGGATAAGTTTTTCCTCTATGGTGTCATAACATTCTTCCCGAAGGGCATTCTCTATCCGCCAATATTCATGACTATTATAAAACTTCATTCGTTCTGCATAGGGCAACTTTGATTTTTCATAGAAAATATCCGGCACATAGGGACTTGCAGCCCGCAAAGCATCATTTTTGCAAATTCGTTCATACTGAGCAGACGTGTAAAAATTTGTTTGTGCAACCTTCGGAAGCGGAATACCTGCTAGTTTGTTAGAGAATGTTATATCGGGTCTATCGGGAATAGAAAATGTAACCACAGAAGGAGTGATTTGTTTTTCTACCGCCGACATCTTATTTTCCCCTTGAGCAGAGGATGCGGGCGTCTTTTTCACCACGGGGGAAGCCTTTTGTTCGACACGGGGAGCAGTAGTCATTCGTCCGGAAGGTGCCCGAGAACCCGATTGCCCCACCAGTGCTGCCACCGATGCCAAGATGAGTAAAGTTGCCTGTCTAATTCGTTTGTGTGCCGATTCCAAAATCATGATTTTCCCCTTGTAATAGTTGTTGTTGCGTACGCCGGCGGATGTTGCCACCCACCCTTGGCGGACTTAAGCGTTTCGCGTACCGCCGGCCCCGGGCCGTCTGCACCCGGGAGTACGGAAAAGATCACGCCCGGCATCGCGGCGGTTTCGCCCACCCCTCAACCGAACACCCAAATTATAGCAAAAAGCCCCTGCAAATCGCAAGGGCGGGGGTTTGGAAATTTCCGAACTGGCGAGACAGGACGTCTCGCCGCGTTTCACCGCAGGCGGTAGATGACAAGGGAGAGCGGAGGCAGCGTGTCTGTTCCGTCGAGCTTGAACGGCGCTGACGTCTCCTTGAGAGCCTCCGGCTCGGCCGGCGAATTGTGCGCGAGACGGTCAGGGCCAGTGAACACGGTGCGCGTCCCGGACCCTGCGACGCCGCGTATCTCGACCTTCTGCGCCTTCTCGGTGCAGTTCACGAGCTTGAGGATTATGTCGCCCGCAGCGTCGCGCATCGCGCTCGCCTGGACGTTCTCGATGACGTTGTGGTTAACGCCCTTGCCCCACGCGAAGTTGGTGTCCGTCTCGTACGTTCCCGTCTCGACCGTGACCTTCAGCACCTCCTTGCCGCGGTTTTCGCTGAAGAGCTTCTGCACATTCCAGCTTGGGGAGGCGAACGATCCGGTCGTCGTCGGATATATCATGTTCGGCGTCCACGCGGTGTGCTGCGCGTTCGCGAAGAGCGGAGCGTACGCCGCGAGCTTCACCTGCGACTGGTTGCGCTCGATCCCGAGCATGAACGCCGCCTCGCCGATCGCGCCGCGCAGGGAGCCGTAGCGGTGTGTATAGGTCGTGACAGCGTATTCGCCGACGAAGATTCCGAAGTCTCCCTTCGGAGTGTCGTATTCGTGCGCGAGCGAGGACATGAAGCGGTCGGGCGAGTCGTAGAAGTGGTCGTCGCGCATGTCCTTCGGATCGTCCACTCGCTTAGTCGACTTCCAGTTGTCGAAGACGAGCTTGACGTCGGGATATTTCTCGCGGACGGCCTTCGCCATGAGCGCGTAGCGCGCCTCGTAGTCCTTGCCGCCGTTCTCGTTGCCTATCTCGAGATATTTGAGTCCGAACGGCTCGGGATGTCCCGCCGCCGCGCGCTTCGCGCCCCAGACGGAATTCGTCGGACCGTTCGCGTACTCGATGCAGTCGAGGGCATCCTGAACGAACTCGTCCATCTTGTCCATCGGCACAGTCTCCTTGTGCGACATGCCGACGTTTATGCAGAAGAGCGGCTTCGCGCCAAGCGCCTCGGATAGGAGAAGGTATTCGTGGAATCCGACGCCGTTCGTGGACCAGTACTTCCAGATGTTCCACTGCGTGCGGCGGTTCCACTTGTCGCCGATCGTCGTCTTCCAGCGGTAGGCGTCCCTCATCGTCTCGCCCTCCACCCAGCATCCGCCGGGGAAGCGCACGAAGGACGGCTTGAGCGCGGCAAGCTTCTCGACAAGATCGCGGCGGAACAGTCCCGCGACAGCGTCCGCCGGGAAGAGGCTGACGTGGTCCAGCTGAGCTTCCACGCCCTCGCGCCCGCCCTGCACGTTCGACACGAAGCGCAGGACGAGCCGCGCCTGCGGATCGTCGTCGTTCGCGACGAGCGTCGCGGTGAAAGTCTGCCACTCGCCGTCGGCGGACACGCCTTCGACGCGCGCCGTCGCAAGCGGCGGCTTGCTGTAGGCTTCAAGCGACACGTCGACAGCCTTCACGCCGACGCCCTTGAGCGCAAAGGAAAGGTTGTACGCGGCGCCCTTCTTCACGCCCATGCCGAAGTAGCCTTCGTTCGCGACGCCAGCGCCGTCGCGTCCGCGCACCGTCATGCAGTGACGGTCGTTAGCATGCGACCTAGGCTTGTCGGCGAGAACGCACTCCGCACCGCCGACGGGATTCCAGTATTCGAGAGTAAGCTCGCCGCGACGGCCGTTGCCGTCCTCGAAGGAGCGGTTGCGAACCATCTCGGCATAGACGCCTCCGTCGAGCGAAAGGTCGATGTCCTCGAAGAAGAGTCCCCACAGATCGGGCGACGCCTCGCTCACCACAGCGGACGGATCGACCGTGACCACGTTGACGGACGGTCCGAGCGCCGCGACGCCTTTCTTTGTCGCGGGAATGAACGGAATCGAGCCGTCGGGATTGCGCTCGTAGCGCTCGATGCAGGCGCTGCGGCGGCAGTCCGCCCCGCCTTCGAGGGTGGCGTTGTGGTAGAGCATGTACCACTCGCCCTTGAAGAATACGCTTCCGCCGTGGATTGTGCCCGTCCCCTTGGCGCAGTCCATTATCTTGCCGCCGTACGTCCAAGGACCGTGAATCGACTTCGCGGTGGAATACGCCCAGTGCTCCGGCACTCCGCCTGCCGCGTATTCGAGGTAGTACGTGTCACCGAGCTTGTAGATCCAAGGCGCCTCCTCGAAGTTCGTGTCGATCGGCTTGCGAGCACCGGCTCCGCGCGTCTTCTTGAGCGGCTTGCCGAACGCCGACTCCTCCATCAGCCCCGGAACGGGCTTCACTTCGGACGCAAGTTCGACCATGTTCTCCTTCAGCTCCGCGTACCAGCAGCCGGGCGTGCCGCCGCAGTTGCCCCAGAAGAGATACGCCTTGCCGTCGTCGTCGATGAAGACCGAGGGATCGATATATCCCGCGCCGGGTCCGACGAGGGGCTTTCCGATCGGGTCGGACCAGGGGCCCTCCGGCCTGTCGGCGACTGCAACGCCGACGCAGTCTCCGCGCGGATCGAGTCCATAGACCGCCACGTACCAGTACCACTTCCCGTTGCGCTTGATCGCCTGGCTCGCCCACGCGCGGTTGTCGCCGAGCGCCCACTTGAAGACCGCAGGCGTCATTACGGGGCCAAGGTCCTCCCAGTTCTTGAGATCCTTCGTGCGCACCACGCCCCAGTCGCGCATCGTATAGCCTCGCGCATCGGGCTCGTCGTGTCCGGAGAATACGTAGAGCCAATCCCCGTCTACGACAGCCGCGGGATCGGGCGAGAAGCGCGTCTTCACGATCGGGTTCGATCCGTCGGACGTGAACGGCGCATCGTCGCGCGACGCAACGCGGAGGTAGTCGAAGTCGGCGAAACCGCCGACGCCCTCCTCGGTCGTAGAGAAGCAGCAGAGTCCGAAGCGGTAGCCGATGAAGTGGGGAATCGTGTAGACGAGGTCGAACGCATCGCCGAACGGCGTCCATCCCTTGCCGTCGAACGAGTAGTAGAACTTGCCCTTGTCGGTCGAAGCGGGAATCCCGCTGTAGTTAAGATTGTCGCCCGGCGTGAAATCGCACACCGCCTTGAGCCAAACCTTCGTCGCGCCGTCCGGCAGCGCAACCTTCTGGCGCTCGCGAACCGCGCGGTTGATGCGGACGTTCTGCTTGTCGCGCGTGGGCACGACGTCAGGCGACCAGAGGACGAGCTCCTTCTTCCCGCCGCGCACTCGGACAGCGGCGAGTCCGTAGAGCCTCTGGATGAGCGTGAGTCCCGCGACATCGCCTTCCTTGAGTCCGGAGACGTCGAAACATGTCTCGCCTTCGCAGGCCGGACCGAACGTGCGCTGCGTAAGCGTGTTGCGCGCCATGAGGAGATCGCCGTCGACGCGTCCCGCCTTGATTCGCATGAAGCCGGAACGCTCGGAAAGCGACCAGTTGGCGTTGTCGGGATTGTGGTTCCACTGCCACTGAAGGCCGAGCTCTGGGCCGCCGAATTCGTCGCTCGCGACACATCCGGGAACCTTCGCGCTGGTATTGCCAGATGCGTCCCTGACCTCGCGCGGCTGCACGACGGGCCAGTCGTCCTTCCACTCCGTCTCGAGGATGTACGGGATGCGTCCGACCGCGCCGCGGTCTCCGAAGAGGACCGCCACCCAGCTGCCGTCGGGACGGTCGATGAACGAACCCTGCGCGATTCCCTCGCGCTCGAAGACGATGCGGCCCTCCCACGGTCCGTCGATCTTGCGCGAGCGGTGGACTATCACACAGCGGCACGAACCCCTCGGCCAGCCGATGTTGACGATGTAGTACCATCCGTTGCGCTTGAACACCTGCGTGCCCTCGCCGAGTCCGCCGCCGCCTGCGCAGTCCGTCACGTTGTCGAGGATGATCCGTCCGCCGTCGACGAACCCGGAGAAGTCCGGCTTCATCTCCGTGAGGCGCACCTTGTACGGACGCCCCGGAACCGTCGCGAAGACATAGAAGCGTCCGTCCTCGATCCAGAGCGACTCGTCGTACTGCTTGGGCGAGAGGCGGAAGAACTCCCATTCGGACTTCGTCGGATCCTTCGTGCGGAAGAGGTACGTCGAGTTCACCTTGTTGTTGAAGCTCGTAACGTAGAAGAACCCGTCCTTCTCGTTGTAGCGTATCGACGACGCCCAGGTGCCGAGCCCGTAGTCGCTCGCGCCGTTCTCAAGCCTGTCCTGCGGACGGTCTTCGATCGTCTTGTAGCAGTAGCTTATCGTCTTCCAGTTGACGAGGTCCTTGGACGCCATCACCGGCACCCCGGGGTTGAAGTGCATGGTCGTCGAGACCATGTAGTACGTGTCGCCGACGCGAAGCGGCGCGACATCAGGGACATCGGCCCACATCGCAGGCTTCAGCGAGGAAGCGCCGTTCGCGCAAACGGAGGCGGCTGTCATAGCCGCAGCTAAGAAGGATGTAATTTTCATGGTCCAATTATAGCAAAACGCAGACAGATTGACTATCACCCGATTGGGGAGTGGGGTGCGACACCACCCGCCTTTCCTATTGCAGCGTAACCGTGACAGGCCTGCCGTCATAGCTGTAGCGGACGGACCTCGCCGCGCCGCCGCAGACGACGCGGAACTGGCGCGTCTTAGGCATCCCGGGGAAAGAACCCTCCCTCGCGCCGATCGTGAGCGTCTTCTTCGCGTCGTCCCACTTTAGCGGAATCTTCTCGAACGCGCCCTTCTCGTATGCATACGTCTCGTTGTCGTCGGAGTACAGCGTGAACGCAGCGTCCGCGCCGGGATAGACGCGCAGCTCCACGGGCTTCTCCGTCTTCTCCGTCGCGTACTGGACGTCCGGTCCGAGCGGAAGCACCGACCCGGCCTTCACGAAGAGCGGGAAGCTGTCGATCGGATACTCGCGCTGCAGCACAGTCCCGCCCGCGAACTTCTCGCCCGTGCGGAAATCATACCAGTCCGCGCCGACAGGGAGCGAAACCTCGATCTTCCGGTTCGTCCGCTCGGCCTTCGCGACCTCCTCCGGCGTACGCAGCCAGAACTTGACCGAGCGGTCGAACCTGTCGTTGAAGTAGTCGATGCGGAAGTCGAACGCCTTGCCGCCCTCCGGAACAGTCACGCGCGTCGACTTGTTGCGCGCGGCACGCTTCGCCCAGTCGCGGAACTTCTCCTCGCCGTCGAGCCAGAGCGCGAATCCGTCGTCGCCTTCGACGCCGAGTTCGTAGACCCCGGGTTCGGCGATCGTCAGACGCCCGGTGTAGCGGCAGGAGAAATCATCACCGCCCGTAAGTCCTTCCGGCCACTCGACGAGGGGCGGACCAGGCCACGTGTCGTTGACCTGCGCAACAACAGTCTCCGAGACCTTCTCCTTGAGGTCCTGTCCCTTGAAGTACTCGACCTTCACGCCCGCCTTGCCGTCGGGCGTGGACAGCATTTCGGACGGAACGGGCGAGCCCGAGCCAGTGGTGTGCCCGGTGTAGACGGGACGCGTAATAATCGAGGTGTAGAGCGACGGACCGAACACGATCGATGTCTGGTCGTCGTTCGCGCCGGGCGTTCCCGGGAAGTCGATCCAAACCGGGCGCACGAACGGACGCCCCGTCTCGTGAACGTCGCGCGCAAGCGAGTAGATGTAGGGCAGAAGCCTATAGCGCAGGCGCGCCGCGGAAAGGAACGACTCGTAGTATTCCGGATGCTTCTCCTTCGCGCGGAACGGCTCCTTGGCGACCGGACTCGACACGTGCCAACGGTAGACCGGGTTGAAGATCGCGAACTGGTTCCAGCGCGCGAGAAGCTCGAGGAACTCGGGGTTGTTCATCGCGTCGCCGTAGTGTCCGCAGAAGAACCCGCCCGTGTCCTGCGTCCAGTAGGGAAGCCCGCTCATGGACGCGCCAAGACCTCCTGCGATGTCGTCCTTCAGGCGTCCCCAGCTCGCGCCCGTGTCGCCGCTCCACGGAATCGCCGCGTAGCGCTGGAGCCCCGCCCAGGCGGTGCGCGTGAGAGTGAAGGTGCGCTTGTCGGACGTCGCGCGCTGGCCTTCGTAGTTGCCCATAGTCGTGACGAGTCCGTAGGTGTTGAGGTAGCGCGTGAAGTCGCCCATCTCGTTCCTTCCGCACGCCTTGATCTGCTGGACCATCTTGTCCGCGTTGTGGCACGCGTCGCGCGTCTCGAGCTCCGAACCATCCATCCACATCGCATCGACGCCGACGTCGATGAGTCCCTTCTTGAGGTGCTTGAAGTATATTTCGCGTCCGAGCTTCGAATAGGCGTCGTAGACATGCGACTTGCCCTTCGATATCCAGTGCCCCGGGGCGTAGCGCAGCTTGTGCGAATCGAGCTCGCGCGCGACGTCGGTATCGTCGCCTACGTCAGGCCAGATCGATGTGATGAGCTTCACGTGGAGGTCGTTGTGCAGCGTGTCGCAGAGTCCCTTCGGATCGGGAAAGCGCGACTTGTCCCACTGCATCGCGTTCCAGCGGTCGTCCCTCGCGTCCCAGTACTGCCAGTCCTGGACGATCCAGTCGATCGGATACCCGAGCTCGCGGAAGCGCGAGACGACGTCGATCAGCTCCTGCGCTGACTTGTAGCGCTCCTTCGACTGGAAGTATCCGAACGCGGCCTTCGGGAACATCGGCGCCGCGCCGGTGAGCATGCGGTACTCCGCGAAGCGGCGGTCTGGGTCGCTGCCGTACATGAAGTACCAGTCGCTGCCGCCAGGCGCGGACTCTCCCCAGAGCGAGAGCCCGTCCGCCTTGTCGTCGAATATCGACTGCGAATAGACATCCCAGAGGATCATGTAGCCCTTCGAGCTCGACCACACGGGAGAGAACGCGGGGATGTTCGTCTGGACGATCTTGATCTTCTGTCCGCGCAGGTTGAACTTTCCGGACGCGGCTTGCCCAAGTCCGTACAGCCCTTCGCCCTCCTCGAGCTTCCAGCGCTGCGTCACCTCGTACGTCGGCTCGCCGTCTATTTCAACCTCCTTGATTGTGCATGGGTCGGACGGCTCGCGGAGAAGCACCTTGCCATTGTCCGAGAAAGTAAGCGCGCCTGTCCTGCGGTCGATGGAGACGGTAAACGCCGCGCCTTCGACGACAAACGCGTCCGCCGTTTCGCGCAGCTTCGCCGCGACGGCGGAAGGCTTCGCAACGATGGCGAGCGACGGGTGCTTCCAGTGGTCGCGTCCGAGGTCGGACTTCACGCGCAGCGTGTTCGATCCGTAGAAGTCCAGCGTGCGCCGCACCTCTCCATTCCGCACGACGAACCCCGTCGCGGTTTTTTCAACCGAGACATCAGCTGCGGCGCAAAACGCAGCCATGATTCCGAATGCCGCGGCGAGCGGCGCAATACAGTATTTCATAAGTGGTCTCCGTTTCGATTAATGCACCAACAGTATACACAATAACCGCCCAGACGCGCAATCACCCTATCGGGTGCATGGCTCCCGGCAGGCGTATTCTACATCTACATGCGGATGTAGCCCATCTCCTGCGCACGGAACACCGCGGCGGTGACGTTCGAGGCGTCCATCTTGCGGCGTATCTCCGTAATGCGGCACTTGACAGTCTCCGGCGCGCAGCCCTGGATCATCGCTATCTCCTCGCGCGTCTTTCCGAGTGCGAGATACTTCAGAGTCTCAAGCTGCTTGTCGGTGAACGGAGACTTGACGGGGACATACGAGTCCGTCACGAACTCGAGCAGTCCGCTGGCTATGCCAGCCACCGCGTCCGCAAGCGCAATCGTGTCCATCCCCTTCGACACGTAGCCCTTCGCACCGTGGCTGCGAGCCCACTCCTCCTCCGCTGCGCGCGGCATGCCCGCGAGAAGCAGGACCTTCGCCTTGGGGAACTCCTCCAACATCTGCCCGAGAAGCCATATCCCGTCGCGGCGAGGCATAACCACGTCGGACAGGATGACGTCGGGGAGTCCTTTCGTCCTGCAGAATTCAAGCGCCTCCTCCGCGCCTGCGGCAGTTCCGGCGACAGCGAAGCGCGACCTGCTCGCGAACATGGTCGAAAGCCCTTCCCTTATTATCGGATGGTCGTCTACGATCAATACGCTAATCATGAATTATCTCCACTTCCACCGTTGTTCCATCTCCCGGGCGGCTCCTGACGGAGAACGAACCTCCGATGGCGTCGGCGCGAGTCTGCATGTTGGAAAGTCCCATGTGTCCGCTCTCGCCCCGCACCGTCTCCAGGTCGAATCCGCATCCGTCGTCGGCAATGCTCATCACAAAGCGACGCCCGTCGTCCGAAAGACGGACCTTGACATGATTCGCGCCGCCGTGACCGATAGCGTTTCCGACAGCCTCCTGGAGGATCATGAGAAGCCTCGCTCCCTGGCGCCTGATCTCTATCGGAGGCTCACGGCCTGAGTCTATCTCGACGACGCCGCCCCAGTGGGGCATGCGCGCCGCAGCCGTGCGGAACAGTCCCGCAAGAGTGTCCGCCTTGCGACCGGCGCGCTGAAGTCCCCACAGGATGCCGCGAAGCCCGGACTGTGTGTTCATGAGCGACTTCCTCGCGCCTGCGATCTGACGAGCGACGGCCTCCGGATTCTCGACGACGCTCGCCGCCGCGTCGAGATGGAACATCGTACCCGCAAGCTGCTGCTGGAACTCGTCGTGCAGGTCGCGCGCGAGCCTCAGGCGCTCCTCCTGCGAACTGGCCTCGGCCCTTCTCGCGCGAATGAGCAGGGCCACCCATCCGCATAGCGCGGTCAGCACGAACAGTGCAATCGCGACCGCTGTGAGCACGCGCGCAGGAGTCCACCACGAAGGGCGCGACAGCACCTCCACGTCGTCTTTGGACAGAATGTTGAGCGTCAGGTTCTTTACGCCCTCCGGCGTGTATTCCAGCGACGGCACCGCGCGTATGCGGACGATCGCTCCGATTCTGAGGTCGGGATCGGAAGTGTCGCGTTCGCGGAGCGGAAAGCTCGCCGTAGCCCCACGCGCCTCTCGGTCGAGGTCGCTCACGTACAGCTGAAGCTGGGTCCTGCGCCTGTTGACGTCCATCACCCGCACGGTGACTTCGACCGGCAGTCCGAACCAGTTCGGCGGGGCAGGGGCGTAGAGCGCGGATATCTTCACCTGCCTTCTGTCGGGCATCTCGCCGATTCCAAGGTGCGACACGGACACGTTCTCCATGCGCAGGTTCGGCTCCGACATCGAAACGTCGCCCTCCGCCGCTATCCGCTCTCCGACGAAGGCTCGGTTTCCGCCGAGGAGCCCGAGCCGCACGCACGTGCCGTCGTCCTGACGCAGAAACGCGAAGAGATCCCCGCTGCGCGCGAACGTAACGACGCCGGTGACCGTCAAGTGATCCGACGGAACATGCAGCACATTCGCCGCAGACGGCGCAGCCAGCGCAAACGCAAGCGCAGCCGACACGACAGTTTCTATCCACCTCATGGCGTCCATTATATCACTTCTTCGCTTTTCACTCAACTCCGGCTTGCCGCCGCAGCACGCGCGTCTCTCCAGGCCCGAGGCTTATCGAGGTGCTGCGGACGAATTTCTTCGTGGCAAGGTCGACGCACCTGCCTGCGAACCTATGGGGCAGGCGGAAGGAGACGCCGTTCAGCGGATCGGAACACTGCACCACAAGCCAGTCGCCGATCACAAGCGAGTGGCATCCCCACAGGACCACATCGCCCCTGACGTTTTTCAGAAGCTCGTCATGCTTTACGCGCATGTACTGCACCGCCGCGGGGCGCCTGACATACACGTACGCCGTGCCGCCATCCTTCGGCGCCTCGCTGTGGTGCCACTGGTTGAAGTTCATCATGATGCGGCTCTCGCCGTCCTTGAAAGCCACGCACTGCGCACGCGGATCGCCCCACACGAAATCTGGCTCGCCCGACTCCATGGGAAGCCTCACCTTCGCGCAGAGCGGATCGCCAGGCTTCGTCATCCTGCGCAGAATCTTGATGCGGTCCTGCGCGCCGTCCATGAAACCGTAGGCAGCCGACCAGTACCAGTTTCCGGCGCGAGGCGCCTCCCAGCGCGCGATCGCCTTCTCGTCAAGGCCGATCCAATCAAGCTGCTGAAGGCGTATGTGCGAGGGATTTTCGAAGTCAAGGAGCTGGCACTGGGACGGACCGTACCCGTCGCCGCCTATCATGTTGCGGTGGCGGAAATTCAGATACGCGCAAACGTCGACTGAAGGCTTCCCGTCGTGACGCCGGACCGGATACACGAAGTGCGGAAACGCGTCCCCGCCGATCTTCGCGCGCTCGCGCAGAAAACCGAGCTTCTGATACGACTGCCAGAGCCTGTAGTACATCACGTCCTGACCGCGTCCGTACTCGACCGAATAACCGTCCCACTCGAGCGGCACGCCGCGCGGCGAGACCCAGCTCGGCTCCCCGGGCGCGACAGCACCTGTCGCGCCTCTCAGTCGCTTAACGAATTCGGTCTTGTCCGGTTCCTTCGGGGACGGACCTCCTAGGATCCGCCGCGCGCGGATGCAGAACCTGAGCGCGTCGAGCTGATACGTCTCCTGGTTCGGAGCGTGCCCTCCCTTCCCCGCAAAATGCCCGATAAGGCCGTCCATGAGATCGAGGTACGCCTTGCGCCTCTTCACCTTCGGCGTTTCTGGATCGCAGTCGTCGTCTACGAGCTCATCGAGCATTCCCTCGCGCTCCATCGCCTTCGCTGTGAGCACGAGCGCGTGTCCGATTCCGCGCAGCCCAGCCCCATCGAGCGGCGTGCCCGAAGTCGGCCCGCGTTGCGGTCCGCCCATCCACTTCCCGCGCACCCATGCGCTCCAGTACGAGCCCGACAGCCCCTGCGCGCGTCGGCAGAAGTCGAGATGCGCCGCAATGCGGCGGAGCGTCTCCTTGTCGCCGTATCGCTTCAGGCCCGGCGTTCTGTATGCGATGGCGAGCACGGCGCTCAGGATCATAGGACCGTTGTTGTTCAGATGGTCGTAGTGACCGGGGATGCGGTCCTTCGTCGCCGTGACGTCCATTACTCCGTCCTTCCCGCACCACGGGACGTCGAACGCGCCGACAAGATCCTCGTGCCATTCGCCGCGCGCGCACTTCTCGCGCCAGTCCTCGCCCCACATCTGGCGCATCGCCGCATGGTCCGCCGTGATGTCCATGAGCTCGACGGTCCGCTTTATCGCGGCGTCGCACACGGAGGCGGATAGCGGCTTGAATTCGGGGAGGACGATCTTCTCGAGTTTCGCCTCCTCGCGCTCCTTTGCTGGAGGCTCGAAGAGCGGATTGACATGAGTCCAGAGCGAGACGATCGGACGCGTCGGCTGGCGTTCCGTCTTGAGCGTCAGCGTAATCTCGGTCTTTCCCGCCGTCATCTCCTCGGGAATCGTCACCGTCTGGTAGAACAGCTTCGTCGCGGAGTGATAGAGTCCGCCCTCGTCGAGTTCGGTGAAGTCGCAACGCTTGCCGTCTGCCCCGTAGATCGAGTACGAACCGGGAGCACCGCCGCTCTGCCTGTAGGCCGCCGTCAGGCACGTGCGCCCCTTCGGAGCGACACGGACTCGAACATTGAGAGCATCACCGTCCTGGCTGACGGACAACGCGGCTGCGGCGGCAAGAACTATTGCAGCAAAGGTCATACTGTCGCTTTACTTGATCATTATGAACAACCCACGCCTGCGCTCCCTAAACACCAGCGACTTTCTGTCATCGGACACGAACGCCTTCCAGACGCTTCCGTCATCTGCAGTTACGGCGCCAGCGACTTTACCGTCGATGCTGCCGTTGGCAACGGTCATTATCGTGTACTTGCATCCAGACCTGTGATCAAGCGCGGACTTGTTGGCAACGTCGACTGAAAGATTCGCGACATCGACAGTGCCCTCGCCCGTAAGCGCGAGGCAGGAGGAAGCGCCGTCCTCTCCGATCGTCACGAGCAGACCGGAACCCGAGTTGAATGTCGCAGCTCCCGTCACGGTCAGCGTCTCTGCCGTGTTCGTGCCAGGCGCGACAATGCCGTTGACTTCAACCGGACCCTCTATCGTTCCGCTTCCCGAAAGCGTCTTGCCGGACGCTATCACGGTGCCAAGCGAACATATCCATCTTGCGCCGGACTCGACGGTTACATCTCCGTTGAAGACCGGTGCCGCCTCGGCATTGTTGTTCACCGTGGCACCTGCGGCGAAAGTAACGGATTTGTTGAAAGTCAGCAGATACCCAGGATAGCTGGAAACACGCGCATATTCGGCAAGTACTACTGGCACATCCACCGTGCAGGCATAGCTTACATTATGCGCTTCGAAATAGCCGCACATATCCGCCGTTGCAGAAAAAGTAAGCGTTCCATCGCCGGTCACGGTGTTCGGGCGGAAATTACACAACTGCGCAATCCCACGGACAGTAAAGTCCCCGTTCAGGGCAAATTCTTTACACGGCACTGTGGCTTTGTTGACATATATCTGCATTTTGGGAATCGACGAAGGCACGATTACCTTCGTGTCCGCAGTCGGAAATCCGTTCACCCAGCTCTTTACCTGATCCTGGGGATAGTTACCGTTGAAATACCCGGTAAAGATCGTAAAGTCCCCTGTCGGAGCTGTTGTAACACCGTCATTGGCTGCAAACGACGTTGCTGTGAGCGAACCGTCGGCATACGAGACGTTCCAGTACAGCCCGCCGTTGTTTCGTATGATTACATGCTCCGCGACCGGGCTTTTGTCAGACGTCGTTATCGCCACATTCTCTCCAAGCACTACAGTCTTTTCCGCTTCGGTCTCGCCGGAAAGGTCATACTCGACGAAACCACCCGTCCCCAGCGCGACGCTCCCGGGCGTAGTCGCTGCCGTGAAGACAGCAGTTCCGTTTTCAATCTCGACAGCACATGTCGGCTTTTCATTGAACGCAACTCTTCCCCTGCCGGCAATCGTCAGCTTTCCCTCGCCGGAAATCGCGGTTGCTATCGTCGTCGAATATCCCGCCGTGTCTATCGTCCCGCCCTGTGCGCCCACGGTCGCGGTGATTCCGCTCGTCAGCAGTGTATCGTCATAGATCACCGTGAGCCTGCCGCCATTGAAATTGACGTATGCGCTTCCACCTCCTTCTTCTTTATTGATCTGCGAGGCGTACATCTCTCCACCGGCATTGAGATTGATTGTTCCCGTGCTTTCAGCGTTCTTCGCGATCTGAGTCCACTTGCGGATGCCGAATCCAGCCCCGCTCCAGAACACACCTCCGTTGCCGACGGTCAGGGTACCCGTCCCTGACATGCCGACAATTGGGTCGCCGGTGGAATAAACGGTTCCTCCGACTATTTCGACAACGCCCGTCACACCTATTTTCTGACCTATCTCGAATTTTGACGCGGTGTACGTACCCTTTTCGACCCTCACGCCGCCGCTGCCGGCACCTGCGCCGACAAACCACTCACCAGATTTTAGGCCCAAGGAGTCTTCGGCGGACGTGAAAATCGTCGTGCCAAACGATCCTGACGAGCCGTCTGCGTTGCCGAACGCCATCCAGCCCGGCGTGCAGTCGGCGGTAAACGTCGCTGTCAGCTCGCCAGATGGCTTGAAGTTGTAGTCTCCACTCAT
>CAMOCC010000064.1 GCA_946610035.1 uncultured Verrucomicrobiota bacterium
AGCCGCGTCAATCAAGCGATTGGCCTGCGACTACATTAGCGCACTTGACGCGGCTGGAAGCCGCGTCTCCAAAACCCCACGGGGACTGTCCCCAATTGCCTAATGGCATCTGCGCATTGCGCATATATTGGCTATATGTGTTTTGCACGCGTGCTCTTGCATGCAGGAGGTTCCGTGTATATTCGTGTACCGCGAAGGCGGGCTTTCGTGTCTTGGCGCAGCGGCGAAGGCACGCATTGCTGACTGCGGCGCGGACCATCCCGCGAAGGCCGCCGTATATGAGTTGGTGAGTTAGGATTGGGTGAGTGGGCGGGTTTGCAGGCGGACTTCACGCGGAGATGGGACGCACCGCAGGAAATCGCGCCTGCGCGATTCGCCGCGCGCCAAGATTTCGTGGTCGCGCGAAGCGCAAAACTTGTCGGCATAGCCTATGCAGAGACGTTTGGCACTGCAAAAATATCGCGCTGCACCACTGGGAGATGTTTACCCTCCCATTTGCGAGGCCAGGCGTCTCGCCGCGTCATCCATTTCCTCTTCAGCGCCGGAGATAGGCGTCTTCGAGCGAACGGCCGGCCGAAACGGAAACGACGCCGATCAGGGAGAAGGCCGCCTTTCCAGGTGCGCACACGGGTAGGCGCGAATCTCGAAAATCTGCGCCCTGGGGTCGCCCCATGTCTCCGTCACCGTCACGCGAACCGCCGTCGCCTCGCAGCGCGGGAAGTCGTGGACGGCGAGCCGCCGCCAGTTGTCCTTGACTTCCGCGACCTTTCGCCACTCGCCGCCGACGAGCACTTCGACGCGGTATGCCTTGGCGAGCGTGCGCGGCATGGGCGCGTCCGGCTTGCGCTGCTGCAGGTCGCTGTTGAACGTGATGCGCACTTGGCCGACCATGGCGGGCTTGGCGAAATCGAGCCGTATCCACTGCGGGAGGGGCTTGCGCGGGTCCGACGCCCAGCCGTGCGCTATGTCGAGGAGCGGACGCGATGTGCCGTCGATGACGCTCTGCGGCGTCGCCCCTTCCACGTAAAGCCAGCCATCATGACCGACGCGCTTGCTCGGGTGTGCGATGCGGTGGGTCTTAGTGAACCATTCTACCGGATCTGACGTCCTGAAATACATCCTTTCGCCCGACGAGCTGGCAGTCGCCGTTGCTGTCCGCGCGACGTCTAGCGGGTCTTCGTTCTCGATCGCGGGGATGAAAAGATCGTCCTTGAGCAGGCGCTGCTGGAGTTCCGCGATATGCCGCTCGCCGAACTCCTTGGGCGTCTCGCCGCGCCTGACGCATTCGGCGGCGGCGGTTCCGCACACCTGGCCGAGCGTCGCGAGAGTGGACATCACGCGAATGGAGCCAAGCGCCATGTGCGTTGCGCTCTGGCAGCGGCCGGCGAAGAAGAAATTGTCGAGCGCAGGCGAGTAAAGGACGCGGTATGGTATCGAATATATGGGTAGCGGCGGGTGGTGCTTCCAGTAGCCGTCCGAAGTCACGGCCTTCATGCCGAGCGGGTCGTGGGTATCCATCGGCCAGCCACCGTAGGAAATGCGGTCTGGGAACATGCGCGCCGATTTCTCGTCGTTGCCGGTCATGACGTAGTCGCCGACGAGCCGCAGCGTCTCGCGCCGCCCGTCGATGAATGGAATCGTCAGCAGCTCCTCGTTTGCCAAGAGCTCGCGGTGTTCCCAGTCGTTCTTGCCCCATCCCCAGAACGCCACATAGTAGCGAATCAATTCGTCGCGCGCGAATTCAGGGTCCTTGAAGTCGTCCACGTCGCCGGGATGCTCCATCCACCACATGGGCGAGAAGCCGCCATACTGATGAAGGACCGGCTTCAATTTGCGCGAGAAGCCCTGCGGCAGCACCCTTGCCCAGGCGGGAGTCTCGAACGCGACCGGCGCATCGCGCACGACGGAGTTAAAGCGGAACTTCCCGTCGGATATGCACCCGCTCATCGTGACGGCATCCGCCGCGTCAGGCGCCTCTGCCTCGGCAAACATTCCGCGCGCCTCGCGACCAGTCATGTAAGGGAGTCCGGCGTAATAACCGAGCCAGCCGTCGCCCGTGCAGTCGATGAACATCTTGCCGCGATAGCGTGTCCACTTACCGTCAAGCGTGCCGCGCGCGATGACGGCGGACATCCTGCGGTCCTCCTTCTCCACGCGCATGACGCGGCGCGAGTCAAACACAGTCAGCTGGCGCTCATTTTCCGCAAGGACGCGCAGCGCATCGGAGATCGTCGCGTTCTTGCCGAGCGCAAGGCGCAATAGCTGCGCTTCTTCGATGATGCCTGTCTCGCGAGCGTTCGGATGTTCCACGGAGGCACCCTCTATCTGCACGTTGATCTCCGAACTCGCGTTGCCGCCAAGCACGGGCCTGTCGTGAACGAGCGCGACTCTCGCGCCTGAGCGCGCGGCGGCGATGGCCGCACACGTGCCCGCCGTTCCTGCGCCTACGACCACTACGTCGTATTCTCCGCCGTCCGCGACTCCCGACGGCCCGGCAAGGCGGTTTCCCTGCGGCGGCGCGGCATCGCCCTTCGTCAGCATTACGGCGTCGCAGCGCGCGAACCATCCGCTCTTGTCGACAAGCCTCAGTTCCACCTTACCGGCAGACAGCGCAAATTCGCCTGCGCCTTCCCAGCGCCACCCGGACGCACCCGACGCGCCCAGCACTCGCGACTCCTTCCCGCCAATCGACACGGCGAACCTTCCGGGATGATGCGCGGGCACCCAGTCTTTCGTGCGCACCCAACACCGCCATACTCCGCCCTCGGGAATCTCGACTGCCGTAACCGCGTCGGCGACAGGCCTGCCCGCGCTCGCCGCGATGAGGTATGCGCTGCCCATCTTGTGCGTGAACTGCGTATCAACCTTCCAACCTCCCTTCTTCGTGAAATCCTCCGCCTCGACAAGAATCTCCCTCTCGAACTTCACCGCCCGCGACGGATACATCGTCGCCGAGACTTCACGGACTGCTTCGACCATTTCAGGATAAGGCGCGTCGGCGACATTCAGAAAGCCTATCTGATAGTTCTCGCCGTCCGAGCGGCCTGTGAGCGGCTGGTCCTTCCACTGGAACCAGTGAGTGCCGACGACTCGCGGATTGTCGAGACAGCTCCTCACATACGTCTTGAAGGCATCGGCGCGCGCCTGCTGGTCCTTCGTCGCGGCAAGCCCTGTGTGGAAGAGGCCGCGGTCGAGCGCGCCGAAATGGAACTCGCCGTTAAGAAGCGGCTTGTCCTCGGCGTCCGGCGGCAGGTCGCGGTTGAACGTCGGGGAATAGACATTCACCGAGACAACGTCCGCATGGCGCGCACACGCTCGATAGACTTCCGGCGAGCCCCATGCGATTCTGGAGCCAAGATAGAGATGGTTGGGCAGCTCTTCGCGGAGAATCCGCCCGACAGTGGCGTAATAGCGCTCGGCGACATCCGCCAGACCGGGCAGATCGTTCCACGAAAGTTCGTTGTCGACAAAGACGCCAATGCACCACGGGTCGTCCTTCATCTTCGCAGCCATGCGGCGCGCGCGTTCGCGGAGTTTTCGCGCAAATTCCGGATGGCCGGGGTCGGGCAGCGGGCCCCACCAGCCCTTCGACCCGGCGAGTCGGGGCACTCCTGCCGTTGACAAGCTGATGGTGTACGGGGTGCGGCGCGCGAGATATATTTCAGGTTGCGACCAGTTGCCGACCGTGTTGACGCCCCACGCCTTGAGACGACGATGCGCAAGGTCCACGGATGCCTTCCGCCAGTCACTGCCATATTTGCGCTGCATATTCGCCGCCGCGAAATTGTATGTAGCATAGGGCACGTGGTTCGTTTCGGCATAGAAGCCGTGCGCGGCCTTCCTGCCTGTCGTCCCGTAGAACTGGCCAAACACAGGGTCGTCCTTGGCAGGGAGTCCTTCGAAATACTCCTCGCGAAAACCAATGCCCGTAACGCCTTCGCCGATGTTCAGGCAGTCGATGCCGAGCGACCAGAAGAGCCGCCCCTTGGGGTCCACGAACCACCACTTGCCATCGACTTTCTCCGTGCGGAAGAATCCCGTAGCCTTCAGCTGCGGACCCTTCGCCCAACCGCCGTATTCGTTGCGCTCGGGATCAGGGCCCGCCGCATTCGCAGCAAGCCACTTCGCTTCCGCCTCCTTCGCCCGTACAAGATCGGCGTCGGCATGGACCTTGCCCGGCCAGTCTAAATGTTTGAACTGGCCGAATCTATCGACGAACGGCAGAAAACCATCTGCCCTGAAGAGATGAACGCTTGCACCCGGCTCTGGCAGCGCTTCTCCGTCCGCCGCTTCAGCCTTCGGGAACCCCCGCATGCCGACGAGTTCAAGCGGCCTGTCGAGTCGCCAGGGCTCCGGCGAAGGCTGCGCGCCGTCCGCTACCGCGCAGCCGCAAAAAAGCATTGCCGCAAACAGTGTCGTCAACTTCATGATACTTCCTTGTCCTTACTTGATGGAAACTTTCATGCCGTCGGACGCATCGCCGTCGCATACGCCCGCAAGCGACGAAATGGTCCCGATGCCGCAGAAGGAGGCTGCGGAGACTGCGCGATCGCCAAGGTGTATGCCGAACGTTCCAAGCGATTCGCCGTCCACTGCATACGACACCCAGTCCCGGCCAGTCTCCCTGAAGACCGCGCATTCCACCGCCACCTTCACGTCAAGCGCCGGGGTCTTGCCTTCTAGCCGTCGCCACACGTTGGACGCACCGCCATCTGGATCTACGCCCAGCCCCCAATATGAGCCGTCATAGACGGCGAGCGCGGCCTTCATCCCGGCATCTACCGGCGCCAATCCGCCATCAGCTTCGAACGTCATATCAGCCGAGACGCGGGCAACGCATCCGCCTCTCACGATTCGATGCGGCGCATTGACGCGAAAGCTCGCAAGGCGCGTATCAGGGCCGTCAAGCACAAGCTCGCCGTTCACCGTCTCGATGTCCGGCGACCATTCCCCGCCCCACGGCGCATGCTTCGGCAGACCGAGGCCACCCTCGAACCAGTCCCGCCCCTCGCCCCATTTGACAGGGACGAAACGGTAGGTATAGAGCGGGTTCGGCTCAAGATGAGCAACCGAGACGAATGCGGTCTTTCCGGCAAGTTCGCCGCGCGATCCTCGCACAAGCCCCGCGTTGTGGATGCGGAAATCTGTTCTGAAATCAAGGGTCAGGTCATCCGGGCGGATTCGGCACATCTTTTCCCATCTGGCGGAAGCCACGCCTGCAGCCGAAAGTTCGCCTAACGCCGCACGATAGACTGTCACGGCCTTTGTGATGGAAAGACCGCAGCCACCGTCATCATACCAGCTCTCCGCCTGGTCGGGAGTGTCTGCGACGAGGTATAGACAGCCCGTCTCGCGGTTCCATGCGAAGTCGCCGTTAGTGATGGTGAAGCCGCTCGTCTGAACGCCTTTCATGTCGCCGACGCCTGCGGTTGAGACGAATGTTCCTTCGTCGCCGAAATGCTCGCGCAGCGAAGATGCCGTCGCGTCCGCCGAACCGAAATCAAGTGCCAGCATTCTCGTCCCGTAGTCGCCGGAGTAGAACAGCGCCACTTTGCCTGCGCCGTCAAGGCTGACGACGGACGGCTGGCCGACGCCCCACGAAGCTGGCGTCGCAGTCTTCACCACGCAATCCGCGCCCATGCGCGTCCAGCCCCCGTCAAGCGAATCGCTCACGGCTAGGCCGACCTTGTTGTTGACGCACTTCGCACCGTCGCTCGAGGCATCTCCTGGCCGCCCCTTCACGCCAAGATAAGCCATCATGTAGCGATAGTACCGCCCGCCATACCAGAATCTCCCGGCGATTACCGACGGATCGCAGACGTGGTACGAATCCCACGCCGCGCCGACGGGATCGGCGGGCGCAAGAACAACCGTCTCCCCCGCCAGCGCACCGGAAGGCGAAGGTACAGCGTGGTAGATGTAGTCAACGACAGAATACGCATCTTTGTTGCGGCAGTAGAAGACATGACGAACACCACACACTTCCACTGCCGCCGGACAATAGCGGTATAAACCCCGTCCGGCATATTCGGTGCCGATCGCAAGCGGAATGTCCGCCGCGACCGACACAGCCGCCAGGGAAACCAGCATGGTAACGCATGCGATGCGCATAGCCGTCTCAGCGGAGGCTTACCGTTAGGCCCAGCGGATTGCCGCACTGGATGCGGCCATTGCCTTCAACAGTCACGCCGGCGGCCCTGAGCGCGTCCGCACCGCCCCTCACGGCAACGCCATCGACAAGGACAGTTCCGACATGCAGCTTCTCGGCATTGTTCAGGCGGACGATGGAGCCGGACTTCAACTTTAGCGTGGTCGAAGACAGATCGCACGGCGGCATCGTCGTATTGACAAGCGAAACGTCGTCGATGGAAAGCCTCGAATACTGCCCTGCTTCGTTTCCGTCCAACGCCGTGAAACGGATCGTGTGTGTTCCGGCGGCCAAATTCACGGGGACCAAAATCCGTTCGAAATCATGCTGGGCATCCTCGCCGGACACGGTCAGCACCGCATTGTCGTCGATTGTCACGGCAAAGCCCGGCGACTCATAGCCTTTTCTGTGGCTCTGGACAAAGCTCAAGACATACGTTCCGCCCACCGACGCCGAAACTTGCTGGTATGCCGCCTCGCCAACGCGCAGCAACAGGAACTGGTCACCATAGGAAGTCGGGTAGGAGTTGTCGCCGGGAGGACAATATTTTCCGCCGTTGCGCTGAATCACCGGGCGGTTGCCGCTCGAATCCCACGGGTAGAGAGTCCACTTGCAGTCGTTCGACCAATAGAACGCATTGTCCGACGTGTACGGCGTTTCGAAACTGCCGTTGGCTATGAGACTGGAATCGTCGGCGGCGCGTATGGAGAACCTGCCGCCCGCCGCCACGTCGATCGTCGCCCCTGCCGCAACGAGACCGGCGGCGTTGAGTTCCGCTCCGTCCGCCACCGAAATCGCGGCATTCTGGAGAACCGTGTTCTCGCAAGCAAGCGTTCCGGCCTGGACGGCGATCGGCAATGCATTTTGATTGAAATCATTGAGCACGAACATGCCTGCACCCGTCTTGGCGATATCGAAGTCGGGATATACCTCTTCATAGCGCTCGAAACGTATCGCGTCGAAGTTCAGGCTGCCATTCTGCCCCGTGTACGAAAGAGTGATTTCAAACGTATAATCCCCTGCAGGGAGTTGGATTGGTGTGCCAAGGAATTCCTTGAAGCCGTGAGCCTGCGACGCATCTGTTAATTTCGGAATAGACAAAACTGTCGAGTCGCCAATCTTCACGGTCGTCAAAATGTTTAACGAGTAATTGCCGCTGCGACAACCTTGTTCGAGAACCACACGCCAATACCCGGCTGCTGGCAAGCTGATAGTGCGCGAAAGCGTCGAACCGTTGCGCACCATGGCGTATTTGGAACCGTTCGTGGTTGCTCCACAATCGTCAAATGCCGAACCGTTGCCAGCGACCCAGCTTGAACTTCCGCCTTCGGCGGCTCCAAAAGTCCAATCTGTTGGATTTTCCTCGAAGCTCCAGTTGGAAGGCTTGTATTCTTCCGCGAACTGCAATGTCGTCTTTGTCCTGGCGAAAGCAGGCGACACGCCGAATCTGGCGCTGCCGCCCTCTGCAACATCGACCGTCAGCGGCGAATTAACGAGAGTTACTGTCGGCGTTGCCTGCGCATCCGCCTTCTGGAAGAGATCGCGCGAGGCTCCGGGCGCGGCGCGGAGCGTTCCGCCGTCGAGGGTGAGCGCGAGGTTGCCGCGCAGGTTGAAGTATCCAATGGCGTCGTTCTGGTCGCCGTCAAGCGCGAGCGTCACCGTGGCATTGCCTGTGGCATCACGCCCGAGCGTCACGACTTTGTTGGCGTTTTCATCCGTAACGCCGACATTGTGAAGGACGAGGTTTTTGGTATCTTCGCCAGCAGCGTAGGAACTGACGGTGTCGAAGACAACGCGGTTGGCGACATCGATCGCCGGGAGCGCGCTATAATAGTCGCCGTAGAGTCCCGACCACTGGTTCTTGAGTAGGACGGGACCGGCTCCAAGCACATTTGGATTCTGAATCTTCAAGAGGAAACCGTCTGCGATGATGCCGCCCGGCAAGGTGTTGCCGTCTGTCGAACGGAGTTTGACGGAAGACATGCCGTTGCCGCGCGTGAAGCGGAGCATGTTGACGCCATCGCCGGAAAGCTTGTCGGTAATGATTGTGTCATTCACCGTGAGCGTCACGTCAGCAATACCGTCGGTCACTGGCACGGGAGTGACATACTCGTTGTATCCGGCAAATGCCGACACTGCAGCCATTGCCAAGCATAGCGCGACCAACTGGCAGAGAGAACAAGTTCTTTGACTTGAGCTTTTCATAGGTTGTGCATCCTTTCTTGTGGGTAGAGGGAAGAGGTTAATAGTTAGTGGGCTGAGGAATTCTTCGGCTTTCGCATCATCAGCTCGTCGATGATGCGGCCGACTTCGGCTTTCGGAAGTTTTTCGGTCAAACGAAGATGTAGACCAGCCGCGGAATCAGGCGTCCACTCGTCGTCGCCTTGATCGCCGACCATGCGGTAGGTGCCGCGCTCAGCGTTGAAATAGGCATCAACGCCCCTGACGGCGGCGAGCACCGCTGTTTCGTCCCAGGCGGAGCGGCCTGCCGGTCCATTGAAATCGCAGTTATTCGCGCGGAAGGCGTCGGCGATGGGACTGTCCGCAACGCCGGAATCGGCGAGCGCCTTACCTGCGAAGCAGTTGACGCCATAGTCGAAATCGGAAAAGACGACGGGCGTGGGCCAGTTTTCCAGGGCGATTTTAGAGGACTGCCAGTCCCGCGAGGAATTGTATTCGCGGCCGCGCGGGTGCTTGCAGGCCATAGCAACCCAGAGTCTTACCTTGCGCGCTACGAGGTCGCGGTCGGTTTCGACGAGTTTGCGCAGGTTGGTGAGAAAGCCCACTGAGCATATTACTACCGACTTGTCCGGCTGAGCCGAAAGCACCTGACGGTAGACTTCCGCCGCGTCGGGCGCGTCGGACGAATTCATGTACTTCACCCACCTGGCGTACTTCTCGACAACCGATCCGAAGCGCTTGTAGTTGAGCTCGTCGCGGCCAATGCCCATGCCCCTGACGCAGCCAACGGGTGTTTCGGGGCGACCGTAGTATGCATTCACGATTTCGCACATGGCGACCGAGAGGGAATCGCGTGTGTTGACGACGGTCGCGAGGAGTTCGCACTCGCCGGCGTCCGCAAGGGCGTGCAGGCAGGCGAGCGCGCCTACGTCGTCGAAGTCGGTGTACATGTCGGTATCGAATATGACCTTGACCGGCTCCTTCTTCGGTGGCTGCTCATCGCCTCCCGCCGCCACGAGAAGCGCAAGACCCGCGAGGAAGAGGACGATCATCGCGAAGTTGAGGGCCCCGGACTTCCTTGGCGCGCCCTTGAATTCGCGCCAGACGAGGATGCCCCAGAGCGCGGAGACGAGCGTCGCGCCCTGTCCGAGGGAATAGGCTATCGCCGCGCCGGCCGTGCCAGCCGTGACGAACGACAGCAGCGTTCCAGTCGCCCATATGGAACCGCCGAGGATGCCGACGAGATGCACTGCGACGCCGCCCCTGAACCACTCCGACCCTTTCACAGGCTCCCCGGCGACGGGCTTTTTCATCATGATCGTATTGAAGACGAAGTTGGATGCCAGCACGCCGAGCGTGAAGACGAAGAAAGCCGAATACGGCGTCATCCGCCCAGCGACGGGCGCGGCGGCCGCGAAGTTCATGTCGACGACGCGGTTCACAAGAGGCGAGAACCAGCTCATGAGAAGTCCGGCGCAAATCGCCAGCCACAGCCCCTTCTTGACGGACGAGGCGTCCGCCGCGCCGCCTGCGGCAGCTTGCTTCGCCTTGAACGCGAGCGCATTGCAGACGATGGACGCGACGATCACCGCAAGACCCGTCCAGATGAGGCACGGGTTGCCCTTGCCGTCCACAAACCAGTTGGCGACCGTGCCGCCGACGAGCGCAAGCCCAACGCCAACGGGGAATGCAACCGACATGCCCGCGACCGCAATCGCAGCAGAAAGCAGTATGTTCGACGCATTGAAGACTATTCCTCCAAGAAACGGCCACGTCCACTCCGCAGGAGAACTGCCGGCGAGGTTGGACGCAAAGCTCCATGCACCGCCGCCTGACGAGCCAAGCGTAAATCCGGCGAGCAACGAGAAAAGGACGAGTCCGATTACGTAGTCCCAGTAGAACAGCTCAAAGCGCCAGGTCTTGCCGGCGAGCTTTTGGGTGTTGCCCCAGCTTCCCCAGCAGAGCATTGTTACGACGCAGAGCGCGACAGCCAATGGATAGTTGCTACAGTAGTACATAGTCGTTAGTGGTTAGTGGTTGGTGGTCAGTGGATTTCGCGGCGGTACGGGACCGACGCCTGCGCGCCCGGGCGAGTGACTGATATGGCGGACGCCTTCTGCGCAAAGTCGATCGCTTCGGCGCAGCCGCGGCCTTCGGCAAGGGCGACGGCAAACGCGCCGTTGAATGTGTCGCCTGCGGCCACGCAGTCAACTGCCTTTACCTTGCGGCACGGGTAGAGTCTGCCGCAGTCGCCGCAATATGCGCCTTTCGAGCCCATCGTTATCACGACATGGCCAACGCCGCGCCTTTTGAGGACGGCTGTCGCCTTCGCTGCGCTCGCGGCATCCACCACTTTCACTCCCGTGAGAAGCTCCGCCTCGGTCTCGTTCGGCGTAATCCAGTCTATTAGCGGATAAAGCGCGCGCGGAAGTTTCTGCGCTGGCGCGGGATTGAGGATGACCGACGAGCCTGCGTCGTGCGCGACCTTCGCCGCCCACGCGACGGTCTCGACAGGAGTCTCGAGCTGCATGAGAACCGCAGAGGAGGCTTCGATCTCCATCCTGAAAGGCTCCACGTCCTTCGGCGAGAGCGTTCCGTTCGCGCCGAGCGCGACGGAGATAACGTTCTGTCCCTTCGCGTCGACGAGGATGAGCGCAGTGCCGGAAGGTTCGCGTGGATCGACCACAAGTCGCGTTTTTATGCCGTCCTTCTTCATTCGCGTGGCGGTCGCGCGGCCGAAGAGGTCGTCGCCAACCTTGGCTATGAAGATGCATGCGCCCTTCGCGGCCGAAAGGCGGGCGACGGCCACGGCCTGGTTCGCTCCCTTGCCGCCGGGGTTCATCATGAACCGTCCGCCGCTGACAGTTTCGCCCGGCGCGGGCAGTTTGCACCCCGCAATCACCATGTCGGTGTTCGTGGAGCCCAGCACTACTATCTTTTTCATTTTCACACGGCCATTATAGCATTGCGAAAGGTACATGGCAAGACACGCGCGGCGAAAACCTGCCTTTGCAGCTTTGTCGCGCCTCAGGGGTTTTGATATAATACAGGCATGAAAACGAATGCGTCCAAATATCTTGCAATTGCAGACGAGCTTAAGCACGACATCCTCTCGGGCAAGTACAACTCTCATGAGCGATTCCCGAGCGAAGAGGCGCTCGCGCGGCGGTTCGGCGCGAGCCGCCCGACTATCGAACGCGCGCTCAGGGAGCTCAAGAGAAACGGCCTTCTGGAATCGCGCGCGGGGTCCGGTTCATATCTCACCTTCGCCGCAAAGCACGCCACCGGCGCAATAGGCATCATCGCGCCGGACTACCGAGCCATCGACTTTTTCACCAGTCTATGCGACGCAATAGCGGCGGAAGCGCGCGCATGCGGATACGACGTGCTGCTTGGCGACGTATCGACGCCGGAAGCAGCCGACCGCGGACGGTGGGCCATCGCGCTCGCCGAAGCCTACGCCGCCAGGCGCACGGCGGGAGTGCTTCTGGAGCCCGTGGACCTCATTCCCGAATCCTACGCCGCCACGCAGAAGGTGATCGCGACTCTCGCCGCGAAGGACATCCCGGTCGTGCTGCTCGACAGGGACTACCTTCCATTCCCCGCGCGCAGCCGATACGATCTGGTCGGGATCGACAATCTCCAGGCGGGCTACCGCGTCGCGCGCCACATGATAGACGCCGGCGCAAGGCGGCTTCGCTTTCTTACGCACGCAAACTACGCCAACACCATACGCGCGAGGATACATGGCGTCGCGCAGGCCGCGCTGGACGCGGGGCTGGCATGGAAGGCAAACTGCATAATCGAGGCCGAGCCAACCGACGAAGCGCTTCTGCGCCGGCTGATGCGCGGAAAGAACGCGCCCGACGCATTCGTATGCCGCAACGACCCGACGGCGGCGCGTCTCATGCAGACGCTGCGAGGGCTAGGATACAAAATCCCGGACGATGTTCGCATCGCCGGTTTCGACGACGATGCGCTCGCGGCGCTCCTCTCACCGCCGCTTACGACAATCCACCAGCCGATAAAGAAGCTTGCGGATACGGCTGTTGAATCGCTGATGCAGCGGATACGCAGCCCGAAGATGGAACCACGTTCGATAATGCTCGACGCGCCGCTCGTCGTTCGCGACTCGTCCCGAATGAAGCATCGCGCGGCAGGAGCGAATGACGGGAAAACTACCGTAGCATCCTAACCGCAGACCTTCGCAGACGGGGCTTCGCTAACGCTCGCCCTGCTGTGCTCAGTCCGAGAAATGTAAATGTCCGTCGCGGAGCGACGGAACAAGTATAGCTCGATTAAAGTGCCAGACGGGCTCCACTCGCTGTCGCTCCTTCCGCCCACCCGCCCCTACCGAGGCGAGGATTTACGAAGCGGGGCCGCAGGCTTATATCATGTCGAAAGCGCCTGTAACGGGAATGATGCATCCGGTAGTGGCTGGCGCGGCGAGAAGGAACGACACCGCATGCGCGACGTCGTCGGGAGAGGGACGGCCAAGCGGAACAGGAGCGGCCTTCTCGTGAACGCCTGAAGGCGCGAGGACCGGACCAGGCGCGACGGCGTTCACCCTGACCGCGAGCGGCGCGAAAATGCGAGCCGAGTCGAGAGTAAAAGCGGCGAGACGCCGCGTCTCCTTGGCAGCCGCCGCGAAGTCGCCGGAGAGCCGATCCCCAAGGAGACGCACCGACTCGAGCAGCGACTGCGACAGGATAAAACCCATGGGGACTGTCCCCAATTGCCTAATCGCACTTGACGCGGCTGGAAGCCGCGTCTCCAAAACCCCATGGGGACTGCCTACCCTGTCTCAGGGGGTCCGTCGCTCCGCGACGGACATTCACATCTATCGCGCAGAATCAAACAAATCGGGAGCACGCGAGGGAAGCGAATGGATAGTGACTGGGAAGTCGACTGCTCCACGCCCTTTCGCAGCCCCACGGGGACTGTCCCCCATTGCACTTGGGGGAAATATTTGGAGACGCGGCTTCCAGCCGCGTCAATCGGGATTATGGAGACGCGGCTTCCAGCCGCATCAATTGGGATTATGGAGACGCGGCTTCCAGCCGCGTCAATCGAGTGATTGGTCTGCGACAACCCCCTACGCCCCCTGTCTCAATTTGCACACAGAAGGTCCACCCCCCCTCAAATCGAGAGAGGACGCGGCAGAACGCAACGGCAAGGCCATTGCGCAGGCGATGGCCAGCGCTATTGACAGGACCGTTGTCTTAGCTGTTCTTTTCACAGTTGAGATTATACCAAATCCACCATTGTTTGTGTGAATTTTCGTCGCCGGGTGCAGCGGGCAATTTATGCTGCCGCGAAACTACGCATAGTAGGCGTAGCGCTTCTCAAGCCGGTCCATGGCGAAGGCAACGATGTAGTTGAAAATATAGTAGAAAACCGCCGCCGCGATGAGCGGCGTCATCGTCGTGTTGGCGGACGACAGCTGCTTCGCGACCGTGAACATCTCGGTGACGGCGATGGTGAAGGCGAGCGAGGTGTCTTTCACGAGCGTGATCACTTCGTTGCCGACCGCGGGTATGACGCGCTTCACCGTCTGCGGAAGGACGATGCGGAAGAAAGTCTGCGCACGCGACAGCCCAAGCGCCTTAGCCGCCTCGTGCTGCCCGGGGTCGATGGACAGTATGCCGCCGCGGTATATCTCGGCGAAGTAGGCTGCGTAGTTGAGGCCGAACGCGAGCACAGTCGCCAGAAGCCGCGGAAAGCGCGAGAGCGGCATGCCGAAGAAGATGTAGGGCGCGAAGTACACGAATATGATCTGGAGCATGAGCGGCGTACCGCGAACGATCGAGATCCACACCCCGATAAGGCCCGAAAGGAGCCTGCTCTTCGACATGCGCCCAAGCGCCAGCGGAAAGCCGAGCGGAAGCGCTATCAGCAGCGTGAAGGCGAAAATCTCAAGCGAGGTGCCGAGCCCCCGCAGGAGATCCGCCAGCATCGATACAACCGTCATCTCACTTGAGGATGAGCGCCTGCGGCTCTATGCCGTACTGCGCGGCGATTTTCGCCATCGTGCCGTCCTCGGCGATCTTCCTGAGCTCGGATTCGACTTCGTCCTTGAGGGCCACGTTGCCCTTCTTGAAGCCGATGCCGTACGTCTCGGTCATCACGATCTCGCCGAGAACCTCGAACTTCCCGGGCAGGTCGGACATCTTGCGCTTCGCGACGCCTACGTCCATCGCAACCGCATCGACCCCTCCCATGTTGAGCTCGTTGACGGCCTGGTTGTAGTTCGGCATCACGACGAGTTCCCTGAACGTCGCGCCTAGCTCCTTCTTGTCGCCGTCCTTGGAGAGCGCCTTCTGGACCGGAGTGTCGGTCTGCACGCCGACTATCTTGCCCTTGAGGTCGGCGAGCGTCTTGATCGGCGAGCCGGCCTTGACGAGAACGACCTGCGAGTTGTCGACGTAGGGGACGGTCCACGTGTAGCCGTCTTCGCGGCCCTGCATCGTGAAGCCGTTCCAGATGCAGTCGATGGAGCCGGAGTTGAGCTCCATGTCCTTCGCATCCCAGTTGATCGGGTTGGCGACGAACTTCCAGCCCTTCCTCGCGCACACTTCGCGCGCGAGGTCGAGGTCGAAGCCCTTGTATTCAGCGCCGTCCTTGTAGCCGTAGGGCGGGAAGTCGGCGTCGAAGCCAACAGTGAACTTTCTGGTTCCGTCGTCCTTTTCGCCGCATCCGGCGAGCACCGCGGCGGCGGCAAGTGCGATAAGTATTTTCTTCATGGGATGTGTCTTTCTGGTGATTGCCTTATTGTTTTCTGTGCATGTCTACCCGTTGCGCCTTGCGGCCGGTGAGCCTGCGGATGAAGCTCTCAAGGTTTGCGGACTCCTCGAGCGTGATAGCTCCGTCCGCCCTCGCGTCCTCGAGCGCCTTCCTGAACTCCTCCTGTTCTTCGATCTTCGCGAGCAGGTCGGAGAGCTGCGCGGCCTCCTTCTCGTTGATCTTTCCGTCCGCGAGGATCGCGTCCGCCATGTGCGTGAGCTCCGCGGCGAACGCCCGGTTGTTGACGCTCTGGGCGAACTTGCGGAACACGGCGGGC
>CAMOCC010000065.1 GCA_946610035.1 uncultured Verrucomicrobiota bacterium
GCGACGAAAACCATAGATGGTCCATCGCCAAATAGACGGCCTTGTCCGTGCGGACGCCAAACGTCTCGCGGATATGCTGTAGAATCAGCGTGGTTTTACCCGTTCCCTTGGGACCCTTAATGCAGATCAGCCGATCGTTCCAGTCAATCTGCCCATACAGCGAACGGCGAAACGACAGGGACGTCTCACCGAGAAGGCGCTCTGACGCCTCCAATATCGGCTCAATCTCATTTAAATCCATAATCAATGTCTCCTTGCATCAATCCAAAGCGGATATTAATGTTTCAAAACATTGATATTGTAGCATATCCTCACGTGCCCTGACAATCCCCCAATATCTCATTCCATCAAGTCCTCGATGGTGCAGGCGAGGGGGCGGGCAAGCGAGGCAAGCGTTGACGCCGATGCCCTGTTGATGTCCTGAACGCCCTGCTCATAGAGCTGTATGTTGCGGATGTTCACGCCCGAGAGACGGGACAGCTCGGACTGGGAATATCCGGCGGCAAGCCGTATGCGGCGCAGGTTCTTCTCGACTTTCACCGATTCAAGCTCCTGCATGAAGTCCTCGAGAAACCGCGAAACGTCCATCTCGTGGTAGACGCTGTACTTGCCCAGCAGATTTGACATCGACGTGCGGGCGAATATCCAGCGGAATGTCTTGCACCAGTACCTCCATGATAGATTTTCATCTTCCTGCCTCCTAACGCCAAATATTATATCAATATATTGACATAGAAGCAAGGGCGTAGATGAGATTTCGGCGCGGACGAAATCCTATCCGCCAGTTCATGGCGAAATGTGTTTCCCTCTCCTGCCCGTCTCACAGTGCAGAAAACCGCCGCGCCCACAATGAGCGCGGCAGCAATAACAAGTTGTATTCCGTATGCTCGATCAGCGCACCACCTTCCGCCTGACATCGTCCTCTTTGACCTTGGGGCGGACGGTGAAGTAGTTGACGCCGGACCTGTTGAGCTCGTTGACTCGCGCCTCGTCCGCCGCCGCACCAAGCGCCTGGCGCTCATACAGGCTGTCCTCTTCCAGTTCGCTCGTCGTAAAACTGATTTCGATACGAGCATCGCTTCCATCGGACATACGCTGATTTTTCCAGGTGACCGCGACTTCCGCATACATTCCCTTCCCGATCTTGAACTTCTTAAGGGCGATCATCCGGTCCGGAACATCAACGTGCAGATCGACCGCACCGTAATCCTCCTTCATCCACTGTTTGATCTCCCTGATCATCTTGTTCGCATTGGACGGCTTTCTGATGCTGAGGTCACCGGACATCCAAATGGAAACAACCTGCTTAGTCGAGGGAAGCACCGAATATGTAACTTCCGTGCAGTAGAACTCCGGCTCGTCAAGGCGCTTGTACCCAAAGAGAGAAACTTCGTCAATGATTTCTTGATCCGTGTCGTCGATCTTTGTCCGACGAACCATAAAGTTGCCGCCCTTGAACACAGCGCCCATTGCCACGCCGCCGATGCAGACATTCGTGTATGCCTCGGGAAACACGAGGGTCGGTTTGCCGTTCTTATCCAGCAGGGTGAAACCACCTTTGAGCTTTACTTCTCCGCCTTTCGCGATGCCAGCAATCTCTTCTGTCAGGTTGTTCACCGCATTCGTGAACGGAGTGTAGATCGGATTCGGGACGAATTTCGGAATCTTGATCTCCTTCTCAACCTTCGCCTTTGTCGTCTTCTTGACGGCTGACGAATGCCTGTTCTTGGACTTGTACTTAGCGGTCGTCCCATCCTTGGAAATGCGGGAAGCGACTTGTTCAGCCTTACTCTGGCCGTTTACCGTGCCATTATGGGTAAGGATGCAATAGCTTGCGATTATGGCCACACCCGTGGCGCACAACCAATATTTCATAACGGATATCAGCATCATTTTCATTGTTTTCTCCTTGTGAACGATTGTTGTGTTCACAAGCACTATACGCAAGGCGCGGACAAATCTCCCGCGGAAAAATCACATTTCTTCTGCGTATTCCATTTCGACCGCCTCGATCATCTTGTTTACGCGGTTCTTGACCTTGTAGATGATCTCTGGCGTAACGCCGAAGGTCGCGGAAACTTCGTCTATCGGACGATTCTCAAGCGCATAGGCGCGGTAAATCTCCCGCGACTGCTGCTTCATCGCCACTTTTGTGAGGACATGTTCCACTGCCGCCTCGTGCTTGGCCTTAGCCCAGCTCAGGTCGACTTGATCCTGTTGTTCGGAAGGAACGGATAGCTCTTCAGTCAAATCGTCGATCGAGCAGCGGTCGGCGGCATGACGCGCCTGGTCCTGGCGATAGAGCGTAATCAGCTGACGGCGTATCAGGAGCGAGAGAAAAGTCCGAAACCGCGCCTTGTCGGCATCGTACTTCCCCGACCTGATGATCTCGACAAGTTTGAGGTATACCTCCTGAACGACATCGTCCGGATCGTGTACATGGTCGTTCCACTCCACAAACCGGCGGATGGCGGGCGTATAGAGATTGAAGAAGCGCACCCACGCGGCCTCGTTCCCGCCCGTCACCTCGACGGCCAGCTTCTGAAGCAATGTCAGGGACGTCGGCGGGAAGAGGCTCATTGCCGAGCCCCCTCGTAAATGCCGTTGGCGCTGAATGCCGCGTCAAAGTCGTCGATTGCGGCGGGTGCAGATCGTTGGGAGAACACAAAATAACCGATGGCTGCCACGGCGACAGCGGCAGCTCCGGCGAGCGCGAAAAGAACGCGGCGCTTCCGCCGCGGCGGCCGTAAAGCATCCGCCTCCGGAAGCGATTCTGCTCGAGCAACAATTTCGGTAGGGCGCGATCTCCGAGCGTGCCGCAATGTTTCGACGAGTTCCGAGAGATTCGTCGGACGTTGCGACGGATCCTCCGCGAGGAGGCGCGGCAAAACGTCTATCCAGCGATATTCAAGCGTTTCCAGCAGCTTGAACACCTTGGATCCAGGCTCGTACCAGATTCCGGTCAGTAGATAGACGAACATGACGCCGAGCGAGTACGAGTCCGCAGCAGGCGTCGCCTCTTCGCCGCGGGCGACTTCGGGAGCCATGTAGCCCTGCGTCCCCATCATGAGGCGAGCGGACGTTGCTGCCTCCGACACCATCGTGTTGACGGCCTTGACGTCGGAACGCAGCCGTTCCGAGAAAAGGCGCGAAATGCCGAAGTCGGAGAGAACGACATGCCCGTCGGAAGAAAGAAGGACATTGCCAAGCTTGATGTCGCGATGGACGATGCCCTGTTCGTGGATATAGTCGACGACAGAGGCAAGCTCCGTGAACCACTGAAGAACGCAGTCCTCGTCAAGTTCCTCCGCACTGACGTCCGAGAGCGTGCGCGGGCTGCCGTCATCGTACAAGACAAGGTCCATCACGAAATACGGCGTCCCCGTTGCTTCGTCGAAGTTCAGGTCGAAGACGTGTACAAGGTGCTGATCATGCAGACGCGCCAGCACCTTTCCTTCGGTAAGGAACTTGTTCTTAAGGACATCGACATGTCCGCTCTCAAGCGTAAACGCCTTCAGCGCGTAGTGAACGCCGAGCTGCGTGTGCTCGACCTCGTAAACGGCACCCATCCCGCCCTGTCCAAGAAGGCGGATTATCCGATACGCGCCAATTTGCTGCCCCGGCTGGAATTCCATTTGGTAAAATTATACCACACCGCACTTCAAAATGGCAAGCGCGGGATTTTAAAAAATTTTCTCTCTTTCCCCGAAACTTCAGTTTTCGTCACCCACGGCGCAGTTTTTATGATATAATATCAGCAATCGTTTCGAAAACGAAGGAGTAAACAATGAAGATCAAGTTCGGTACAGTCGCAGAAAACATCACGACCCGCAAGGAGTTTCCGCTCAAGAAGGCCCAGCAGGTCCTCAAGGGCAAGACGATAGCGGTGCTCGGCTACGGCATCCAGGGTCCCGGCCAGGCGCTCAACATGCGCGACAACGGGTTCAATGTAATCGTCGGCCAGCGCAAGAGCACGAAGGCGAACTCCAGCTGGAAGCGCGCCGTCAAGGACGGCTGGGTCGAGGGCAAGACCCTCTTCTCGCTCGAGGAGGCGGCGGAGAAGGGTGACATCGTGATGATGCTCGTCTCGGATGGTTCGCTCCCGCAGGTTTGGGAGAAAATCTCGAAGTACGTCACCCCCGGCAAGTACCTCTACTTCTCGCACGGTTTCGGCTACGTCTACAACAAGCTCACCGGAGTCAAGCCCCCGAAGGGCGTCGGCGTCATCATGGTCGCCCCTAAGGGCTCCGGCACGTCCGTCCGCCGCAACTTCCTCTCCGGCGCGGGCATCAACAGCTCCTACGCCTTCGAGCCCAACGGCATGAAGGCCAAGACGGTCGAGGAGGTCACGAAGGCGATCGGCATCGGCGTCGGCTCCGGCTACCTCTTCCCGACCACGTTCCAGAACGAGGTCACATCCGACCTCGTCGGCGAGCGCGGCATCCTCATGGGCGCCCTCGCAGGCGTCATGGAGGCCCAGTTCGAGACACTGCGCGCGAACGGCCACAGCCCGTCCGAGGCGTTCAACGAGACTTGCGAGGAGCTGACCCAGTCGCTCATCCGCCTTGTCGACGAGAACGGCATGGACTGGATGTACGGCAACTGCTCGCAGACCGCGCAGCACGGCGCGCTCAAGTGGAGGCCGATTTTCAAGAAGGCCACGCTCCCCGTCTTCAAGAAGCTCTACAAGAGCGTGAAGACGATGACGGAGGCGAAGGAGGTCATCCGCGACACGGGCTGCCCCGACTACAAGGAGAAGATGCTCAAGAAGCTCGAGGAGCTCCACAACCACGAGATGTGGCTTGCAGGCGCCGCAGTCCGCTCGCTCCGTCCGCACGAGGCCGCCAAGGGCAACGCCGCTTCGGCCGGCTGGGGCGGTCGCAAGGTCGTAAAGGGGTGAGATGTTGAAAGGGTCGTTCCTTTCGCCTGCATTGGCCGTGCTCGCGCTTGCGGGCGCGGCCAATGCCGCTTCAACGGTCCGCCTCGTCTACGGAGGCGAATGGAGCGAGGCGGGGCTTGCGGTGAAGCGGACCCTCTCCGGCGCCGCGTTCAAGTCCGCCGCGAAGGGGCGGTACGTCGCCGAGTTCGTCGAGGAGACGGGCGGCAGGCCGTCCGAACGGAACCTCGGCTCGTGGAAGCTCCCGTGCGCGTTCCTTATTTCGGAGTCGGGGAACTGCTACTGCGTCCTGGACAACATTCCGTCCGATACGACGGCGGAGAAGTTCGTCGCTGTATTCAGCAAGGCGGACGCCGTGCGCGTCGCCGCCGAGAAGAAGGGCTTTGCGACGGCGGACGACTGCGGGGAGTTCCTTTCGAAGATGGAGCGGTACGTGGGAGGCCCCAGGCGGATCGTGTCCAAGGGCTTCTACGAGAACGTCTTCGAGAAGCTGAAGAAGCTGGATCCGTCGGACGAGACGGGATGGCAGCGCCATTTCACGCTGGGCCTTGAGTTCGACAAGTCGACGAAGGCGGACGGCATAGAGCTCGTCATCAAGGCGAACGAGTTCCGCGAGAAGGGCGACTTCGCCGGCGGGCAGGCGTTCATCGACGCCGAGATGAAGAAGCCGCGCGGACACCTCACCAAGGAGCAGACGCAGGGCATCCTCATGGCCAAGTTCGCCCTCTACCGCGAGGACGCCTCGAAGAAGGAGGAAATGGACAACATCCTCCGCAAGGTCGCCGCATACGACGAGACGACGCTCTGGGGCACCGCCGCGCTCGGATGGCTCAACATGCGCGGCGCGCCGCCGCTTTCGGCGTACTGGGGATGGCACGACGGCGATTTCAGGGGGCCGCAGTTCAAGACGACCGTGAAGTACGGCGTCTCGCACCGCTTCGCGCACCAGGGCGAGTATTCGATCCGCTTCGTGAACAATGGCGGCTCCCCCGTCAAGGTCGACTCCGTGACGCTGTATTCGGGCAACGAGGTCGTCAAGGCGCTCAAGAACCCTTCCGTCGAAGGCGGCGTCTATTCCTTTGAATACACTCTCCCGCGCGCCTACCGCGGCAGGATCACGTCCATGCTGGTGAAGGGCGATGCGCCCGCGAGCGGGAATTCGACGGGCGGCATCGAAATAAGACGCCGCGTGCTGCGTCCGCGCAGGGAGGCGAAGTGACGCGATGAGCGAGGGGGCGTTCTTCCAGGACCTTGCGATGCTGATGGCCGTGGCCGGGCTCACGGCCGCGCTCTTCGCGCGCTTCGGCTGGCCGAAGGTCTTCGGCTACATCCTCGCCGGCGTCGTCATGAGCCGCCACACGCTCGGGGGGAGCCTCATTGCGGACGAATCGAGCGTCCGGACCATAGGACAGCTCGGCATCGTCTTCCTCATGTTCTCCATGGGGCTCGAGTTCTCGACTTCGGACATGAAGAAGCTGCGGGGCGTCGCCTTCCCGACGGCGCTCATAGACACGGTCCTGATGACGTGGATAGGCTACACCGTCGGCTCCAAGGTCTTCGGATGGGGCTCGGTCCCCTCGCTCTTCCTCGGCGTCGCCATCTGCGACTCGGCGACCACGCTCCTCGTGAAGATCATAGGGGAGCTCAAGTGGTCCGACCGCCCCTTCGTCAAGTATGTGGTCGGGACGTCCGTCTGCGAGGACATCGTCTGCGTCGGCACCATCGCCGTCGCTACGGGCGTCGCCAACGGAAGGGGCCTCTCGATCGGCGCCGCCGCGCTTTCGCTTGGCGGACTCGGCGTCTTCTTCCTCGTGACGCTCGTCCTCGGCTTCGTCCTCGTCCCGAGGCTCCTCAAGTCCGTCGCCAAGCACAGGGACGACGAGGTGCTGCTGCTTACGGTCCTCGGATGCTGCTTCTTCATCTCCTTCATCGCCTACAAGCTCGAGTTCTCGCTCGCCCTCGGCGCGTTCCTCGTCGGCATCATAATCTCGACGAGCGAGCACCGTTACAAACTCGTCAAGGCCGTGGAGCCGTTGAAGTCGATGTTCGCCGCGGTCTTCTTCGTGTCCGTCGGGCTCCTCGTGGACCCCGCCGCATGGCTTGCGAACTGGTGGGCGATACTGATTCTTGTAGTCGTGGTCGTCTGCGGCAAGTTCCTGAACTGCACGTTCGGGGCGCTTTTCGCGGGCGAGGGGCTCAAGACCGCCGTCCAGATGGGCTTCTCGCTCGCGCAGATAGGCGAGTTCGCGTTCATGGTCGCGATGCTCTACCTCACGCTCACGGGCGACTCCAAGACGCCGATGTACCAGATAGTCGTCGCCGTCTCGCTCATAACGTCCTTCCTGAATCCGTTCATGATACGGCTTTCGGACCCTGCGGGCGAATGGCTGGAGCGCATCCGCCCCGCCCGCGTCGTCTCGCTGATGAACAGCTACCGCGCGCTCGTGATGCGCTTCAGGGCGAACGCATCGAAGCCCTCGGCGGAGATGCGCGGAGTCAGGAACGGACTCTCCGTGATCGGCCTTCTCGCGGTCCTGAACTTCGCCCTTGCCGTGGTCTGCTCGATCCTCAACGAACACACCTGGGGCTCGCCCGAAGGCTTCTTCAACCGACACAAGATGTTCTTCTTCTCGCTTGTCTTCAACCTCTCGATGGTGGCGAGCCTCGCGCCGGACGTGAAGTCGGCGATGCGCATAGGCGATGCGCTCGCACGCGTCGTGGTGGGGACCGGCAACGCCGCATGGCTCCAGCCGATACGCGGGACGGTCCGCCTCTTCGCTATTGTGGTGGTTGTCGCCATGTGGTTCGCCGAGCTCGCAATGGTGAGCGTGAACCTTCACCCGGCCGAGCCGTGGGCGAACTGGGCGATGCTGGGGATAATGGTCGTCGCGGCCGTCTTCGGATGGAAGTTCTTCCAGAAGCACGCGTTCCGCGCGGGGGTGAGGCTCGCCGAGGCGATGAATGCAGACGTCAGGTTCAGGAACTTCACCCACGAGGTGCCCGACAACCCGCTCGTCCTCACGGTCCCGGCGGAGCGCATCCACCACATCGAGGTCCCCGAGCAGTCGCCGGCGATCGGGATGTCCGTCGCACAGCTAGGCATCCGCGCGAAGACCGGCGCGAACGTGATCCGCGTCAACCGCGGCGGAAGGCTTTACCGCAACACGGGCCCGGACTGGGTGTTCCGCGCGGGCGACCTCATCGTCGCCTACGGCGAAGGCTCCCAGATCGCCGCGCTCAAGGACCTTCTCGGCGTCACCTCCTGACATCCGCCTGGAGTATCCCGTGATTCCAGGCGCCAGAGCGAAATCACCCATGAAAGGGATGAGGGGGACTGTCCCCGTGGGGTTTCACTAAGGGATGAGGGGGACTGTCCCCGTGGGGTTTCACTAAAGGCTCCGAAGAGCCATATACTTGGAGACGCGGCTTCCAGCCGCGTCAATCGAGTGATTGGTATGCAACTCCTTGTGTGTACTTGACGCGGCTGGAAGCCGCGTCTCCAAAACTCTACGTGCGACACGATGGGGTCTGAGCCCATCGTAACCTAAAAAATGGGTAAACTCCAGTGCGGTGACACTTGACTTGGACCGCACCGATATGGTACAATTAAACATGTGTTTAAGGCGGGGAAGGCCGGAACATGGACGAAACGAAGGGAAAGATAGTGGAGGCGGCGACGAAACTGTTCGCCGAGAAGGGGCTCGACGGTGTGACGGTGCGCGAGATCTGCGCCGCCGCAGGCGTCAACGTCGCCCTTGTCAACTACCACTTCAAGTCCAAGGAGGGCCTGTACGCCGTCTGCATAGAGCGGCTTTTCGCCAGGATAGGCGGCGAGAGGATCGCCACGCTCGACAAGGATGTGACCGACGAAGCCGGCTGGAGGAGGGCCGTCACCGAGTGGGTCAAGGGCTTCTCCCGCGTCCTCCACGACCAGTCCGCCGCATACTCGAGCGCCGCCTGGGCCTTCCGGCAGGAGGTCATCAAGCCCTCCGCCATGTATGAAACGCTGAAGGACAACTTCGGGCTTCCCGTGTTCAACTGCCTCAAGAACCTCCTCATGATGGCCGTCTCGACCGAGCGCGAGGCGCTCCTCTGGATGACGTCCATCTGGGCGCAGCTCTCCGCAAGCGTCCTTGTCGACCGTCGCTGGCAGGACGTCTTCCGCCCCAGGGGCGAGGGGCGTGCGAAGTGGGGCCGCGAATTCGCCGACTTCGTCCTCAACACGATCTTCAGGGAACTCAACTACCGCGGATGATGTTTTTTTTATGAAAGACTTAAACAAATGTTTAACACTTGCGTTCGCCGCGGTCCTCTCCGGCTGCGCTACGACAGTCAAGGAGCGCGCCGGGGCGTCGGACGAGTTCCGCTCGCGCCTCGTGGACGAGACGAGGGCGTATTTCGAGGCGAACCCCGGCAGGCTTGCGCTCGCAAACGCCTTCGCGCTCGCGCATGAGCGGACTCTCAAGCTCACTTCGCAGGAGCTGGAGTCGGAGCTCGCCCGCATCACCCGCGCGAGCGCGTTCTCGGCGTTCCTGCCCAATGTCGAGGCCGTGTACGGACGCTATAGGGCGGACGGCGATGCGACGCTTCCGCCGTATGTGCGAGTCAGGGACGGGCACGGCTGGGGCGACGAGGCGGCGCTTGTGGCGACGCAGCCCGTCTTCACGCCTGTGGCGTGGGTGATGTTCGCCGAGTCGACCTACGGCGTCCGCATCAAGGACCTCGTGCGCGAACGCGCCCGCGAGCTTCTCGACGTGCAGGTCGCGGCCTGCTTCTACAAGGCCGCCATCGCCGAGCGCATGGTGGAGACATACCGCCTGCAGCTGGAGTCCGGCGTGGCCCTCACGAACCGCGTCGCGCACCTTGAGGAGGAGGGGTACGCCGTCCCCGCCGAGCGCGCCCGCGCCGAGGCGAGGATGGCCGCCGACGAACTGGGGCTCCACGAGGCCGTCCACTCACGCGACAAGGCGCGGAGCGACCTTTCGTCCATCCTCTCGTTCTGGCCGCTTGCCGAGTTCTCGCTGGACGGGGACTCGATCCTCGGTGTGACGGAGGTCCCGTGGGGTTTCACGGACACGAACGGCGTTGTGCGCACCGTTTCGCGCGACGAGCTGGAGAGGACGGAGCTTGCGGAGTTCGTGTGGCAGGGGCTCCTCCAGCGCAAGGACCTTTTCGCGGCGGACGAAGCGGTGAACCTCCGCAAGGCGCAGATAGTCGAGGCGCTTGCCGGTTTCCTCCCGAACATCGTCCTCGGCGTCGGCGGAAGCCACACCTCGATAGAGTCCTTCTCGATGAAGGGCTGGTTCGGCGGCGTGACGGGTGTGTGGTCGCTCTTCTCCGGCTTCAGGACCGTGCAGGACTACCGCGCGGCGCGTGCGAGGAGCGAGGCGGAGTTCAAGCTGAGGGAGGACAGGATGCTCGCCGTCGTGACGTCGGTCGCGGACGCCTGGCGCAACTGGAAGGAGACGCGCGACCGCGTCCGCGCGGCGGTGAAGCTGCGCGAGGCGGCCGCCCTCGACTATGCCGACGCCGAAAGACGGTACGACGACGGGCAGGAGACTCTGAACCGCGTCCTCGACAAGCTCACTGACAAGGATGCGGCCGAGGTGCGGGCCATCTCCGCGGAATACGCCGCCGCACTTGCGGAGATAACGCTCCGCCAGGCGCTCGGGATGAAATTGTACGAATGAAAAACGAAAACGGGAAGAGGGAAATGAAGAAGTTGATTATCGCAGTTGTCGCCGTCGCCTTGGCGGGGTGCGCCGGGAAGTCGTCCCCGCAGAAGTCAGGCGTGGCGGCCGAGGAGACGCGTCCGCTCGTGAAGGTCGGGTCTGTGGACGCGAAGCACCGCTTCCGCGAGGTGAGGCACGTGCAGGCGTCGCTAAGGGCCAAGGAGAGTGCGCTTGTCTCGGCGCGCGTACCTGGGACGATCGACGCGCTGTTCGCGGAGGAGGGGGCGAAGGTCGAGAAGGGCGCGAAGCTCTTCCAGGTGGACCGCGTCAACCTCGAGAACGCCGTCCGCGCCGCCGAGGACGACCTGCGCCTCGCAAGGGCGAAGGCGCGGGAGGCCGAGGTGACGCGCGAAAAGACGCGACTCGACGACTCGCGCATGAAGCGCCTTTCGGAGGAGAACGCCGTCACCAGGGACGCCGCGGAGAAGGCCGCCGTCGCGAATGCGCGGGCGGACGCGGCGTGCGACGCCGCCGCGGCGCAGATCACAAAGGCGGAGACCGCGCTTGCGATAGCGAAGAAGAACCTTGCGGACTCAACCGTCCTCGCGCCGTTCGCCGGGACGATCAAGCGCAAGCTCAAGGACGCGGGCGACTATGCGGGCCCCGGCACGCCCGTCTTCGCGCTCGACAATCCGTCCGTCTATGAAATCTGCTTCGACCTGAACGCGGCGGACTACGTGCGCGTCGCCGTCGGGAGGACGGTCGTGGAGACTGCGGGGCGCAGGCTCGTCGTCGCCTACAAGTCGCCCAGCGTGAACCCCGCCACCCGCACGTTCGAGGCGAGGGCGGCGATAGACCTTACGGAGGATCTTGCGCCGGGGATGCTCCTGGACGCGGACGTTGTACTAAGGGACGACGAGACGGCGGGACTCCCCGTCCGTTCCGTGAACCTGAGGGGCGGGACGAACGTGGTCTTCACCGTCGAGGACGGGCGCATAAGGGCGCTTCCAGTCGAGACGGGGATAGTTTCCGGAGGCTGGCGGGAGGTGCGCGGCGTTCCCGAATCGGCCAAGGTCGTCCTCGAGGGCATGCTTCTGGTCAACGAGGGGGACGAGGTGAGGGTGGTGAATTGAGAGTTAAGAGTGAAGAGTGAAGAGTTAAAAGTGAAGAGTGAAGAGTGAAGGTGCGGCGGGATACGCATCGACTAACGACTAACAACTATTTCCAGCCATGTTTCTATCGAATGCCAGCTTAAGACGGCCCATCGCGATGACAGTGGGACTCATCGCGCTCATGATCTTCGGCGCTTTGGCGCTGAGGACGACGGGTGTCGACATCGTCCCGCAGGTGGACGTCCCCTACGTTTCGGTCTCGGTGATCTATCCGGGCGCCTCGCCCGACGAACTCGAAAGCGCCGTGGCGCGGCGAATCGAGGATGCGGTATCGCAGGTCGACGGACTCAAGCACGTCACCTCGACGTGTGCCAACAACTTCTGCCAGGTCATGCTCGAGTTCGAGCTCGAGCGCGATGTGGACGAGGCGGCGACTGACGTCCGCGAGAAGGTCGCGCTCGTGCGGAACGACCTTCCCGCCGGCGCGGAGGAGCCGGAGGTGCTGAAGTACGACGTGAACGCCAAGAGCGTCGTCATGCTCGCGCTCACGGGGAGGCTGCCGGTGGACGACCTGTACGACTATGCGGACGACAAGCTCGCCGACCGCTTCTCGTCCCTCGGCGGCGTCGCCGAGGTCGAGCTCATAGGCGGGGAGAAGAGGGACGTCGTAGTCGAGGTCGACAGGGACAGGCTGGCGGCGTCCGGGCTCACGCTCGCGCACGTCGTGAGCGCTGTCGGCAAGGGTAACGTGAAGATTCCGTCCGGACAGGTCACGGACGGCGACCGTGAGCTTTCGCTCATCTTCGACGCGGAGGCGGCCGAGCCCTCCGACCTCGGGCGCATAGAGCTCGGCAAGGCGGGCGGCGCGCGCGTCCGGCTCGGCGACTTGGCGTCCTTCGGCTGGGGGACGAAGCGCCGCGAATCGCTGGCGTTCTACGAGGGGCGCCCGGCGGTCCTCCTCAAGGTGGCGAAGAAGGGCGAGGCGAACGCGGCGGCGGTCGTCGCCCGCGTGAAGAAGGTCTTCGACGAGGTGAAGGGCGCCCTGCCGGACGGCATGACGCTCGACTGGGTGCGCGACGACGGGGACTACGTGCATGCGACCGTGGCGGGCGGATACGACTCGATATGGCAGGGCGTCCTCCTGACCGGCATCGTACTGCTCCTCTTCCTCGCGGACTGGAGGACGACTCTTGCGGCGTTCGTGTCGATCCCCGTCACAATCGTGATTTCGCTCATCGCCTTCTCGCTCTTCGGCTATACTATGAACATCGTCACGATGAGCGCCGTCGGGATCTCCGTCGGAATCCTCGTCGCGAACTCCATCGTCGTACTTGAGAACATCGCCGCAAGGTTCGCGAAGGGCGGCGCCGTCGGAGGAAGGGAGGGTGCGCGCGCGCTTGTCGCGTCCGCGACAGGCGAAATCGCGCTCGCCGTCTCCGCCAGCGCTCTCACGAACATCGTCGTGTTCCTTCCCATCGCGTTCATGAAGTCGCTCCCCGGGCAGTTCTTCGTCCCGTTCTCCATCGTCGTGACGGCGGCGACATTCGCGTCGCTTCTCGTCTCGTTCACTCTCACCCCGATCCTCGCTTACCTGACCGCCGGCAGGGGCGAGTGGCTGAACAGGTGCCTTCGCTTCGTCCTCGCTCCGTGGCAGTTCGCCTACAACGCGTTCGCAAGGTTCTACACGCTCTCGCTCAGGCCGGTCCTGGCGTTTCCGCTGCTGTTCGTCCTGGCCGTGTCGGCGGCGACGGTGTTCGCGTTCAGGTTCGCGCTCGACGGGATGCAGATAGACTTCGTCCCGACGATGGACCAGAACGAGATTTCGGTCAAGATGGAGTTCGCGGCAGACTCCACGCTCGAGCACACCTCGGTGCGCGCGAACGCCATACTCGGACGCCTCCTCGCGCTGAGGGATTCCGAGGGCGAACCCGTGGTCGTTAGGAATGCGCTCGCCGTCGGCAAGACGCAGGGCATGCTCGGACAGGTCTCGCGCGGCTCGTATCTCTCCGAGGCGACGCTCGTCCTCAGGCAGATGGACGAGAGGCGCGATTCGCTGGAGGACCTGATGGCGCTCGTCCGCAAGGCGCTCAGGGATGAGCCGGACGTCATCGCCACGGTCCTTTCGCCCAGCATCGTGGGCGGCGCTGGACAGACCGCCGAGTTTCACATCCTGGGCGACGAGCTGTCCGTCCTCAATCCCGTGGCGCTTTCGGCGGAGAAGGACCTCAAGGCGGAGCCGTGCGCCAAGGACGTCGCCTCGTCAGTGAGGCCGGGGCGCCCGGAGCTTCGCATCTCGCCGAAGCGCGCGGTGATGAACGACCTCGGCGCCACATCGGACCTCCTCGGACTCGCCTTGCGCGCCTCGTTCGCCGGGCTCACCCCTGCGACGTTCACGGCGGACGGAAGGTGCTACGACGTCCGCGTCCGCTTCGCCCAGAAGGATGGCGCAGAGCAGGTCGGCGAACTGAACTTCCCCGGCGCGGAGGGGCGCCCGTTCACCCTCGGCGCCGTCGCCGACATGCGCGAGAACCTGCAGCCGGTGCAGATAATACGCCGCGAAAAGCGCCGCGACGCCATCGTGTACGCCAACAATGCGGCTGGATTCGGACTCGGCACTACTCTTAAGCGAGGGCGCGAACTCATCGAGAGCCGGCTGCCCAGGGGCTACGATGTGAAGATCGGAGGAATAGCGGAGTACATGGACGAGGTGTTCGGCGAGTTCGGGCTCGTCGGCGTCGTCGCGATCGTCCTCACATACCTTCTTCTCTGCGCGATCATGGAGAGCTGGTTCAAGCCCCTCATAATCCTTTTCACGATTCCGTTCTCCTATCTCGGGCTCTTCCTTGCCGTCCGTGTGGCGGGGACGGAGTTCTCGGTCTTCGGTCTCCTTGCGGGCGTCATGCTCGTTGGCGTCGTGGTGAACGCGGCGATCCTCCTCGTGGACGGCGTGGGCGAGGCGGAGAAGGGCGGCGTGCGCGGCCGCGCGGCGATCGCGAAGGCGGCGGAGGTGAAGTTCCGTCCGATACTCATGAGCTGCGCGGCGGCGCTCTTCGGCATGCTTCCCATGGCGGTCGGCGGCGGGCTCGGGTCGGAGCTGCGCCAGTCGATCGGCATAGGGTCCGTCGGAGGCATCCTCCTCTCCTCGCTCGTTTCGCTCTACTTCATCCCGGCGCTCTACGCCGTCTTCACTCCGAAGCGGAAGACGGCTTCATCGGCGATATCCTGCCGTGAGCGGCTAAAAGAACAAGGATAGGAACTATTTTGAGAAAGTAGACGGAAAAAGGCGCCGCGGAAAACGCGGCGCCTCTATGGGCGGTCGAACGACGACAACGCTTAACTCGCCTTCACCGTGACCTTTGTACGGAGGACGCGGAGTGACTCCGCGGCGGCAAGCTCCGCCGACGCAACAAGGAAGGCCCAACCGCAATTGGGAGACAGTCCCCGTGGGGTTTTGGAGACGCGGCTTCCAGCCGCGTCAAGTGCGCTAATAGGCAATTGGGGACAGTCCCCGTGGGGTTTTGGAGACGCGGCTTCCAGCCGCGT
>CAMOCC010000066.1 GCA_946610035.1 uncultured Verrucomicrobiota bacterium
CGCACGATGCGCGTCATGGACCGCGTCCACGCGCGTTCGGACGACATGCTCATCATACACGGCGTGAACGTCTTCCCGAGCCAGATCGAAGCCTGCCTCCTGAAGGTCCCCGAAGTCGCCCCCCACTACCAGATACACCTCGCGTCCACTGACACGATGGACATCTTCGAGATCAAGGTCGAGGTCACGCAGGAGGCGTTCTCGGACGACGTCCGCTCGATGGAGGCCCTCAGGAAGCGCGTCCTCGACGCCGTCAAGCAGGTCGTCGGGCTCAGCCCGAGGATCTACCTTGTCGGACCCGCCACGCTGCCGCGCAGCGAGGGCAAGATCAAGCGCGTTATCGACGACAGAAAGAAAGGTTGAGCGACATGAAAATCAAGCAGATAAGCATCTTCCTCGAGAACAGGCCCGGACAGCTCGCGGCGATCTGCCGCGCGCTAGCGAAGGCCGACGTCAACATGGCGGCCCTGTCGCTCGCCGACACGACCGACTTCGGGATCGTCCGCATGATCGCCGACGACCACGTGAAGGGCTGCCAGGTCCTGCGCGACGCCGGCTTCGCCGTCCGCGAGACGGAAGTCGTCGTGGTGACGGTCCCGGACAACCCGGGCGGCATGGCGGACTTCATGGAGAAGCTCGACAAGGCAGGAGTCAACATCGAATACTCCTACGCGTACGGGCTCGGCCGCGGCGACAAGGCTATTCTCATCTTCCGCTTCAGCGACAACACGAAGGCGGAGGAGATAATTGGAGTTAGGAGTTAAGAGTTAGGAGTTGGGAGTTGGGAGACGATTGAACTGTCGAAGAATTTAAAACAATACAACCAAGGAAAAAGATGAACGAAGAAACGAAGAAGCCGCACAAGGTCTTTCTTAGCGGCAACGAGGCGATAGCGCACGGCGCCGCGCAGGCCGGATGCCGCGTGGCGAGCGCTTATCCGGGTACGCCCTCCACGGAGATACTCGAGAACATAGCGAAGTTCAAGGACACAATCAACTGCGAGTGGGCCGTGAACGAGAAGGTCGCGATGGAGACCGCCATCGGCGCGTCGATAGGCGGCGCGAGGTCCCTCTGCGCGATGAAGCACGTGGGCCTCAACGTTGCGATGGATCCGCTGATGACGTTCTGCTACGTCGGCGCGACGGGCGGCTTCGTGTTCGTCTCGGCCGACGACCCCGGCATGCACTCCTCGCAGAACGAGCAGGACAACCGCAACCTCGCGAAGTTCGCCCGCATCCCGATCCTCGAGCCGTCCGACAGCCAGGAGGCCTACGACATGACGCAGGCCGCGTTCGAGATCTCGGAGAAGTTCCGCGTCCCCGTCATGATCCGCATGACCACGCGCACGAGCCACTCCTCGTCCCTCGTCGACCTCGGCGACTTCAAGCCCGCGGTCCGCGATCTGATCCCGTACGTCAAGGACATCAAGCGGACGATCCCCGTCCCCGCATTCGCGAAGGGCCAGCGCCTCGCCGCCCAGGAGCGCACCGAGACGATGCGCGCGGCGGGCGAGGCGTCGGCGCTGAACCGCGTCGAGAAGGGCGACAGCCGCCTCGGCTTCGTCACCTCGGCCGTCGCCTACCAGTACGTGAAGGAGATATTCCCCGAGTTCTCGATCCTCAAGCTCGGATGGACCAATCCGCTCCCCAGGAAGCTCGTCGAGGACTTCGCGAAGGGCGTCGAGAGGCTCGTCGTCGTCGAGGAGCTCGATCCGTTCCTCGAGGACCAGATCAAGGCGATGGGCATCCAGGTCGTCGGGCACGAGACCGAGCTCAACATGCTCGAGCTCAATGCGGACCGCCTGCAGAACCTCCGCCACGAACTCCTCGGCGACGTTCCCGCCGTCACGCCCGCGAAGCCCGATGCGACGCTCCCGACGCGTCCGCCGACGCTGTGCGCAGGCTGCGGGCACCGCTCCGTGTTCTACGTCCTCCACAAGCTCGGCGCGATAGTCAACGGCGACATCGGCTGCTACACGCTCGGCGCTTTCGCCCCCCTGAACGCGATGGATTCGACGATCTGCATGGGCGCTTCGATCAACGTCTCCGCCGGCATGAAGAAGGCTGGCGTCAAGGGGCGCATCTGCAGCGTACTCGGCGACTCCACGTTCTTCCACTCCGGCCTCACGGGCGCCTTGAGCGCGTACTACAACGGGACTCCCGTGACGACCGTCGTCCTCGACAACCGCATCACCGCGATGACCGGCCAGCAGGACAACCCTGGAACGGGCAGGACCCTCACGGGCGACCCCGCTCCCGTGACGGAGATCGGCGAAGTCGCGAAGGCGATGGGCTACAGGCGCGTCACGACGGTTTCGGCGGACGACATGCAGGAGCTGGAGAAGACGCTCGCCGAGGCCATGGACTCCGGCGAGCCCGCGCTCGTCATCGCCCATGCGCCGTGCCGCATCGCCGCGAAGCTCACCAAGGAGGGGCTCTGCGAGGTCGACGCGTCCGTCTGCAAGGCGTGCGGGGCGTGCTTCAGGCTCGGCTGCCCAGCGATGACGCGCGGCGCGGAGATCCGCAAGGGCGCGTACCAGATGAAGATCGACCCGACCCTCTGCTCGGGCTGCAAACAATGCCGGCAGGTCTGCAAGTTCGGCGCAATCAAGAAGGTAAGGTAATGAAGACAGTAAACGTTTCTTTGGTGGGCGTCGGCGGACAGGGAATCATCCTCACGGCCGACATGTTGGCCAAGGCCGCTGCGCTTGCGGGCTACGAAGTCAAGAAGAGCGAGATACACGGCATGAGCCAGCGCGGCGGTTCGGTGACGAGCCAGGTCCGCTTCGGCGACCGCGTCAGCTCCCCGATCATCCAGGAGGGCAGGAGCGACATACTCGTCGCCTTCGACCGCCTGGAGGCGGTCCGCACCGCGCACGAGCTCGCGCCCGACGGCAAGGCGGTCGTAGCGAACGTGGACCTCGTCCCCGTCACCGTCTCGTCCGGCCTGCAGCCGGCGGTCGAGGACCTCGACGGACGCCTCAAGGCGGCGCTCCCGAACGCGCTCGTCGTCGACGCGATGACGATTGCGCGCGAGCAGGTCGGCAACGAGCGGACGATGAACATGGTCCTCGCGGGCGCGCTCGCGAAGCTTCTTCCGCTTCCGAAGGAGTGCTGGACCGAGGCCATGCACCAGCTCCTCGCCGGACGCAAGGCGAAGCTCATACCGGCGAACGAAAAGGCGTTCGAACTCGGCCACGCCTCCGTCTGACGACGACGGGGAGGCGATCGTCATTTCAGAAACACAAGGGAAAGCCAGCAAATGAAAGTCGCCGTCCTCGGAAGGGGGCTAATCGGAGGGTCTATCGAGAAGTCCGCGCTGAGGGCGGGCCACGAGGCCGTCGTCTTCAGGGGGCGCGGCCCTGCTCCCGACCTGCATGGGTTCGACCTCGTGTTCCTCGCCGTCCCGCCGTCGGCGGTGCCGGTCCTCGTGGACGCGCTGGACGCGAAGGGGGCGCTGGGGGACGGCGCGATCGTCGTGGACATCGCGGGCGTGAAGCGGCCAATCGCCGACGCGCTTGCGAAGTACGCAGGACGCCGTCCGTGGCACTTCGTCCCCGGGCACCCAATGGCCGGCAAGGAGAAGACGGGCTACGACAACTCCACGGCGACGCTCTTCGACGGAGCCTCCATGATACTCACTCCCTTCGAGGGGACGCCGCCGGAGGTGCTCTCGACACTCGACGGCTTCCTCCGCTCGCTCGGCTTCGGGCGCGTCGTCACCACCGACCCCGCCCACCACGACGAGATGATTGCCTTTACGAGCCAGCTCTGCCACATCATCTCCTCCGCATACGTGCGCGAGCCGCTCGCCGCGTCTCATGCAGGCTACTCGGCGGGCAGCTTCCGCGACATGATACGCGTCGGCGCTCCTGATCCGGACACCTGGACGGAGCTTTTCCTCGACAACAGGGATGCGCTCCTCCCCGTCATCGACCGCTACCTTGACAGGCTTCACGATTTCCAGTCCGCCCTCGCCGAAGGCGACCGCGCGCGGCTTCACCGCGCACTCGTCAACGGCGTCGCGGCCAAGGCCAGGATCGACGAGGAGAGGATAAACCTCGGATGAAGATTTTCATCATAGGGGCGGGCCCCTCGAATGCGTACGCCGACCTCGCATCGCCGCTCAAGTGGACGTACGCCTTCGTGATGATCGCGGGGAGACTTGAAATATACACGCTTTTGATACTGGTGGGCCGGATATTCGTCCGCTCCCGGGGAGACTGACGGCGGGAACGGTTGATTGAGAGAAAGGAACCGAATGTTGTGAAAATCGGAAAGACTTTGAAGCTCGACGTCTGGGGCGAATCGCACGCCCCGGCGATAGGGATGAGGCTGGAGAACTTCCCTGAGGGATTCGCGGTCGACCGCGAGGCGCTGCAGGCGTTCATGGAGCGCCGTGCGCCGGGGCGGGACGAGCTGTCGACCGCGCGCAGGGAGCCGGACGTGCCGGAGTTCACGGGCGGGCTAAGGGACGGCGTCACGACAGGCGCGCCGGTCGAGGCCCTGATCCGCAACACGAACACAAGGAGCGGCGACTACGAGAAGACGGTGCCGCGTCCGGGTCATGCGGACTTCCCCAGCTACGTGAAGACGGGGCGCATCCCGGCTGGCGGAGGTTCCAATTCGGGGCGGCTCACCGCGGCGATGTGCATCGCGGGCGGACTCTGCCTCCAGAGGCTTGCGAAGGACGGCGTCAAGGTGTCCGCACGCCTCGTCCGCTGCGCGGGGCTTCCGCCGGAGAGGGCGAAGGAAGCGATAGCCGCCGCGAAGGCGGAGGGCGACTCCGTGGGCGGCGTCGTGGAGTGCACGGTCGAGGGGCTTCCGGTCGGACTCGGCGGGTCCATGTTCGACGGACTCGACGGTGCGCTCGCCCAGGCGGTCTTCGGGATTCCCGGGGTGAAGGGCGTCGAGTTCGGGAACGGCTTCAGGGCGGCGGACGTCAAGGGGTCCGAGAACAACGATCCGTTCGCCATCGCGGACGGCAGGGTCGTCACGACGACGAACAACCACGGCGGCGTACTCGGCGGGATGACGAGCGGCATGCCGCTCGTCTTCCGCGTCGCGATGAAGCCGACGCCGTCCATCTACCGGCCGCAGAGGAGCGTCGATCTGAAGGCGATGACAGAGACGACCTTGCAGGTTCGCGGACGGCACGATCCGTGCATCGCGCTGAGGGCGATTCCCGTCGTCGAGGCGCTGACGGCGTTCGCCGTCCTCGACGCGATGCTCTCGGAGGACGGCGGCGTCGAGTTCCGTCCGCTCGACCTCGCAATGCTCCGTAACGTCGTCGTGGACGAGACGGTTGCGAAGCTCTATCCCGAAATAGCCGCGAAGGCGATATACGTCGTTCCATCCGGCGAGGAGCACAAGACGATTGCGACGGTGACGGAGATATGGTCCGCCTTCGCGAAGGCTGGCCTTGGGCGCAAGGACGTGGTGACGGCGGTCGGGGGCGGCGTCACGGGCGACCTCACCGGGTTCGCCGCCGCGACGTGGATGCGCGGGATCGAATGGATCAACGTCCCGACGACGCTCCTTTCGATGGTGGACGCCTCGTACGGCGGGAAGACGGCGTGCGACCTCCCGTGCGGAAAGAACATGGCCGGCGCGTTCCATCCGCCGCGCCGCGTGGTCATCGACGTGAACTTCCTCAAGACCCTCCCCGCGCGGCGGATTGCGGACGGGCGGGCGGAGATGATCAAGCACGAGATCATAGGCGGGCTCAGGTCCGCCAACCGCCAACCACCAGCCACCAATCACCAGTCACCGACCCTCCCCACGGCGGACGAGATAAAGGCGAACCTCGCGGTGAAGATCGGGATCGTCAGGCGCGATCCGCAGGAGAAGACGGGCGAGCGCATGAAGCTGAATTGCGGACACACCGTGGCCCATGCGGTCGAGAAGGCGACGAACTACGCCGTCTCGCACGGCGAGGCCGTCGCAATAGGCTGCGTCGAGGAGGCCCGGCTAGCGGAGCGGCTCGGATACGCGGCCGCGGGCTGGGCGGACGAAATCGCCGCGCACTTCAGGGAGGCGGGCCTCCCGACGGAGCTGCCGGAGGGCCTCACGTTCGAGGGGCTCAGGCCGCTCATGAAGGGCGACAAGAAGCGCGAGGGGGACGCGGTCGTCTTCGCGCTCCCGTGCGGATGGGGAGACGTGAGGGGGGTGAGGCAGTGAAGAGGCTGTACCTTTACGGACCGCCGGCGAGCGGCAAGTCGACGAAGGCGGCGAAGCTCGCCAGGGCGTCCGGCCTTGAAGCCGTGGACCTTGACGCGGAGATCGTCAGGCGCGCCGGGAAGTCGATACCGGACATCTTCGCGCAGGACGGCGAGAAGGCCTTCCGCGACCTTGAAAGCGAGGCGCTGAGGTCCGTCTCCGCGCCCATCGTGGCGCTCGGCGGCGGGACGCTCCTGAGGGACGGGAACCGCGCCTTCGCGGAGGCGAACGGCTTCGTGGCCGTCCTCGACGTCGACGAGGAGACGATAGCGCGCCGGATAGAGGCGCAGAAGGGGACGCGTCCGCTCGGCGACATGCTCGCGAAGCGCAGGGCCCACTATGCGTCGTTCGCGCACCACGTGGGCGAGGACGACGTGATACTCCTGCCGCGCAGGCTCAAGGGCGTCGTGACGCCGCCCGTCTCGAAGTCGCATCTACACAGGCTCCTGATCGCGCTGTTCCTCAGCGGCAGGGGGGTGTCCGAAATGCCGGTCCCGGAGAACTGCGGGGCGGACATCGAGGCGACCGTCAGGTGCCTTGCCGCGCTGGAGAGGCGCGAGCGGGTGCTGGACTGCGGCGAGAGCGGGTCCACGCTGCGCTTCATGGCGCCGCTTGCGGCGGCGATGGGGGTGAAGGCGGAGTTCATCAGGCGCGGACGGCTCGCGGAGCGTCCGATGATCAGGTACGACAGCCTCGAACCGGGGGTCCACGAACTGCGCGGCGACGTGTCGAGCCAGTTCGTGACGGGGCTCCTCTTCGCGCTGCCGGTGCTCGGGGGCGATTCCGAGATACGCTTCACGACTCCGCTTCAGTCGCGGGGGTACGTGGACATGACGCTCGACGTCCTCGCCAAGTTCGGCGTGGGGGTCGAGGAGACGGCGGACGGCTTCAGGGTGCCGGGCAACCAGTGCTACATCGCGCCGAGGTCGGTGACGCCGGAGCGCGACTGGAGCGGCGCGGCGTTCTGGTACGCGGCGAACGCGCTCGGGGCGGAACTGGAGATACGCGGGCTGGACATCGCCTCGCGCCAGCCCGACCGCGTCGTCGGCGAGCTGGTGGAGCAGGTGAAGAAGGGCGCCGTGGTGGACGTGTCGGGGTGTCCCGACAACTACCCCGCGCTTGCGGTCGTGGACCATGCGCTCGGCGCGCATGCGCGGTTCACAGGCACGGAGCGGCTCAGGATCAAGGAGTCGGACCGCCTTGCGGCGATGGAGGACGTCTTTGCGCATCCGGACGACGTCGACCCGAGGAACGACCACAGGATAGCGATGGCCGCAGCGATACTTTCGACCGTCTCTGATACGCCCGTCGTCATACACACGGCCGGGTGCGTCCGCAAGTCCTATCCCGCGTTCTGGTCCGAACTCTCCCGCCTTTCTTCCGATTTCTCCCGTTGAGGGTTGCGGGTGCGGGGTGAGTTGTGATATAATCTTTAGCCAGTAAGAGTATGAACAGTTCCGCAAGAGGCGCGGATTGGAGAACAGGAGAGATGGGAAAGAAGCTGCTGATAGTGGAGTCGCCTGCGAAGGCGAAGACGATAGGCAAGTATCTTGGCGACGAGTTCACCGTCAAGAGTTCGGTGGGGCACATCAGGGACCTTCCGAAGGAGAACAATGCGATCAAGATCGCCGAGGATGGCCATGGCAAGTGGACTTTCACGCCGAAGTACGTCGTGTCCGACGGCAAGGAGAAGGTCGTCTCCGAGCTCAAGTCAGCCGTCAAGGCGTCCGACGAAATCTACCTCGCGAGCGATCCCGACCGCGAGGGGGAGGCGATTGCGTGGCACCTGAAGGAGGTGCTCGAGCCGGTTGCGGGCAAGAAGCCGTTCCACCGCGTGACGTACAACGAAATCACGAAGCCGGCCGTCCTCAAGGCCGTAGCCGAGCCCCGCGACATCGACATGCCGCGCGTCGACGCGCAGCAGGCGCGGCGAATCCTGGACCGACTCGTGGGCTACAAGGTCTCGCCGCTGCTCTGGAAGAACATCCCGTGCGCGAACAACCGCTCGCTCAGCGCGGGGCGCGTGCAGTCCGTTGCGCTCAGGCTCCTCGTGGAGCGCCAGCGCGAGATCGACGCCTTCAAGCCAGAGACGTACTACCTCATGGGCGTGGAGGCGGCGACGCGCGGCTCGGGCCGCTCGACGTTCGTCGCGAAGCTCGCCCGGTACGACGGGGCGAAGCCGGAGATCAGGGAGAAGCAGGCGGCGGACAACATCCTCCTTGACCTGGCGGGGGCGGAGCTTGAGGTCGCGGACCTCAAGGCGCAGCCGAAGACGCGCCACACGCTGCCGCCGTTCACGACGTCGACTTTGCAGCAGGCGGCTTCGAGCGTCCTTTCCTACTCGCCCGGCAAGACGATGAAGCTCGCGCAGGAGCTGTACGAGCACGGGCGCATCACGTACATGCGTACCGACTCCGTGAACGTCTCGGACCTGGCGAGGGCGGCGGCAAAGGACTACATCGTGGGCAACTTCGGCAGGGAGTTCTACCCCGAGAAGCCGAACTTCTTCAAGTCGAAGGCGGACGCCCAGGGCGCCCACGAGGCGATACGCCCGACGGACGTCGCGCTCGCGCCGCAGGACTCCGGGCTGGACGGTCCGGCGCTGAAGCTCTACGACCTCATCTGGCGCAGGTTCATGGCGAGCCAGATGGCGGACGCGAAGACGACGGTGAGGACCGCCTCGCTGGAGGCGCGCAAGCCCGCTCTCACGCATTCCTACGTGTTCACGGCGAGCGCGACCGAGGTGGACTTCGAGGGCTTCCTCAAGGTGATGAAGCTCTCGCTCAAGAAGAAGGGGGCGGACGGCGAGGACGACGAAGACACCGACGAGGTCGCCGCGCTCCCGAAGCTCGAGAAGGGGCAGATGCTCGACGCGGTGAGGTGGCTTGCGGACGAGAAGCAGACGAAGGGCCCCTCGCACTACTCCGAGGCGTCGCTCATCAAGGCGCTCGAGGAGAACGGCGTGGGGCGTCCGTCGACGTATGCGCAGACGATCGAGACGCTGAAGGCGCGCGAATACGCGAAGAGCGAGAAGAAGAAGCTCGTTCCGCTCGAGCGCGGCATACTGGTGTGCGACTGGCTCGTGGCGAAGCTCGACCAGCTCTTCAACGTCGGCTACACGGCCGAGATGGAGGCCGAGCTGGACAAGGTCGAGGAGAAGGGCGAGCCGATGAACGCCATGCTGAGCGAGTTCTACGCGAAGTTCTGCAAGGCGCTCGAGGACGCGGAGGATCCGCCGCCGCCGAACGAGAAGTTCGAGGTCGTGTTCGGGCTTCTATCCGAGATCAGGAACTGGAAGGAGCCTAAGACGGTCGGGAAGCGCAAGTACGACGACAAGGCGTTTGTGGAGAGCGTCCGCGCCCAGTTCGACGAGGGCAAGAAGATGAGCGCGAAGCAGCTCGAGTACCTCATCAGGATGGTGGCGGTCTATTCGGACCAGATACCCGACGCCGACCAGCGGCTCAAGGAGTCCGGCGTCGGCGCAGGCGCCCAGCCGGCCGCGCCGAAGGCCGACGACGAGCTCGTCAAGTTCTGCTTCGAGACAATGGACCGCATCGGCGGCATGATGAAGAATCCCTTCCTCAAGAGCCTGCGCGAGCAGGTGGACCGCGGGCGCGGGCTTTCGCCCAAGCAGTTCTCGATCCTAGCGCGCTCCGTCGGCGAGAACGCAGGCGGGCTTCCCGACTGCGACGAGATACGCGCGCGGCTCGTCGAGCACGTGCCCGGCGGCTTCGCCGAGCACCACGACGATCCGGCTGTGCCGGGCCTCCTCAAGCTGATGGCGACGGTCACGGAGTGGCGTCCGCCGGCGAGGAAGGGCAAGAAGGTCTACGACGACAAGGGCTTCGTCGAGTCGCTCGGCGAACAGTACGAGCGCAGGCATTCGCTGAGTCCGCGGCAGGTCATGGCGCTGCGGCGCGTCGCCGTCGCGTACAAGGACAAGATACCGGACTTCGCGGCCCACGCCTCCGAGCTCGGGCTAAAGGACATTCCGTCCAGCCGCGAGAAGTCGGCCGAGGTCCTCGAAGGCGTCGAGGGGTCCGAGCCCCGGCGCGGACGGAGGAAGAGCGGTGGCGCTGAAGCCTAACGCCGAGGCGGAGGGCGATGCGCTCCTCGGGAGGTTCGAGTCGTACCTCCTTGCGGAGCGCAACGTCTCTGAGAACACGCGCCTCGGCTACATGGGCGACCTCGCGCAGTTGGCGGGCCACGTATGGGGCCCCGGGGCGCGTCCGCCGTTCGACTGGGGCGCCGTCGGCGAAGGGGCGGCGAGGGCGTTCCTCGCCGCGCTCGCGAAGGACTCGGCGACGGCGACGACGATCAGGCGCAAGCTTGCGGCGGCGCGGACGTTCTTCCGCTTCCTCCAGAGGGAGGGCGTCGTCGTGGACAATCCCTTTTCGCTGCTGAGGGGGCCGAGGAAGGCGAAGCTCCTCCCCAAGGTCCTTTCCAGGGAGGACGTGGAGCGGTTCCTGGGGCGTCCGAGGAGGGATTTCGAGGAGGGGAGCCTGGGCGAATACTCGTACAGGCGCGACAGCGCGATGTTCGAGTTCCTGTATTCGACCGGCTGCCGGATCAGCGAGGCGACGTCGGTGAAGTGGGGCGAGCTCGACCTCAGGAGGGGGTCTGTGATCGTCACGGGCAAGGGGTCCAAGGACCGCCTCGTCATCCTCGGCACGCCCGCCGTTAAGGCGCTGGAGAGCCTTCGCGCGGCGATAGCCTCGCGGCGTCCGGAGCTGGCGGACGACGGGGCGGACGTCTTCCTGAGCGACAAGTTCGGCAGGATTTCATCGAGGTACGTCGAGCGGCGGATGAAGAAGTACCTTGCGGAGGCGGAGCTGCCGACTGATCTTTCGCCGCACAAGCTGCGGCACAGCTTCGCGACGCACCTCCTTGATGCCGGGGCGGACCTCCGCAGCGTGCAGGAGATGCTCGGGCACGCGTCGCTTTCCACGACGCAGATATACACGCACGTCTCCGTCGAGCGCCTGAAGGACGAGTACGCGAAGTCCCATCCCCGGGCCTGAGATTGTCCGCTGGCATCGCGGCTTCGTGACTATACGGCGCTGTCGCGATTTGGTATAATATGACCCATGACCCTAGACAACGTACGCAATTTCTGCATCATAGCCCATGTTGACCATGGGAAGACCACTCTTTCCGACAGGATCCTCGAATTGACGCACGCCATTTCGGCGCGCGAACTGAAGGAGCAGACGCTCGACGCGATGGACCTCGAGCGCGAGCGCGGGATCACCATCAAGTCCCACCCCGTGTCCATGCACTACGAGGCGGAGGACGGGAAGACGTACCTCTTCAACCTCCTCGACACGCCCGGGCACGTCGACTTCGCCTACGAGGTGTCGCGTTCGATGGGCGCGTGCGAGGGTGCGCTCCTCGTTGTGGACGCGGCGCAGGGCGTGGAGGCGCAGACGGTCGCGAACACGTACTTCGCGCAGGACGCGAAGCTGGAGATCGTCCCGGTGCTGAACAAGGTGGACCTCCCGGGCGCGAACGTCCCGGAGGTGAGCCGCGAGATCGAGGACATCCTGGCGATTCCGATGGACGATCCGCTCCTCGTGAGCGCGAAGACGGGCGAAGGGTGCCCCGCCGTCCTCGAGGCAATAGTAAAGCGCATCCCGCCGCCCGAGACGCGCGGGGTCGACGCTCCGCTCAGGTGTCTCGTCTTCGACTCGGTGTTCGACGAATTCCGCGGGGTTATCACCTACGTGCGAGTGATGGACGGGTCGCTGAAGGCGGGGCAGAGCGTGCTCTTCATGGGCAGTCACGTCACTACGACCGTCCACGAGGTCGGCATCTTCTCCCCGAACAAGAAGCCGGTGGAGAGGCTCGAGGCTGGGCAGGTCGGGTACATCGTCGGGACGGTGAAGGATCCGAGCGAGATCAAGATCGGCGACACCGTAACGACGACGAAGCTCGGCTCGGACGAGCCTCTTCCCGGCTTCCACGACATACACCCGACTGTCTTCTGCGGAATATACCCGATGTCCACGGACGAGTTCCCGAAGGTCGAGCAGGGACTCGAGAAGCTCCATTTGAACGACTCGGCGTTCACCTTCCACCACGAAAGCTCGCTCGCGCTCGGGTTCGGGTTCCGCTGCGGGTTCCTCGGGCTGCTCCACATGGAGATCGTCCAGGAGCGCCTGCGGCGCGAGTTCGGCCTCGACATCATTTCGACGGCGCCGGGCGTCGTGTACAAGCTGAAGCTCAAGAACGGCGAGGAGAAGGACCTCGACAACCCGCTCCAGATGCCCGATCCGTCCGCCCTCGAGACGATATCGGAGCCGATCCTCAAGGCCCGCATAATCACGCCGTCCGAGTCGATAGGCGACGTCATGCGCATCGTCATGGACAGGCGCGGGATGGTGGAGGGGACTGAGACGATCGACGCGAAGAGGGTGATGCTACACTGCATGCTGCCCCTCAACGAGATACTGATCGACTTCCACGACACGCTCAAGTCCGTCTCGCACGGCTACGCCTCCATGGACTACGAGCCCGCGGGCTACCAGGCGTCGGACATCGTGAAGATGGACATCCTCCTCAACGGCGAGACGGTCGACGCGTTTGCGACGATGGTGCACAGGGACAAGGCGCGCGCGCGCGGCATGCAGATGTGCAAGGCGCTTGCGGACACGATCCCGCCCCACCAGTTCAAGATACCGGTCCAGGCGGCGATAGGGCGAGAGATCATCGCGCGCGAGGACATACGTCCGTTCCGCAAGGACGTCCTGGCGAAGCTGTACGGCGGCGACGTGACGCGCAAGATGAAGGTGCTGGAGAAGCAGAAGCGCGGCAAGGCGAGGATGAAGGAGTTCGGCCACGTGAACGTCCCGCAGTCCGCCTTCATCGCGGTGCTGAAGGGCACGATCAAGGAATGACGCAGTCCGGTCTGCCGTCGGTGAAGCGGAAAAGGAGCTGTGGATGGCGGCGAAGGCGAGAGTTGCAGGATCTGTGGTGGCGGGTTGTCGAGGTCCTTCTCCTCGCGAGCTGCCCTATGCCCACCTCGCGAGCTGCCCTACTCCCAGCTCGCGAGGTGTCCGCTATGCGGCTTGGTAGGACTTGGTATTCTGCTTCACGCGCATCGTCGTGACGCATGCGAGCCCGAGCTCGACGAGTGCGTGATGCGAGGCTCAATACGCTCAATGAGGTGGAGACGCGGCTTCCAGCCGCGTTATGAACTTGGCAACTCGGCATGGTAAACTGTCACTTTGTGGCGAGGGGCTGTTCCCCTTTTTTCCCCTTGTCGCGCATTGAAGGTGTTGCAGTTTTTCAACATAACCCCGCGGGAAATATGATATAATATACGGCCAAATCGCAAAAACAGGCTGACTGATCGAATTCACGGGCGGCTCGCACGGCGGGGAGTCCGCGACAGGAAACGGAGAGACATATGAGCGAGTTCAAGCTGACCGATCCTTTCGGAACGGCTCCCTTCAGGGCGCCGTTCACGCAGAGCATTTCCACTGGCGTGCCGTGGAGGAACCTCCCCGTCACGCGCGAATACACGCTGGGGCAGCTTCTCGACCAGACGATAGCGCGCTGCGGCGAGAACGACGCCGTCGTCTACGCAGACCGCGACTACCGCCTCACCTGGTACGAGTTCGGCGAGGAGGTGGACCGCCTCGCGCGCGGCCTCATGGCGCTCGGCGTCAAGCGCGGCGAGAAGATCGCGCTCTGGGCGACGAACGTCCCGCACTGGGTCGTCCTCATGTTCGCGGCCGCGAAGATCGGCGCGATACTCCTTCCGCTCAACACGAACTACAAGTCGCATGAGATGGACTTCGCGCTCACGCAGTCCGACGCGGAGAACCTCTTCATAATCTCCGGCTACCGCGACTGCGACTACGTGCAGGTAGTCAACGAGCTCGTCCCCGAGCTGAAGGAGCAGCCGCGCGGCTCTCTTGTGAGCAGAAAGTATCCGCACCTGAAGCGCGTGATGTTTCTCGGCGGCGAGAAGCACCGCGGGATGTACTCGCTCAACGAGGTGATGTCCCTCGCGGTGGAGACGCCCTGGGACGAGTATCTCAGGCGCCAGGCGGAGTGCGATGTGAACGACGTCGTCAACATGCAGTACACGAGCGGCACCACGGGCTTCCCGAAGGGCGTCCAGCTCACGCACCGCAACATCGCGAACGACGGCTTCTGGATCGGCGCGTGCCAGAACCTCTCCTGCCGCGACAGGGTGTGCATCCCCGTCCCGCTCTTCCACTGCTTCGGCTGCGTCCTCGGCGTCATGAGCTGCGTCAACCACGGCGCGACGATGGTCTTCCTCGAGAAGTTCGACCCCG
>CAMOCC010000067.1 GCA_946610035.1 uncultured Verrucomicrobiota bacterium
CGTTGTATGGTGCGAAGCGGCGGAGCGTTAGCGAGAGCCCAAACGCTCGGAGTTCGATTACAAACCGGAAGTGGAGTTTCACTTAACGCAAAATGAAAATTGCCACTTCACCCTTTATTTACTGGGGTGTGGCCGTTTTCATGCCAGAAAAAGTGGGGAACCTCCAAGTTACAGGCATCGTATCTACGGTTGGGCGCGCCGAGATTCTTCCTTGCGGCGCGAGCGGAGTTCGCGCCCTATCATGCGGACGGCGGTGAAACGCCGTCCCCACCGCGGGGGCGCGGCTACCAGAAGAGCCAGTCTCCGCGGACGACGACCCAGACGCCGAGGGCGAAATTGGTCGTGGCATGGGCGAGAATGGCTGGGCCCACCCCCCTGCGGATTGCGACGACGCCGTAAATCGCACCCGCCATCGCGCCTGCCGCGAGGCGCGTGTGGTGCTCGGAGGCAAAAAGAGCAACCATCCACAGGAACGCCGAAAGGTCGAACCGTCCCAGATCGACCGACCTCCAGTCCCCCTTCTGCAGCCACCTGTACAGGAACGACCTGAAGAAAAGCTCCTCGACCGGGGCTATGACGAAGGCGCTGCCCAGGAGCTTCACGAGAGTGAGCGTCCATCCGCATACCGCCGGATCGTAGGGGCTCGGCCCTGCGGCGTCCGCCGCCGGTTCGGACGCCCCCAGCCCCAGAGCACCCATCAGGCTGAAATCCCTGTACGCCGCAATCCCCTCTGGCGCAATCCAAAGGACCGTCACGACGGCTCCGGCGACGAGGCCCCATGCCACCGACCCCGCGCCGCCGCCGATGCTCCACGGCTTCGCGGCGCCCCTTCCGCGCGGAAGGAGGATGGCGAGAGCGAGCGCGGCGAGGGCCACGCGGACGGCATACGCGCCCGCAGTCGCAGGGAGCGCGAACATCAGCGCCATCCAGACTGCGTATGGGGCGAGGGCCGCAAGGGTATCGTATGGGACGACCTTTCGCATCGATCAGAATCCCGGAAGGTTCATCTGCCCGGAGACGCACACCTTGCGCCCCTTCGAGAGCGTGCGGTCCGACGTGTCGTAGACGACGAACTTTATCCCGTCGAACCTGCGCGAAAGCTCCGCCTTTATGTAGTTGGAGACGCTCTTCACATTGCCCTTGTCGTCGTCGGAAAACCCGATCGCAACGCTGCGTCCGAGTCCGCCAGTGCGCCTGAGCATGTGGAAGACGTGCTCGACGAAGTCCCGTATCGCGAACTCCTTCGCGAGCTCCGGCTTCGACGCCGTCGTCGCCGTCGCAAGCTTCTCCCTGTATATCGGATCGTCCGCCATGCGCCTCTTGAATCCGTCGTAGGTCACTGCGGAATAACGGCACATGCTGAGGTAGTAGTCGAGCTCCTCGCGATCCGTCCCGAATTTCTCAACCTTGTCGAGCCAGCGCCTGTAGCCCCGCAGGTTGGACATCATCGTCTCGCGCTCGAGCGGCGTCAGCGCGCTGTCAATGAAGAGACGGACGGCCTTTTCGATGGTGGACGGGGCGTGTCCGCGCGCCGTCACGATGGCGAAGATGCGGCCCTCCACGAGCGTCTTCTTGAAGGTGTTGTAGCTTGGGGACGGCTTCTCGCCGGCGGACACCTTGGCGAGCGCGACGAGCGTATCCTCTATGAAGCGGTTCGGCTCGGCGGCGTTGTCGGGGTCCGCGAAGTTGCGGAACGCCTCCGTCCAGCCGCCTGCCGACGGCGGGCGGTAGTGCGCCGAATCGGACCGCACAAGCGCGAACGTCGAGGTCGAGACCTCCACGGGACGCCACTCCCCGGTCTCCGGGTCGAGGTGCTCCATGCGGATCTTCGTCGGCATGTGCAGGATGTTGTCGTCCCAGTCGAATATATAGTATTTGAAATCGCGGTTGACGACATCGTCGTTCACGTATGGAATCGGGCGCGTCACAGGACCTCCCCCTCGAAGTCGAAGCCGCAGACGCGCTCGAGCCTGACCTTGACGAAGTCGCCGACCGCGGCCTTGCGGGCGCGCGGCGAATCGAGGAGGTACACTACGCCGTCAACATCCGGCGCCTGCGCCGCTGTGCGGGCGACGCCGGGGGCGACGACAAGCGCCTCCTCCACGTTGCCGACGAGCCTTTCGGACTTAACCTTCCAGAGCTCCTCCGCATCCTTCATGACGATCCGCTCGCGCTCCTCCGCCGTCTTGCGCGACGGACGACCGCTCATGCGCGCCCCCGCCGTCCCCTTCTCTGGGGAATACGCAAACGCGCCGAGCCTGTCGAACTGCATCCGCCGGAGGTCTGCCCTCATGCGCGCGAACCGCGCCTCAGTCTCGCCCGGGAAGCCGGTCATCACCGTGGTCCTGAGCGTCACGCCGGGGACGGCCTCCCTCAGCGCCTCCGCGATCCAGAGCGACGAATCGACGGCGCCCTTCCTGTTCATCTTGACGAGGACGTCGGGATCGGTGTGCTGAAGCGGAACGTCCACGTACTTGACGGCGTGCTTCGACGTGTTGAGCCATTCGACGAACTCGCGCGTTATTTCGCTCGGATAGCTGTAGAGCACCCGGACCCAGTACCTTCCCGGCAGGCCGTCCAGCTTCCATAGAAGCTCCGTTATGTCTGATGCCGGCCGCATGTCGCGCCCCCACAGCATGGGATCCTGCGCGACGATATTCAACTCCTTGCATCCGCTTGCGACAAGGGCCTTCGCCTCCTTGAGGATCGACGCCATCGGACGCGACCTGAAGCGGCCCCTTATGGACGGTATCGCGCAGTAGGCGCAACGGTGCGAGCATCCTTCCGCAATCTTGAGGTACGCAAACGCCTTGCCCGTGAAGCGCAGTTCGGGGATCTTCGGCTCCACCCACGTCTCGGGGACGCCCTGCCAGACGTCCACGCCGGGGAACTTCGCCTTCGCCTTCGGGTAGCGCTTCGGATAGCACCCCGCGACGACGACCTTGCCGTAGTTGCCGTTCGCCTTCAGCTGCACGGCGCGGGTTATCTCCGCCTCGGCCTCCTCGCGTGCGGACGCGATGAAGGCGCAGGTGTTGACGATCACGACGTCCGCCCTGTCGGGATCGGACGACATGACGTACCCCTTCTTAAGAAGGTCGCCTGCGATCACCTGGAGGTCCACGGCGTTCTTCGCGCAACCGAGCGAAACGAGCGCGAGCGTCGTCTTCTTCTCTTTCACAGCTGCCATTTCGGAATCCACCCGCGCCTCACGCGCGCTCGACGGGGAGCCCCCACTCCTCGAGCTTCGCCGCCATCCAGTCGAACGACTTTTCATGCATGACCTTCGACTTGTCGTGCGGGATGACGGGTCCGCAGCAGCAACGAATGTCATAGGACGTGTCAACCGTGCCGAAATCCTTGAACACCTTCGAGAGAAGGCCCTTTTCGCGAGTCGGCTGCACCCTCGTGTCGACGACCAGCGGCACCACGGGGCATCCCGCCTTCTCAGCCATCTTCGCGCCGATTGACGAGAAGAGCTTCCTGCTGAAGACCTTCTGGCGCGACCCCTGCGGGAAGACGAGGAAGCTGTTCCCCTCCTTGACCTTCTCGCCGCTCACGCGCAGCATGTTCATCAGGTCCTCGCGCGGAGACTTCCTGTCGATCGGCACCATGCCCATGTGCGCAGCCGCCTTCACGAGGAGCGGAAGCCTCGAGAGCGAACGCTTGGCGATGATGTTGAGCGGTCCGTAGGCGAGCAGCACCGGCGGCAGAAGTATGGTCTCTGTCGTCGACATGTGGTTGCAGACGTATATGACCGGGCCTTCGTACGCAGCGCGGTTCTTCCACCCTTCGAAGTGGACGTTCATCCCGAGCTTCTCCGCGCCCGTCACGGTCGAGAAGCAGAAATGCGCCCACTTCTCCGTCGTAAGCCTGCCAAGCGGCTCGTATATCGCGCAAAGCGGGAACACCCTCGAAACGAGAAACGTGAAGCGAAGCGTCGTCCACCAGCCCTTCCTCGCGCGCTCGGGCGCCTTGTGGTCCGGTGCCGTGTCGTATCCGCCCGTCTTGAGAAGCGACTCGCGGAACTCCTCCAAAGTCGTCTTATTCATCGTCTTCGCCCCCTTCACGCTCGGACTCCGCCTTGCGGTTCTCCGCCATGCGCTTTTCAAGGTCCGCAGCAAGGTTCTTCAGCCTCTCCCTGTACTCTTCCCGCTCGGCGGCCCGCTCGGCCTCGCGCTCCGCCTTCTCCTGCTCTCGCTGCTTCTCCTCCTCCTCGCGCCGCTTGCGCTCCTCGGCCTGCGCCTCCTCGCGCGCCTTGCGGGCCTCGGCGACCTGAAGCGCCTCCGCCTCCTCGCGGTCGCGGCGCATCTGCCTCAGGCTGCGCATGGACCGCCCCCCGTCGCCGCCTTCGCCGCCTCTGCCGGAGAGAAGCGGACTCCTCATGGGGCCGCGCCCGCCGTTGAAACCGCGCCGCGACTGCTGGCCTGCGCCTGCGGCGTCCGCCTTGGCGCCTGTCGACGCGCCCGCGCCTACGACGACCTCGATCTCGACGCCGTCCTTCTCAAGCGTCACCGTCTTCTTCTCTGGATCGGCGCTCTTCGCGAGCCATCCGTCCTCCGACGTCCCGACGGCCATGTAGTGCGTGCGCGGGGACTTGGGGTCCGACAAGTCGGAGAACCCGACCCACACGGTGCGCGTCGAATCTATTAGCAAAGCCGTCGCGTTCACCGACTTCTGCAGCGCCTCCTGCTGCTGTGAGAGCGGGACCTCGGGGGCCGCCTCGTCGACGCCCTGCGAGGAGCCGCTCGCCGTCGGACTCGATGTCGGATCGAAGTCCGGCGGCGGCTGGCCGAACGGACAACGGTCGATGATTGGCTGGTATAGTTCGAACGGACGCTTCTCCGCGAATGCGGAAAGCGCCGCAGAAACCAGTATCGCTGATATGATGTTTCTCGTCATTGAGGGATATTATATCAAAATATCCGTCATGTGCGGTAGAGGTCAACTTTAGTTTTCACATATTCGTCCTGGGCCTCGATCCAGTTCTGGAACAGAGTGCCGAGGTTCCCGCTCCTGAGAGTATCCCTTATCTCCGTCGAACCGAAGAGCTTGTCCAACCACTCGGGACGCGCCCCGACTGCGACCTTCTGCCCGTGGTGCTGCAACAGCGCCGTGAAGAGAAGAACCCCCGCAGTGACGGGATAGTAGCCGATCGGACGCGACACGGAGAAGAGTATGCCGTTGAGGTTGAAACCGGCGTAGCGCCCGCCCGTCGGCGAATAGCGGTACGGCCTCATGTCGATGCCGCACGTCTCCATGCCGGAGCGCAGATCCTCCATCACGCCCTTCGCGTCAAGCCACGGCGCGCCGATGACGCGGAACGCTAGCGGTCCGTCCCTGTCGCAGTCGACGGCCGGATACGCCTCCGTGAACACAGTCATTGGATAGGCGACCGCCGAATCCCAGCTGCGGATCGCCGGGCTCGGGGGAAGGAAGTTGCGCCAGGGGTCGTGCATCCTGTGGTTCCACCCGTCGAGCTTCACGACCGAAAGGTCCAGGTCCAGGCCCTCCGCTGTCCTGATCCACACCGCGCACTCGCCCGGCGTCATGCCGTGGCAGAACGGGACGTTGATCGGCGCGACGAAGCTCGCATACGCCGGCTCGCGCATGGGGCCGTCCATGACGCTGCCCATAGGTACCTGCCTGTCGAGCACCGTGACGGGGATGTTGTTCTCCGCACACGCCTCAAGCGTGTTCTTCAACGTCGCAAGGTACGTGTAGCACCTGACCCCGATGTCGCAGAGGTCGATGACCATGCGCCCGATGTCCTTCAGCATCTCGGGCGTCGGCTTCCGGTACTCGCCGTACAGCGAGTGGATCGGCAGGTTGAAGAACGGATGCCAGGCGCTCGCGGTCTTCGTGCCGGCCGCAGCCGTCCCGAAGAACCCGTGCTCGGCGCCGAAAAGCGCCTTGAGCCGGCCGGGGAACTTCCTGGCAAGACGCCCCGTAGTGCTCGTCGCCTGCATCGTAAGCAGTCCGAGCGGTTCGTTCGTCTGCTCCAGAGTCGATTCCAGTTCAGCATAGTTTACCATAGCCATCATTCCTTTCGGTTCATGGTTTCATGCCCTTCAACGGCAACCCTCAGCGAACCTATCGCCGCAGCCGTGTTCACAATCGAAGGATCGCGCCCGGCGCGCACCACTTCATCCGCGGCCGCACCGTGCAGCCAGACGGACGTCGCGGCCGCGATGAACGCGTCCGACTTCAAATACGCCCAACGAGCCCCGATCACGCCGGCGAGGAGGTCGCCCATCCCCCCGAGCGCCATGAACGGGTTGCCGGTCGCGTTCCTGTACACGCGACCGCCCCCGCACTCGACGACGAGCGTCCCCGGACCCTTCAGGACGACCGTCGCACTAAATTTTTCTGCTATCGCGCGCGCCGCGCCAAGCCGGTCCGCCGCGACATCGCCGCGTCCGCAGCCGAGAAGCCGCGCCGCCTCGCCCTCGTGCGGAGTCAGCACAAGGGACTCCGCACCGCCTCCGAAGCCGGTCTTAGCAAGCACGTTCAACGCGTCCGCATCAAGAACAAGCCTGCCGACCCCGGGCGCAAGAAGATGCTTCACCGTCGAAACCGCGTCCGCGCCCATCCCGAGCCCCATGCCCGCGACGACGGCATCGGACTTCAAGCCCTCCGCCATGCCTGCAAACGTCGCCTCTGGCACATGCACCGCCGCCGCGAAGCGCGACTCGCCCGGCACGACAAGCTGAACCAGCCCCGCACCCGCCGCCCTCGCGCCGAGCGCCGCGACCACGGGCGCGTGCGAATAGCGCTTCGAACCGCCGACAACGGTGACCGTGCCGACGGATCGTTTGTGCGCGTCGAGAGGGCGTTTTTTGAATCCCCCCGACAACTCGTCAGGTATCAACATACCTAAATTATAGCAAAAAGTAGGTGTTACATCAATACTGACGGAAAACAAACACGGGATCGCACCGCACAGCCGCCCACGAACCGACCAGTCGCGATCGGAACGGGGCAGAACCGAGCCTGTCACATGATGGCTCTAGCGCATGCGGATGTAGAAGCGCCTGCGGTGATTCGGACGCGTCGGCGCGCGGTATCCGTCAAGGCGGTCGATGCGTCCGCTGCCCACGAATCCGACGGACCTCATCGCATTCGCCTCGGAAGCGAACCTAAACGCCGTCTTCCCCTTTGAATCCGACAGCGACACCCAGCTCTCTCCCTCGCGCACCATCAGGCGAACCTCGCCGTTGACATAGTCAAGCTCCATCCGCATGCCGTACGGCACGCCAAGCATCGGCGAAACCTGCGCAGTCCCAAGACGGACCCATCCCGCCTTCGCGAGAAGGTAAAACGCGATTCCGGAATCGTCGGACGCAAGAACCACGCTCGTCTGCGGGGAGCCGAGTTCGGACGAATCGAGCAGTTCCGCCGCAGCTATGCCGACATCCTGCCGCACCACGAAGTCGACGCACACCGAACCACACGCCGTTTCGACGGACGGATCGAGCGTGAACTCGAATTCGTCCGCAGAATCCTCCGAGTTTACATGTATAGGCAGATCGGCGGCCTGCTGCCAGAAGCCGTTCACCGGACCCTCTCCGCTGAACCACACCTCTCCGCCTTCCCCGATGTCGACCGTACCGTCCGCATTGCCGACCTCGCTCGGCACGACGTACACGACATCAAGGCCGTCCGTAAACTTCGCGTTGCCGACGATGACCTGGTCCGTAAGTTTCGCCGCGTTTGCCTTGACGTACGCCGCGCGGTCCGCAACTACATACACCTTGTCGTTCATGTCGACGACAGTACCGCAGGGAAGCGTCCAGTCGACCGCTCCGGAAAGCCTCCATCCGCTCAAATCGACGGCTTCGGCGTTGCCGTTCGAAATCTCAAGCACCCCTTCCGACGTCTTCACGAACGACAGCTTCGGCACAAGCACGGCCAGCGAGCTCTGGGCGTTCGGGATGGCGGCGTTCAGCCCTTCTCCGTAGCCGGTCTGCCACGAAACGTTGTTGACCGAATGCGTCTCGAAAAGATGGCGGCGACGCGGGACGATGTAGTTGTCCCAGAGATCGGCAACGCCCTCTTCATGGCTGAGAGCCCTGTCCCAGCAGTAGATCGCCGTGTCCAGCCAGAACGTCCCGCTGCTTCCCTCCGGCAGATTGTTCCTGTCCGCGCGCCACTTCGCGTAGTCGAGCTTAGCGCATTCCCACGTCGCGTTCGTGACCGATTCGAGATAATGCCAAAGAGGAGTTGCGCGCTTCGACGTTCCGGGCGGCATGAGCTGCGTGTCCATGAGCGTGCGCAGGCGGCGAAGGTACAGCCGGCGGAACTTGGTCGACTGCCATATGGCCTCGCACGCCCAGTTCTCGCTGTCGGGATGCGACCGGCTTCCGTTCGCGAAATAGCAGAGGACGCGGCGTCCGCCGAAGAACGGATGCGCCTTGAAGCTGTCTTCCTCCGCGAGACGCATGGGCTTCGAGCCGTTCCACATCGTCGAGTAGATGTGTCCGAAGGACTGGTTCATGTCGTAGCCGAGCGGCATCCACGTTTCCGTCCCGTTGACGTCTCCGTAAGTGGAGAGGTTCGCCCACGTGTCGTCCGTCTCCATGGTTATGCGCGCCGCCGCGAGATAGTTTATCCAAGCCGGAAGGTCGAACGTCCTGACCACCTCCCGAGTGACCTGCGCCTGGTCGTCGACGGACGCCTGCATGCCGTTGTTGAAGGACTTCACCCAGTTGCGCAGGGGTACGTATGCGTTCCAGCTCGTTTCATCCCCGTCGTCCGGCGTCTTCTTCTCGCATGCCACCCAGTTGTACATTTCGGAATTGTCCGTCCAGGACTTGCCCCAGTGCAGGCATCCGGAGTTCTTGTAGCCGTATCCCTTCGGGTCGAGTCCGTAGTAGTCTTCGATGAGCTCGTCGGAGAATCTGATAGTATGGAACGCGAGCTGGTGGAATTCGCCGTTGAGGTTGAGCCTCACCGGATAGTGGAACGGCACCTTGCATCCCGCCTGGCGGAAAAGCCAGAACGCAAGCGACTGGCGCACGTACGCGGGGTCGCAGTACTCCGCCGTGAACGAGGTCTTGCGCACCTCAATCTTCTCGCCGTCCAGCGGGTTCGTGCAGGCGAGCGGATGGCACTTCGCGAACTTGAGTCCATGCGCCTTCTTGCGGAACGTCCCCGACGTGTTGCCGCGCAGGTCGATCCTCACGTTGTCGTAGTAGGCGCCCGTCTGCGAATCGAAGACTCCGCACCGCGCGTTGTACGGCACGAGCGAGAGGTTCTGCTTGTCGGCATCGACGTCCATCTGCGCAACGCTGTTCCCCTCGACGAAGAAATGAAGCGTCTGCAGCTTTGCGTCTTCCAGCTCCGTGTTCTCGACAACCGTGCCGAGATACTGGAATCCGTCGTCGGGATTGAGGAACGACGGACTCGTCCAGGTCGCTCCGCCTTCTTCGGTAATCGTGACGTTGATGCGCAGCAGTCCTCCGGGCGCGGGAAGCGATGCGGCGGGGATCGTCGCCGTCCAGAGTTGTCCGCGCTCGCCGTCGGACTCGTCCTTTTCCATTGCCTTCGATCCCGTTGTCCGGGAATCGCCGACGCCGGATATCCAGTTCAGCACCACGCCTTCAATCGCCGTTCCGTCGATGGAATTCACCGGAAGCGAGACCTCGTAGTCCTCGCCGCTCTTGGGACGCAGCAGAACATCGAATACGGTCCGACTGTGCTTGACTCCGAAGAGAGGACCTATGTTCGGTCCGTACGGGACGGAATCCGCCGTGTCGTTCGCGGCGCCCTTCGTGGCGTGCGGCATGACGACCCGCGAGCAGTACGACCATCCGTCCTTCAGATCCACGGGAACGTATTCCGTCTGGAGAACGGTCTTGCCTTTCAACAGCCGCACCATGGGGAACTTCTTCGGATTTACCTTGAAAGGGACAACGGTCAGTCCGCCGTAGACCGATGCCGTGATGCCGTCGCCGCCGAGATCCTCAGCGTTGTCGTACTCCTCGCTGGTGTAGACGACGAAATACCCGCCCGGAGCTAGCGTGGAGGACGGCAGGTTCGAGAACTTGCCGGCGCTCGCCTTCTTGCCGAGGTTGAAGCGCTGAAGCTCGTATTCCCCCAGATCAACGGACTCCTCGCCGTCGTTGTACAGCTCGATCCAACCGGACTCACGTCCGTTGTGGTCGGCCTCCTCGGGCTTGGGGCAAATCTCGGTTATCCGCAGAGAAGCTCCAAGCGGGAGCGAGAGCGACAGAGCAAGCGCAAGAATATATGACCTAGGGCGCATAGTTTCACCGAATGTTGATGAAGAAACCCGGCATACGGGATCCGTACCGCAGACTGACTACTGCAGGGCGGACCTTGGCAATCCACACCTTCTTGTCCGTATCGTCAGGATCGTCGACCCTTGATTCGGCCGTACCGGAAACGGATTCGGCGGAAAGAACGGTGTATACCGTGTCCACATTCGGGGTCGTTCCCGCAGCAGTCAGCTGAACTCCATCAAGCGTCGCCGCGCCGGTAACGGACAGCAAGTTTACACCGTATGTCGTAGTTTCATCCTCCGTTGTCTCGTAGTAGGTCGACTGGAGCTTCGAGCCGCGCTGGAAATCGGCGGAGGCGATGGAGATTCCGGCATCCACACTGAATGTGGCACCGTCTTTTACGGTAAGGTTGAGATTGCTCCACTTCGGGTCGGCGATAGTGGGATCAACCATCGCAACGCCGCCCTCGACCGAAAGGTTGTAGACCGACTCGACGCCGAGATAGTTCATCGTGCCGCTGCCGATCTTGCGGATTGTGAACTTGTCGGTTCCCGCCGTCCAATTGCTCCCGCCGTCGCCGACATACACTCCGTAGAACGATGTAAATCCAGAAGGATGAATATACTGCCTTCCAATATTGACATAGCCGTTTCCGCCGCCGAGCGTCAAAGTGACATTAGAGACTCCGATGGGCAGGTTTATTCCGCAGGCGGACCTGGAAGCGTTGTTCGCTGTGAAGTTTCCGCCGAACGCGATTTCGCCTTCCCTGAACCAGAGCCATATCGTTCCATACATATCGACGGTATGGGCATTGGGGAAGCCCGCCTCCGGCGCCATGAATCTGACATCTCCGTCATCCTTTCGGACCTTGCCCGTGAACGACGTGTTGTCTCCGTAGAGCCATGTCCCGCCGTAGAGACGAACGTAGCCATTGCCCGTGATGGGCGCGTAGACGAAAATGTCGACAAGCCAGGAGTCGGTATTGGCAGACACGAATTCGAGCGTAAATGTGTTGGCCGATGCAGTTCCAATCCGCTTGTCTCCGCCGTTGCCGCGGAAGCCGACGTGGTCGAGCCGCAGCGTTCCCGTGCCGTCGACGTCGTGGACCAACAGCTCCGGGTTCACGCTGGCTGAATTCTGAGAACTGAACGTCACCGTCGCGTTCACACGGATGCTCGCAACCGTCTTGTTCGCGTCGAATATTACATGCGCATCGCTGTTGAAGATCGCGGTTCCGTCTTCGGATGGAACACCGTATGTCCAGTTTACGTTGTCCTTCCAGTACCCCTCGGATCCGCCGATCCAGACGTTGTCTCCCGCAGCCGTCGCGGCGGTGGCCGTGGGATGTCCGCCGCTCGATCCGTATGTCCAGTCGAAATGTACGCCGCTGACTTTCACTGCATCGCCCGCGTCGACATCAGTTCCGAGCGTAACGTTGCCGAAGGTGAACACCGATCCCGCGGCAATCGATTCCGCCGCGTCTGCATCAACCAAAACGGTGCCTCCGTTTACGACGACAGTAGCGGCACCCTCGGTCGCCTGCGCTTCGGCGAGGGTCATGCGGAGAATTCCGCCGTTCAGCGTGACGGTGCCTGCGGCGCTTACCGGAAGCTCGGAGAAGGTGTAGCTGCCGGAGGAAATCGTCACGTCGTCGAAGGTCTTGCCGGTGAAGGTTCCGCCGTCCAGCACTAGCCGCGTCGATGCGAGAGTCCCGCCCTCGGGAAGAACGAGCGAACCGCCCTTCACGACCGTCGAACCAGTATAGGTGTTGTTCGTCGCCGCAAGCGTCAGCGTTCCAGCGCCGTCTTTTGTGAATCCGCCGTCGGTTCCTTCGTCAACACCTGTCAAAAGCGGCTCGTTTACGGCAATGGTCGCGCCCTCTACCACAGATATCGTTCCGCCGTTCTCCTTGATGAAGACGCGCAGATCGCCTCCTGATATGTTGCCGAACAGGTTGCCGCCTGCATTGCTGTTGTAGGCGTACACATTGATTGCACCGCCGTTGAAGTTCACATCGGCAGAACCGTCGCCTGTATTGTTCATCTGGACATGGCACACGTCAAGCGTGCCACCATCGAGATTGACAATGGAATGCCCGGACACTCCGGAACCAAAATTGATTATCAACCACCTATGATTGGACGCAGAACCGACTCCGACATACCCGTCATCATCGATCGTGAGCGTTCCGGCAGAGTTCCAGCCGACATGGCTGTCCGCCGCCGCATTGACAACGCCGTTTCCGCGTACCTTGAATGCGGAATGCGTTGCGCTGGCGTTGTCGCCGATCAGAAATCCGATGCCCTCGGTATTGCCTTTCAGGTTCAGCGTTCCGCCCGACACGTCCACGTCGGCGGTGCTGTTTGCCCCGAATCCGACTGCAACATACCTTGAAACATCGACTGTTGAATTGGACATCGCGAACGTTGCGGTCGAGCCGCTTCCGCGCGCGACCTGCATGAACGCCTGGACGTTTACTGTTCCGCCTGTCACGGTCAGCGTTCCAGTGGAGTCGTTGCCTGCGGCAATGTGGATTTCGTCGAGCACGTCGAGCTTGCCGCCGGCCATGGCAAATGTTCCGGTACCGACGCGCGGGATTTCAAGATGCCCGTCAAGATCCATTTCGCCTCCCGTCAGCTCCACGGCAGCCTCTGCATCGGTGCCGTTTCCAACAGACATTGCGATGTTCTTATCGTCTTTGTTCGCCGAACCGGCGGCATGGACACGGCCTCCCGTCTGCAGGAAAGTGGCTCTTGAATTTGCATGCGAGGCGAGGTCGATCATGCCGTTGCCTGTATCGCCCGTCTGCTCGACCCCGTCGCGATAGGCCGTTGTCAGCGAACCGCCGTGCACTTCGATTCTCGAGGTTGTTGCGGCGTCGCGTCCCGCCGTGAGCCAGTATGCCGCGGACACCGTGCCGTTGCTTAGCACGAAAGTGCTGTCGCCGCCGCTGATTCCAACCTGGATGTCTCCGCCAGAAGCCCTCAGCACGCCGCCTGTAACGACCACGTAAGAAGACCCGGCCTTTCCAAGCTGGACATACGGAAAGGTGTACGAGCCGCTTCCGATGCGAAGCCTCGCCTTCTGGTTCCAGGCGTCGGCCGTGCGGAAATAGTCGCCTGTCTGGAGAATGCCGTTTGTCCGCACTCCGTCGACTTCCGCCGACTCCCAGACGCACCAGTTCTCGTCGAAGACATCGCCGGTTGTGCCGCACCAGACGTACGTGTTGCCCGTAACAAGTTTTTCAAACGTAAACGTCTCCGCAGAGGAATATGCGTTCCGAAACTCATTCACCACCGTGTCTGAATGAGCGATAGATGCCGCGCCAAGCGCAACACCAGCCGAGAGAACTATGCCAACATTTTTCAAACCAACTTTTGCTTTGATTTTCATTCTGCTACCTCGTTTCGGTTTCCTGCTTGCACGCACATTATAGCATTTTCAGGCATGGCGGGACCATTCCCCATTTGGGGAGCGGCTCTACATGCGGATGTAGCCAATCTCCTGCGCACGGAACACCGCGGCGGTGTTGTCTACTTTACTGTAACGGTGTTAAACCACCCCCTACACTCCAAACATCCACCGACTCTATCCGACCCTAATAGACCCTAATCCGCCGCACCCAGGGGGGCCGTCGCTCCGCGACGGACAATCTCACTCCGCCTCTATAGGAGCATCGCGCACGCCGCGACCCTCCCCTTTTGGTAATAGCCTTCCCCCATTAGGCAGAGGGGGACAGTCCCCGTGGGGGTTGGAGACGCGGCTTCCAGCCGCGTCAAGTACGCTAAAGTAGTTGCACACCAATCACTCGATTGACGCGGCTGGAAGCCGCGTCTCCAAGTATTTGGCTCATCGGAGTTTTAAGTGGAAATCTTGACCACGGAATGCGGAAATCGCCAAAGCGATTTTACCCACTTGACTTTTGTTCTCATAGGAGAGGTCGCGCGAGAACCCTAACCATCGGAGTTTTTACTCGAGGCAGAGGGGGACAGTCCCCATGGGTGTTGGAGACGCGGCTTCCAGCCGCGTCAAGTACGCTAAAGTAGTTGCATACCAATCACTCGATTGACGCGGCTGGAAGCCGCGTCTCCAAGTATTTGGCTCATCGGAGTTTTAAGTGGAAATCTTGACCACGGAATGCGGAAATCGCCAAAGCGATTTTACCCACTTGACTTTTGTTCTCATAGGAGAGGTCGCGCGAGAACCCTAACCATCGGAGTTTTTACTCATACTCTTCCACTAAAAACTCCGA
>CAMOCC010000068.1 GCA_946610035.1 uncultured Verrucomicrobiota bacterium
TGGGACTTCCTTGTTGCGTCGGCGGAGCGACGCAACCCCCTGAGCGACGCAACCCCCGGGGATTGTGAAGAATCACACTAGGCTTTACCACCTGCACCTTGAGCCGAAAGTCCGCAGGACCTTGCCGACGGCGTGTTTGACGGTGTACTTCAGGCCGTTTTCGCGCAGGCACTTCACCCCGCCCCACGTCTTTCTCGCCGGCCATGTAACGGCCATGCCGATACGATACGACTCGGAAACCTTGAGCGCGGCGACCTCTTTCTGCAGCTTGCTGTTCGATGCGGCCGCCCTCCGCGCCTTGTCGGCGGCCAGCGCCTCCTGCCGTCCGCACCTCTCGGCCCGCTGCCGCTGGCGCGCGCATTCCGCTGCCGAGGCTTCGAGCTTCTTCTGAAGCTCCGCGTTGCGGCGCTCCGCATCCGCCGCCCGCTTCTCGAACGCGCGGCACATCGAGACGGTCTTCGAGAAAAACCGCTGAAACTCGTCTTCGGTCTTCTGTATATCGGCATCGACCAGGGGCACGTACTCCTCGCGGCAAATGTCCCGCACCTGTTCGCGGCACCTGACCCGCTGCAGGAACTGGCCGAACTTGCCGGCACCGGACCACACGCCGCCCGCATGCTGGCGATAGACCGTATATTCGCCCCGCACGAAGCCAAGCGCGCCAAACCGCTCCAGATAGAAGGCCAGCGCAATCTCGCTCAGGCGGTGCTTGTAAAGTGACTCCGGCAGCGACTTGACCAGATCGGCGCGGAACATGCACGTGGAGAAGTTGCCGATGACGCCCATATATGCCGGCGGCTTGAAGAAATCGTATCCTGTCACCCGTTCCGAAAGGGGTTCGTATTTGCGGGCGCAGGAAGCCAGGCCCTTGGCGGAGAGCAGCTTCAGCGCGCAGAACGCCATCGGACAGTCCGCGTGCGCCTCCATGAAATCGACCTGGTCGCGAAGCTTGGCGGACGACGCCCAGTAGTCGTCGCCTTCCAGCCACGCAATGTACTTGCCCTTTGCCGCGCCGATGCATTTGCGCATGTTTTCGGAAATGCCGATGTTCTCGCCGCCTGAGATGTCAAACACCAATCCGGGGTTCCTTGCGGCGATTTCGCCGACTATGGCGCGGGTTCCGTCCGTCGAGCAGTCGTCCGAGACGAGAATCTCGTGGATGAACCGGCCCTCCTGGGCCACGGCGCTTTCCAGCGCCTGCGCAATGAACTGTTCGTGGTTGTATGTCGTGACGACCGTCGTGACGAGCGGATAGTCCGCGCAGTGCTTGCGCCTGAGGTAGTTCAGGTTGACGTAGTAGCTGGAACGGCCGAGGTTCGTGATGCGGTTTGTCTCCCCCGAATCCTCGTAGTGCAGCATCACCTTGTCGATGAACACGGGCGTATGATGCGCCGAGTACCTTACTATCAGCTCCCAGTCGACGAGCCTGGTCATTTTCTCGTCGAAGCCGCCCTCCGTCTCGTAGAGCGACCGGTGATGGACGTATGTGCCGAGGTCGATGAAGTTGTGATAGCGCAGCTGGTCGTAGTCGAACGCCCTGCCGATTATGCGGTGTGACGACATGAACTCCAGCTTCGCATAAAACGCCTCGGCCTCTGGATTCGCCGCGATTGCGCTTTTCACGGTCTCTATGAAATCGGGGACTATCTCGTTGTCGGAGTCGAGATAGGCGATCCATTCGCCACGCGCCATGGACAAGCCGACGTTCCGCGCCTTGCAGACGCCGTTGTTCGCAGTCCGGACGAACCGGATGCGGCCTTGCGAGATTTCCGCGGCGTAGGTTTTGTTGACAAGCGCTTCGGTTCCGTCAGAAGAGCCGTCGTCGACGACAATCAGCTCCGTGTCGCCGGCGGCCTGCCGCAGGAAGGAGTTTATCGAGCGTTCGATGCAGAACGCCCTGTTGTACGCCGCCATCACGAACGACATCCGCACGTCCCGTCCTTCTTGGCGATTCGCCTTCTGGAGCCGCTGCAGATTACCGTACACCGTCTGGTAGAACGGCGCGTCTTTTTCGTCGCCGAAAGCCTCCTTGAGGCGCGCGAAGTCGAAGAGCTTGAATCCGTCAAGCGCCTTTTTGTCGGCCTCGTACTCCTGCCGCGCGAACTGCATCGCTGCGTCGAAGACCTTCCCCTGCTCTGGGTTGTGCACGAGCCTTTTGCGGAGCGCGGCGGCGTCTACCGCGTTGAGCGTCAGCAGATAGACGTCGAACAGCTGCAATCCCGTGCCAACCTGCTTCTGCTTCTTGTAGGATTTCAGTATTTCAAGCAGCCCCGGTCCGTCGGCAATGTCGATTTTGTTGACTTTGAAGAAGGCGTCCTCGCGTTCGGGCGTGAATATCCTGACTCCGTACCGGCTCTCCAAAAACTTGGCGGTAAGATACTTTCGCAGATTCTTGAACGGCGGATAGAAGCCGCACTTGAGAAGCCTGTCGAAATACCGGTCGGGATCCATCACGGCGTTGACGTACGCCGTGCCGATGTCGCCGTAGATGAAGTTGCAGGTGAACAGCTCCGTCGTCGTGCCGTAATACGACTTTATGGCATTCTTTTCCGTATCGCCTGTCAGGACTTTCCGCGCCTTGAAATGGTCGATCAAGAGCATCAGCAGATAAAGGCGGTTGCCGTCGTGGGAGAAATCGAGCCGGACATCCTGTATCGAGCGGTTGCGCAGATAGTTCTCGCCTGATATCAAAACCGAATCGTCCGTATCGTACTCGGCGGGGTCAATCGATTCGAGTTCTTCTCCTTTCAGGTCGACGAGCGTCGCGTATTTCAGACTTTTGCAGCCGTCGGCCAGAAGTCTTATCGCATGGGAGTCCAGCCCGGTGCCGTCCGCAAGCAGAAGATTGGTGTAGTCCGCGCGAAGCGCCGTCAGGTCCACGTCCGGTTCCAGATCCACTTGCAGCCGGTAGCGACCGGCGTTCTTCTTGTTCTGCGGCGCTTTGAATATCGTCTCGAACATGTAGAGGATGCCGCTGTTGTAAATCAAGACGTCCTTGTTGAACCGCAAGCTGAAAGGTATGCGAACTTCGACCGCGCCGTCCGCGGCTTCTATCTGCACGACATAGGAAAGAGAGCGGGGCGATTTCTTTATCTCTGTTACATGGAAAGTTTTCGCTTCAGTTTTGTTCATGAGTTTTCACCTTGACGGACAATTTTTTGCTGCAAATTCCAATTTATGTTTTCGTTCATTATTTCACAACCTCGTTTATCTGTTCAAGCACAGCCTTGTATTCGCCTATCAACCGATCCTGGCTTTCCCGCGCAATCTTGTTGTCCGCCTGCTCTTTTTGCAACTTCTTCACCAGCTCTCCGCGCGACTTTTGCGATTCCTGAAGCTGGGTAAACAGTCTGCCGCGAGAGCGTTGAGCCTCCTGAAGCTTCGTGAAGAGTTCGCCGCGAGACTTCTGCACATCCTTTAGCTTCGAGAACAGTTCGCCGCGAGAGCGCTGAGATTCCTGGAGCTTCGTGAACAGTTCGCCGCGTGACTTCTGCGACTCCTGAAGCCTGGTGAACAGTTCGCCGCGTGACTTCTGCGACTCCTGAAGCTGCCCGAACAACTCCCCGCGCGACTTCTGCGACTCCTGGAGCTTCGCGAACAATTCGCCGCGCGACTTCTGCGACTCCTGGAGCTTCGAGAAAAGTTCTCCGCGCGACTTTTGCACATCCTGAAGTTTCGTGAACAGTTCGCCGCGAGACTTCTGCGAACTCTGAAGCTTCGCGAACAGTTCGCCGCGCGACTTCTGCGACTCCTGAAGCCGCGTGAATAGTTCGCCGCGCGAACGCTGCGACTCCTGAAGCCTAGTGAACAGTTCGCCGCGCGACTTCTGCGACTCCTGAAGCGCGCTCTTCAACATATTCATGTCGCGCTCCAACTGTTCAACACGTTGTCTGGCTTCGCCACGGATCCGCACCGTGCAATCGTCTATAAATCTCTGCACCAGGTCCGAATCGGACGCCTGTGCCCCGAACACGTCATCCAGGTAGGCCTTCGCTTTTCGACAGGCTTCCGATATTCCGTCGCCATCGCCGCATGACGTCCAGGCGGCGAACAACCCCCTCGTCTCGTCGAATATCGCCTTGTATGACGCGAACGTGCGCACCGCTCTGAAATTATAGGCAAGCCGCACCGCAAAGGACGCATTTACGGCATCTCTGTATTTGCCCAACAAGCCGCGTCGATCCAGCTCCTCCCGAAATACCCGCTCCGCGTCAATGAATATCAGCGGCGTTTCGTCCTTTGTCGACTCCAGCGACGTCGCCACGCCGAGACGTCTTTCAACCAATGGAGGGAACATCACGCCAAGTCGGCGCGCCAGCGAAAGCGCCAACTGGACCATCGGGAAGTCTTCAGACCGCTTCAGCGCCGGGAACCGGAGATCCCGATCCGAGAGAAATGCCCGACGAAACAACTTGGCACCTGGCCCCATGGGCACTATCAGGTAGAGATTCACGCCAAGGGCCACTGGCCCAAATACACGCTTCTCAGGCAAAAGGTCTTGCTTGAGATAAGCGTTCGATTTTCCCGCAGTGCCGTTCTCATCCATGACCGAACCGTCGGCAATCAAAACGTCGAGGTCGTCCGCCTTGGCCTGCTCATACGCCTGCCGGAGCGCCGCGCCGGACGACAGCCGATCGTCGGCGTCCAGGAAGAATATGTATTCTCCCTTGGCTACATCCAGTCCGACATTGCGCGCGACACCCGCACCCTGGTTCTTCTGGCGAATGACATGGAGCCGGGGATCTCGTTTTCCCCAGAATTCCAATATCTCCGCCGAGTCGTCGGTGGAACCGTCATCGATGCAGATGACCTCAATCTCTGGAATCTCCTTCTGCATGAGAACGCTGGCAAGCGCCTCCGGCAGATAGAGCTGCGCATTGAAGACCGGCAGAATGACCGAAACCTTTGACGCGTCGGTCCCAGGCAGAACAAGCGCGTCGCCCCACGCCCGCGCCCAGAGACGGGAGGCATCGGACGCGTCTGCATGTCGCCACCAGAGGTGGGAGTGCCGACGCGCGGGCCGTTTCCAGGGTTTCTGTCCACCGGTGAAGTGCGCGATCCACATCTCATCCCCGGTCAAGGCGATCTGCTCCTTGAGGCAGTAGTCGCCGAGCTGCACGTTCCAGCGCGGGTCGAGCGGAGCGATTGCGCCTTTGCACACGAAGTTCAACGCGTCCTGGTCGCAGTTCCATTTAGCCGCTTCGAAAACGATCTCTTTGAGTCTGTCGAAGACCGGCTCGCGGCGGAAACGCTCCAGATTCATGACCAGCACGCCGGCGTTGACGTAGCCGTCCCATTCCGCGAACCCCCATTTGGCCGCCCAGAAAACGTATTCGGGCTTTGTGTTGTAGACTACGTCTTTCGCGGCCGCAAACCAGTTGTCGCCGACATCCGTCTCATACAGCTCGCCGAGGTCGCGGCACACGGCGACGTCCACGTCTATGTACACGATCTTGTCGTATGCTGGAAGGATGCGGGGGAGCAGCAGGCGGTAGCACGACGACAGCGGCAGCCTGGCCGTCTGTCTGTAGTCCGAAAGTCCGGACGTTTCCAGTTCATCCGAAATATCGACGAATCTCACGGACGCATTGCCGACCCCGGCATATCCGGCGGTGAAATCCAGAATTGCATCTTCCGGGATGCCCGCGTGCAGGACTATGATGTCCAGGTTGCTTCCGGGAGAACTGGCAATCGCCGAGTTTATCGTGACTTTGAGATACGACAGATAATTCTCGTCCGTCGCCAGCGCGACCGGCACGTTCCGTTCCGCAAAAGCCGGCTTGACGTCCGTTAGTGCGATGTCCTTCACTTGCCGCCCTCCAGAACTTCCCAATGTCCGCCCTTGTCAGGCCCTACGCGCCGCAAACGACCAGATGACTGGAGACCTGCGATACTTTTTGCCACGGCTCTGCGTGAAACGCCCAGACTCACCGCAACAGCCTGAGTCGTCAACATAGGATTGGCCAAAAACAAATTCAGAATTTTCTGTGAACTTTTCAGAGTACTTTCCTGTGAACCTTTCTGTGAACTTTTCTGTGGCATTTTCTCTTTCAGGGCACTTTCCTGTGAACTTTTCTGTGAACTTTCTTGCAACTCAACAGACACAGAGGTTTTTACTTCGCGGGAAGTATTTTTCGCATCACAGGAAGTATTTACTCCCCCTCCATCTGCCAATGCCGCCTCATATCTGATTATGGCAACAAACTCATTGGCATCGACGTCGTTCACGAACTCGATGTGTGGATACAGTTCAATCGCGCGTTTTATCCCCGAGCCTATCCCGCGATAGGGGATTTCCTTTGTCGCAAAGGTGAAGATTATCGGGTTGCGAACCACCGACACGCCCGCTTTGATTTTCTCGATGTCTTGATGATTCGGCAGACATCCAGGACTGTGTATCTCCATTCTGTCATCGAACATCAAGACCCGCCATGGCGACGAAACGAAATAATCCCTGTGCAGGAACATGTTCGCCACAAGCTCGCTTACAGAATCTTCCGGAACTATTGGTATGCCAATCGAATTGAACCCCTGGTCTCGCTGCTCGTGACGAAGGTTGCGCATGATAAAGGACATTGTCGCCCGATACATGTCACGAAGCGTTCCATGGAAGTCTTCGCTATCACGGTACTGCGTGCCGGCAATGTTGTTGCCGACAAACGCAACGCACTTTACTACATTGACCGGAGCGAATCGCTGGGGAGTTTTCGCAAACAACATCACTCCTGCCAACGTCAACTGCGAGCCAGCGGCAAAACCGAGATTGGACAGCACCTGCGGAATGTCAACCTTCCCGGGATCAAGGACATCGCCCAAGGGTATGCGATAATTCCGTTCGAGGAACTCGCCAAGATGATGGAGATCTATATCTTTTGCCGAAGACCCCGCCATTGGCAGTTCATCTGCATGTACAAGAAGCGATGCCTGCAACATGCGCTGAAGCACCTCGCGCGCAGTCACCCTGCGCTTGTCCGGGCCTGACTTGACCCAAAAAGCCCCTGTCTTGTCCGCATACGGTTTAGACACGCCTTCTGGCACAATCACGGCCAAAATCAGCTTGCCGTCAATGGTATGGAACTCTGTACGGGGATACACGGCGGGGCGGACATTTTCGTTTGCCGCATTGCTTATTTCGCCATCAAGCGATTTTGCATCCGCCTTGGTCAAGCCGCAGATGGTTCCATCGTCATCGACTCCGAAGAAAATTACTCCGCCGGCGGCATTTGTAAACGCCACAAGTTCCGCAGCAAGCTTGGCGACGCCTATCGGTCCGCGCTTGAATTGCGTGGCACTGTCCTCCCCCTGGAAAAGTCGCTGCCTGATTTCGGTATCGGTCACTTCCCGCCCCCTTTCAGGATGCGGCGGACTTCCGCGAGTTTCTTGGACTCCGTGCGCAGCCGAGCGAGTTCCGCGGCGGCTTCGGCCGCCTTGCGGCGGCGCTCATCCTCCTGACGTCGGCGCTCCGCGGCCTGGCGCTCGGCCTCGGCCTTCGCCGCCGCGCGCTTCGCCGCGATTTCCTCGGAGTCGAACTTGGGCCTCGTCCCGGCCGGCGCACTCAGAAATGCCTCGTAGCTGTCGCAGACGCCCGCCACGTCGTCGGAGAAGGCGATCTGCTCGCCCTTGTGTAGCCAAAGCACCTTGTTGCAGAGCTGCCGAATCTGCCCGAGCGAATGCGACACGAGGATCGTCGTCGCGCCGCCCTTGATGATTTCGCGCATCTTCTCTTCGCTCTTCTTTTTGAAGGTTCCGTCGCCGACGGAAAGCACTTCGTCGAGAATCAGAATCTCCGGCTTCACAAGCGAAGCGATGGAAAATGCAAGACGCGACTTCATGCCTGACGAGAGCTGCTTGAACGGCCGGTCCTCGAAATCCCCGAGCTCCGCAAACGAGACGATCTGCTCGTATGCCTCATCCATGAACTCCCGGGTGTACCCAAGCATGGCGCCGCGCAGATATGCGTTTTCCTTCACTGTCAGGTCGCCGTCGAACCCGCTTGCAAGCTCCAGAAGCGCCGAGACCCGCCCGCGGCGGACGATTCGCCCCGCCGTCGGCTCCATTATCCCGGAGATCGCCTTGAGCAGCGTCGACTTGCCGGCCCCGTTCGTGCCGACGATGCCGAGCATGTCCCCCTTCGCAAGCGAGAAGTTTACGTCGCGGTCGGCCCAGAAGTCCTCGACCCTGAAGTTCCCCATGATCCGCCGCACCACCCACTCCTTGAGCCCAATGTTCTTGAAGTCCCCCACCTGATAGCGGATGGAGACGTTCTGACAGGAAAGCATGACTTTGGCTTCGGACATAATACGGAAACAAGGCTACCAACATTTTTCTGGTATTATAACATATACCATTTGCGCCCGTCAACGCGCCATGGCGATCACGCTTGTCCCCCGCGGCAAGGTGGCGATTACTCCGGCGAAGCCTGAGGCCGACCCCGGGCAGGCGAAGGAGGAGTGAGCGGGACGTCAACCCTTGTTCGCCGGGGCGGAGACGAAGCCGCGCCTTATCGCCTCGCTCATCGCCTCCACGCGTGTGGAGACGCCGAGCTTCTCGAAGATGTGCTTCAGGTGAATCTTTGCGCCGCTCTGCGTCACCTCCATGATCCGCGCGATGTCGTCGTTGGAATACCCCGCGCACATCAAGTCGAGCGCCTCGCGCTCGCGCTTCGTCAGGTCCTGCATCTGCTGGCGCTCGCGGTATATCTCCCTGATTTCGTCCGGAATGTACCTGCCGCCCTGGTGGAGGGTCATGATCGCCTTGCACATCTCGTCGCAGCCGCGGTCCTTGACGAGGTACCCGCGCGCGCCGAGGTTCAGAGCGCGGTAGATGTCCTCGTCGGCCGCGCTCGTCGTGAGCATGAGGACGGCGGTCTTCGGACGCACCAGCATTATCTCGGAGAGGACGGCTATCCCGTCCTTGTCGGGCATGCGGATGTCGAGCAGCACGACGTCCGGATTCTCGCGCACGACCCACGCCGCAGCGCCGTCGCCGCCGTCGTATTCGCCCACGAGGTCTATGCCGTCCACAAACGAAAGCGCGTACTTCACGCCCATGCGCATCACCGCATGGTCGTCTATGATCACCACCCTTATCGCTCCGCCTTCGTCCTTCATCGCCCACCCCCTTCCTTCGCTTGTCATACGCTGCGCATGCCCTTGACGTCCAGGCGAACCTCCGTCCACCCGCCGGCGCTCTCGATCGCTAGCGTCGCACCTATGCGCTTCGCGCGCTCGCGCATCCCCGAAAGCCCGAAGTGGCCAGTCTCCGGTCCGACCGCCTTCGACGTATCGAACACCTCGCCGTCGTTCCTCACGCGGAGGACGAACCCGCCGTCCGCCGCAGGATCCGACACGACGATTACGTTCTTCGCCCTGCCGTGCTTGATTGCGTTCGTTATCGCCTCGTTGACGATCGCCGCCGCGTCGAGCATGCGCGGGCCCGTGAAGTCGTCGCCTATTCCGCGCAGCTTGGTGCGCACCTCCACCGCGCCGGACTTCGACACGCGCGCGGCCGTCGCCTTCAGCATCTCGGCGAGCGTCGTCCCGCTCGCGGCGTCCACCCTCAGGTTCATCACGGCGTCGCGCACCTCGCGCTTCGCCTGCGCAAGGACGTCCGCCGCGACCTCGAACGCCTTGCGCACGTCCTCCGGCATCCCGCCCTTCGTCGCGGCCCCGCTCATCACCATCTTCGCGCAGGCGAGGTACTGCTCGACTGTGTCGTGGAGGTCCGCCGCGATGCGCTTGCGGTCCGCCTCGATCGCCCTGCGCTTCATGCGCTCGCGGCGTTCGCGCAGGCGGACCCACACGACGGCGACGAGCGCGACAGCGAGGACGAGCAGCACGATGCGGAACAGGTGGCGCGAAATCTCGCGGACGTACGCCGCCCTGTATGTCGAATCCCTCACGAGCTTCACATCGTCCGGCGAGGAGGTAAGGACCCTGACGGACAGCACATCCCCGAACGTCTTGCCGTCCCTGCTCACCGTCTGGACCTCCAGTTCGCATATCCCGCGCACCGTCGCAAGGGGTCCGAGCGCGTACTCGTCGACGGCGTTCCTGTCGACGGCGGGGCCTTCGACGCGCACTTCGACGGATCCGCCGACACGGACGACCAATGCGCCGTCTTCGGAGACGGCGCAGCGCCCCTTCACCTCGACGAGCTTGAACTGCTGGTCTATGAAGGCGAGGTCCTCGCTCACCATGAGCCGCCCTTTGGGAGAGACCATCAGCGGTTCAGGCGCGGGAACGGGCGATGGCGGCGCAAGGACCGTCCAGTCCGCATCGCCGTACACGACGACGCCGCGTTCGCGGTCGGGGAACGCCTTGACGCGGACGCGCTCGCCGACGCGCGGCGACCTTGGTCCGTTGGATACGACCTTCATGCCGCGTCCGTCCGAGCAGACGTAGAACGCCCCGTCCCCGCCGACGGCCACGACCTGTCCCTCGAACTCAAGGCGGTGCCCCTCCGGCTTCGGCTCGAGCTCCGCCACGTCGTCCGCCCCGGACGCCTCGATCCAGAAGTCCATGAACTCCGCCCTGAAGTTGAACTCGCTCATGGCGACGCCCGTTACCTGCACGTCGCGGTCGACAAGGCGGGAGAGCGACGGACACCGGCCCTGCACGCGGACGCGCGCAATGCCCTGCCGGTTGGAGACGTGCATACTCGTGAAGCCGCCGCTGACCGTCACGCGCCGGACGACGCCCTTGATCGCGACGCGGCGGTTGTCGGACATCCCGAGGCGCAGTTCGGAAAGCTCCACGACCGGCGCGGGCGGAAGCTCGACGGACCCGAGAAGGCGTATGCGCCGGGCGAGCATGCCGGGCTTGAACATGAGCGGCACGCGCTCGCCCGTCACCTCGACGATCGAACCGGATGCGAGAGGCGCCGCCCCCTCGTAGTCGGCGAAGCGCTCGTTCTGGTCGCGGTCCGTCACGTAGAAGGACTCGCCGTTGGGATCGTCGCGTCCCGCCAGGACGAAGGAGTTGCCCGTGCGGGCTATGACCACGGTGACGACGCCGGTGACGGTCGATTCGCCGTCCGCCGACGACTCTGCCGCGGCAATGGCGGCCAGCGCGGAGAGAACTATCGCCTTGAATCCCATCGTCCCCGTTCGGCGCGTCACGCCCGCAGGATGCCGAGCTCGTACGCGCGGGCGACGGACGAGGCGTTGTTGACGGAGTCGAGCTTGCGCATGATGGATCTCGCGTGCGTCTTCACGGTCTCGACGCTTATCCCCATTATTATCGCTATCTCCTCCCTTATCTTGCCCTGTGCCATCCACTTGAGGACCTCCATCTCGCGGTCCGAAAGCGCGCCCTTCTCCTCCACGTACGCCTCGCCGATGAAATCGGTGCCTCCCGCGGAGATGTCCTCGATGGCGGTGACGAGCCTGCGCCACGGGACGGACTTCGGGAGGTACCCGCATATCTTCATCTCCCGCGCGCGCTCCTCGTCCGTCTTGAGCGGCATTCCGGAAAGCAGGAGCACCTTGACGTCGGGGAAGTACCTCCTAATCCGCTCCACCGTCGTGAAGCCGTCCATGTCCGGCATCTTGACGTCCATCACCACGACGTCCGGCACTCCTTCGACGCGGCAGAAGGAGAGCGCCTCCTCGCCGCCGGACGCGCAGCGGACGTCGAAGCCCCCGCCCGCGCCGAGCATGCTCGCCATGCCGTCGCGGACGACGGGATGGTCGTCCACTATCAAGACCCTTATCATAGCCGCACCTTCACTTTCACCTCCGTCCCCCTTCCAGGTTCGCTTACCACCCTGAAACCCCCGCCGACGCCCTCGACCCTGTTCTTCATGCTCAGTATGCCGAGTCCGTGCGAGGCGTCGTTCGAGCGCGCGGCGACGTCGAAGCCGCATCCGTCGTCCTTTATGGAAAGCTCGATGAATCGCTTGCCGAACGTCACCGTCACATCGACTCGCGTCGGGTTCGCGTGGCGCAGCGCGTTGCCGACGGCCTCCTGGAGGAGCAGGAGGAGCGCGCCCGAATAGCGGCGGGTGAGAGGACGCTCCGCGCCGACCTTCTTGAAATGCACCTTGCCCTTCCAGTGCGGCATGCGGTCCGCCGCATACTTCAGGAGCGCCGAGAGCGCGGTCGGGCCCTCCGCCTCCTCGCGCATCCCCCACAGCGCCGAGCGGAGGTCGTTCTGCGCATGGGTCAGGAGCGCACCCAGCTTGTCCAGCTCCTCCAGCTCGGGCGCATCCTCGTCCGCCATCTGCATCGCCGCGCCAAGGCGGAACATAGCGCCCGCGAGCAGCTGCTGGAAGTTGTCGTGGAGCTCGCCCGCGAGCCTGAGCCTTTCGCGCCCGAGCGCATCCGCAAGCTTCTTCTCCTCCATGCGCCTGTAGTGCTGGAGGATGGCCCACAGGGTCACCGCGACGCCGAAGAGGAAGAGCATGACGAGCGCGACGACGAACTTCTGGGGCGTCCACCACGGCGCATGGGTGAGGAAGCGGATGTCCTCCGGCCGCTCCACGTAGAGAAGCGGATTGTTCACGCCCTCCAGCTGCCTCGACCACGGATTGATCGTGGGCGTGTAGAGCGCATTGCCGGTCGCCTTGACATCCGCGCCTATGCGGAAGTCCTCGTGCAGCGGACTGTCGTACGGGAGGTAGAAGAAGACCTGCAGCATGTGGCCCTTGCCGTCGGTGCACAAAAGCTGCGTCCAGCGGTCGCGGCGGTTGATGTCCGCTACGCGGCCCTTTACGGACACCCTTTCGCCCCACAGGTCCCGAGCGCCTTCGTCGCACGCGGGGTGGCGCCCGATGTCCGCAAGGTCAACCTCAAGCGGCGCGGGGGGGCCGCCGCCGGGCTTCAGCGACATGACCGCGGCGGACCGCAGGCGAGGGCGCACGTCCGTCGCCCAGTGGATTACGCCCGTGATCGAAAGGTAGTCGCCGGGGTGGCAGTCCTTCGGATACTCCGCACCCGAGAACTCGCCACGGATGGGATTCCCGTCAGTCGTGCGGAGGTAGACGAACCCCTCGTGTGGCGAAAGCGCGGTGACGACCCCCTCGACGGACTTCGCCTCGTTCTGCGCCTCCGCGAACGCGGAAAGCGAGAGGAGAACGGCCGCCAGGAATGGGATCGTCCGGCGCATGCGACGTCACTCCAGCGCGGACACTATGGCCTCGACCGCGGCGTCCGGCGAGACCACCCGCGTCTTCGACTTGTCCTCGTCGCGGCGCTTCACCTCGACGCCGCCGTTCGCGAGCCCCTTCGCGCCGACGACGACGCGGACGGGGAAGCCGATGAGGTCCGCATCCTTGAACTTGACGCCGGGCCTCTCCGCACGGTCGTCGACTATGACGTCGACGCCCTTCGCCTCAAGGTCCGCCTCGAGCCTGTCGGCGACTGCCGTCACCTCGGCCGTCGCGGGGTCGAGGTTCTCGATCACGACCTGGTAGGGGGCGACGGAGGCTGGCCAGATGATGCCGTCCCTGTCGTGGCTCTGCTCGACGACGGCCTGGAGGGTGCGGGTCACGCCGACGCCGTAGCACCCCATGATCATCACCTTCTCCTCGAGCTTGTCGTTCTTGTAGACGGCGTGGAAGGCGTCCGAATACTTGGTGCCGAGCTTGAAGACCTGCCCGACCTCGATGCCGCGCTTGAGGACCATGGACTTGCCGCACACGGGGCAGAGGTCGCGCTCGCCGCAGATGACGAGGTCGGCATACGCCTCGATCTTCGCGTCGCGCGCGAGGTCCACGTTCTTGAAGTGGGCGTCCGCAGCATTCGCGCCGACGATGACGCCCTTCGCGCCCTTGAGCGCGAGTTCGGCGTACACGGGGACGTCCGCCTTCGCGGGATGGACGGGGCCGGCGAAGCCGACGGGCGCGCCCGTCACCTCCTCGACGGTCCGCGCATCCGCGAGGGCGACCGCCTTCGCGCCGAGGAAGCGCCTGAGCTTCACCTCGTTGACATCGCGGTCGCCGGGGACGCAGACCATCACGGGCCTGCCGTCCGCGACATAGACGAGGGTCTTGACGAACGCGGTCGCAGGTAGCCCGAAGAACTCGGCGACCTCCTCTATCGTCCTGGCGCTGGGGGTCGCGATCTTCTCGGCGGGCGGACAGTCGGCGGCGTACGCGTCACCGTCGAGCCTGCGCTCCGCGCGTTCGAGGTTCGCGGCGTAACCGCACTCGGGGCAGAACGCGATCCCGTCCTCGCCTGCGTCGGCGAGCGCGTGGAACTCGTGCGTCATGGAGTCGCCCATGTCGCCGCCGTCCGCCTGGACGGGCGTCGCCTTGAGTCCGCACCGCCTGTAGATGCGCTCGTAGGCGTGGTACATTGTCCAGTAGCTCCTGTCCGCGCCCTCGGCGTCCACGTCGAAGGAGTAGGCGTCCTTCATGATGAACTCCTTCGAGCGCATGAGGCCGAA
>CAMOCC010000069.1 GCA_946610035.1 uncultured Verrucomicrobiota bacterium
GCGATATGACCGCGATGCCGGGGATGCCGAAGGCGCATACCGTCCACCTCGCGAGGTGCACGCCATGTACCTCCCGAGCTACCCTATGCCAACCTTGCGAGGTGCCCGCTATGCAGCTTGGGAGGACTTTGCCTTCAGCTTCATGCTCATCGTCGCGACGCGCGCACTCGGCGACAAGGGCATCACTGTCGTCGCCGACGGTACCGACGGCGTCATCGACATCCCAGGCGTGAGCGACATACGTCTCGGCATCAAGGCGAGCGCCAGAGGCGGGTATTGATTTCAATTTTGACATGCCATCGTTGCAGGGCATCTTCTACTAGAACCAGTTCTGGGACGCGAAGTCGCTGTTGATCAAGTTCATCCGGTGGGCGAAGAAGGAGCTGATCGTGATCCATGCCTATCCCGGCGTGCGCGACACCGGCACGCCGACTCTTTTCGCCTACCGCCGTGCGATAGTTGATCTCTCTGCTCCATAACCCAGTAGGATGATGTTCTTGCCGCGCGATATTATGTATAATCTGCGGCATGAAAACTACAAGAGGAATCGTGCTGGCATGTGCGGCAACCGTGTTTGCCACGGTTACGCTTCATGGAGACCCCGTGTGGACCGGTTCATCCGGTTCCGACTGGTGGAACGCCGACAACTGGACGCGGTGGCCTGAGGGATATGATGCAGGCAACGTGCCGTACGCCATCCCCGGGCCCATCTTCTCGGATGATGCCGGCGGCTCTTCTACGGTGGACCTTAACGGACGGCGCGCCGAGGCGTCTGACACGGTGTGGGTGATGCGATGCGACCGCGAGATGATTCTGTGGAACGGAGCGGTCGCGTTGAATTGGGACCTGAACCTCCGCAGCATGGAGGACGAAGGCTCGGTGACGAAGGGCCCCGTCCTGCGGCTGATGAAGCTGGACATATCGGTCAACGGCAGCGTGAACATCGGCGGCGACTGGAGGCATGACGGAATCGGAACGCTCATCGTCGAGGACGGAACGGTTCTCAACGCAAAGGATCTGCGAATGGCGATCGGATCGGGCGAGCGTTCGTACTACGTCCAGAACGGAGGTGACGCGCGCTTCCACTGGTTTTGCTGCGCATCGCAGGGTGGAGAGGGCAGTATTGAACTCAACGGCGGCGTGCTGAAGGTCCCAGGATTCGAGATTTCGGGTAGCGGGAGCGATCCGTATTCCGTCGCGACGACCCTGCACCTGAACGGGGGCGTGCTAATGCCGTATCCGAACAACTACGGAGGGGTGTCCGGCGAGATCGTGCCGACGTGGCTTCCGACGGTGATCGGTAGGGGCGGCGCGAAGATAGACACGGCCTGGCGTGAAGTCCGCATTGCCTCGAACTCGCTGACGGCTGACGTGAACGACGGCGGATTGACGAAACTCGGCGGCGGAACGCTCGCGGTCGAGCGAGGCGTCGTCTGGAGAGGTCCGACGAAGGTAATGTCGGGGACGCTCGATCTGTGCGGACACTCCGACTGGCTGCCGTGGGGATCTAAGCTCGTGCTCGGGGGCGGCAAGGTTGTAAATCTCGGGCCAAACGCGCGCTTCTCGGACGTCACGGTCGAAGACGGGGAGTACGACTCGTCGGAGATCTTCTGTGCCAACGGCGGCACGGTGCATCTGAAGGGCGGTGCCCTGACCGTCCCGAAGGACGCACCATATCATGTTTCCGTCTCCGGAGGTTTGCTTGTCGTTTCTGGCTTCGCACCCGACGAGCAGGTTTCGCTGCCTGCCTGCGTGGAGTTTCCGCGGGAAGCCTCCGGCGGCAGGTTTGACGTCAGCTTTGCCGAACGGACGGAAGTCCTAAGCGTTTCGGTCGATGGTGATGGTCGTGTCTCCGGCACCACGCAGGGAGCGACTTCGCCGAAATACGTTAACGGCGAGTTCTTCGGGAATCCGCTGCTCGACCATCGCTTCACTGCGGATCCGACGGCGGTCGAGCACAACGGACGTCTCTACGTCTACGCCACGAACGACCAACAGCAGTTCGATGAGTCTGCCGCAGGGACGGGTAACTCGTATGAAAAGATCAAGACGATCACGATGATGTCGACGGCCGACATGGTGAACTGGACCTATCACGGCGAGATACCCGTCGGAGATATCGCCCCTTGGATCTACAACAGCTGGGCGCCGTCTGTCATCTCACGCGTCGAGGCTGACGGACAGACGCATTTCTACATGTACTTCGCGAATAACGGCTTGGGGACTGGCGTACTTACGGCAACAAGTCCTGTCGGTCCATGGACAAGCCCGCTGTCGAGTTCTCTTGTGGATTACGCGTCGGGGTTCACGCGCGGATGCAAGACGCCGTTCGACCCGGGCGCGGCGATCGGTCCGGACGGCACGGGATACCTCGCCTTCGGCGGGGGGGAGTCCCGTCTCATCAAGCTCGGCGCCGACCTCATCTCCGTCGACGGCGAGGCGACGATCCCGCCCGCCCCGTTCCACTTCGAGGCGAACGAGCTCAACTTCATCGGCGACACTTGCGTGTACACCTACAACATCGACTGGTCAGACCACGAGCCCTGGCCGTACGCCGACTGCCCGAAGCCGATCGGATGCTCCATGGTATACGAGACCTCGAAGACCCCTCTGGACGAGACGAGCTGGAAGATGCGCGGGGAATACAACCCGAACCCCGGCATGTTCGGGCACTTGTTCTGCAACAACCACACGCATCTGCAGAAGTTCAAGGGCAAGTGGTACCTCATCTACCACGACCAGGAGCTGCAGAAGGATCTCGTCCATACAGTCCGCGGATTCCGCAACGTCAACATCGATCTCTGCGAGGTTGACGAAGACACGGTTACGATCAGCCCCGTCGTAAACACGCGAAAGGGCGTCGAGCAGGTGGAGAGCCTCAACCCGTACGGCAAGCTGCAGGCCGAGACCGCGGCCGCAACGTCGGGCGTGCGCTTCGTCCCGCTTGCGGCGCCAGGGGACATGGCGGCGAGGGCGAAGACCGGACGCGGGTGGATCGCACTGCGCGGCGCCGACTTTGGTCCGACTTCCCCGGAGCGGCTGACATTCCGCGCAAGGGGAGGTGGACGCATTGAGGTCCACCTCGACGCGCCGGATGGTCCGCTCGTGACCGTGTGCTATGTCGGCGGTGGATCCGAGTTCGAGACGGTGACGAGTTCGAACTGGGCTTGGGCCACCGGGGTCCACAACGTCTTTGTGGTCCTTGACGGTTCGGTCGAGCTGGACTGGTGGACGTTCGGCGGATTCTCGCGCAGCGCCACGGAGTTCGTGAAGGACATAACGCTTGGAATCAACATCGGGAACACGCTGGACTGTACCAGTGCGAACGAGCTTGACTGGGGGTGCCAGCGGATCACGAAGAGTCTGTTCAGGCTCTACAGGGAGAAGGGGATAAACGCCGTGCGCGTGCCTGTCACGTGGAAGAACCAGTTCAGCCGCAATGATCCTGAGCACAGGATAAGCAAGGCGTTCCTCGACCGCGTGCAGGATGTCGTCGACATGTGCCTTGCCGAGGGGATGATCGCGATACTCAACACCCATCACGATGCCGGCGGAGCGGGCTGGCCTGATGAATGGATTGCGGTCGACGGAGCAAACGAGGATGCCATGAACGCCGTCCTTGCCGACGTATGGCGCCAGATAGCGACGCGCTTCAGGGACTACGGCGAGCGGCTTGTCTTCGAGGGCTTCAACGAAGTCAGGAAGACGACCGCGTATTCGGGCTACGACGGCCAGCAGTCCGGCATCGACGACTGGGGCGGAAAGCCCTCCTACTGCGAAGCGGTGAACAGGTTCGCGAAGACCTTCTACGACACTGTCCGCGCGACGGGCGGAAACAACTCAAGCAGATATCTGCTCATCGCGACATATGCGGCTACCGATAACGAGTCGTCCTGCCTTGCGTGGCGCCATCCGTCGCCAGGTGACGACCATGTGATGGTCTCAATCCACGCCTACGAGCCGGTTTGGTTCACCATATGGGGAGATGACCCGAAGTACAATGAGCAGGAGTTCGCCAAATGCTTCGAAAGCGCTTTCGGAGTGCTCAAGCGCGTCTTCTCCGACAAGGGCGTCCCGGTTATTATAGGCGAGGTCAACGCGGAAATGCGCTTCTACGACGAGGCAAAGACCATCCCCAACGACGAAGACCGCGTGAACTGGGCCAGGCACTATGCCCGCGAAGCGGCAAGATACGGCTTCCCGTGCATTCTCTGGGACAACGGATACGACAGGGGCATGGGGCTCGTAAACCGCAGGGACGTCGAGTGGAGCCACCCCGAGATCATCGATGCGTTCAACGAGGGCCGCAGCATAGGGAAGGGGCTCCAAGTCTCCACGGCTCAGCGCGTCACGATGACGACGGCGGCGCCCGTTCCGTATCAATGGCTTGAGCCGTATGTTCTCAAATACGGCGGCGGAGACTACGAGGCTGCGGGCAACGCCAGCGGTGCGAACGGGGGCGCGCTCTGGGAGTCGTATGTCGCGGGGCTTGATCCCGACGACCCCGACAGCCGCCTTCTTGCGATGATTGAGATGAAGGCCGACGGCTCGCCGGAGATATCATGGGATCCCGATCTCAGGAACGCCGATCCACCACGGAAGTACACGATCCTGGGCAAGCCGTCCCTTGACGACGCGTCGTGGACAGTGGTGACGGAGGAGAACCTTGACCAGATGAAGTTCTTCAAGGTCGTCGCGGAAATCGACAGCTCCCGGCTATCATCTTGAGATAGTGTGAAGTCAATGCTAATGGAGCTGACTTCGACTGCGCCGTATGCCATCCTTCGGCATGCGGCGCATCATCCTAGTAGGTGATGGCGCAATCTTAGATACTATGATAGAATGATGTACATGAAAAGCAAAATAGCCATAGTACTTTCTCTCGCCGCGATCGCCTGCGCGATGCGGCTCTCCGCGGCCGTGCCGTTCTCGCGCAGCGCGGCGGATTTCGTGAAGTCGATAGACCTCGGCATAAACATCGGCAACACGCTTGACTGCCCGAGCGGAAACGAGACGGAGTGGGGCAACCGTCAGATCACCCGGAGCCTCCTGCGGCTGTACAAGTCGAAGGGCATAAACGCCGTCCGCCTGCCGGTGACGTGGCGGCGTCAGTTCGACAGGGACGATCCGAAGCACGAGATACGCCGCGCGTTCCTCGACCGCGTCCAGGAAGTGGTTGACATGTGCATGGCGGAAGGCTTCGTCACGATTCTCAACATCCACCACGACGGAGGAAGCGAAGGCTGGCCCGAGGAGTGGCTGACGATCGACGGCGTAAACGAAGACCGCGCCAACCAGGTGCTTGCGGACCTGTGGCGTCAGATCGCGACGCGATTCAGGAACTACGGCGAGAAGCTCGTTTTCGAGGCGTTCAACGAAATCCGCAAGGCGAAGAGCCATCCCGGGCCGGACGGAGGCGAGGAGGGGAAGGACGACTGGGGCGGGAAACCGCTCTACTGCAGGACGGTCAACCGCTATGCAAAGACGTTCTACGACACGGTGCGCGCGACGGGCGGGAACAACGCGAAGCGCTATCTCGTCATTCCGACGTATGCTGCCACTGGAGTTGAGTCGTCGTGCCTTGCGTGGGAGCATCCGAACCCCTCGGACAACCACGTGATGGTCGACCTTCATATATACGAGCCCGGGTGGTTCTGCCTCTGGGGCGACAGCTCCGAATACAAGCGCGAGGAGTTCCAGAAGCGCCTTGCGGAAGTCTTCGAGCAGCACAAGCGCATATTCATCGACAAGGGCGTTCCGATCGTCTGCGGCGAGGTGAACGCGGAGCGCAGGTACCACGGCGGCGACAAGTCGAAGCCAAACGACGAGGACCGCGTGAAATGGGCGAAGCACTTTGGGTACGTCGCGCGCCGGTTTGGGTGTCCGTGCTTCATCTGGGAGCCGGGCGGCTACGAGTGCATGGGTCTCATCGACCGCGCAAACCTGAAGTGGTCCCACCCCGAGGTGATCGACGCGTTCAATGCAGGACGCAAGGCCGCGGACAAAAAGCGGTAGATTCACATGACGAGAGCCAATTGCAATGCGAATAATTGGAGACGCGGCATCCTGCCGCGTTGGGAAGGGGCGGTTGACGCGGCTGGAAGCCGCGTCTCCAAAGGGGTGTGTGCGAATGGAATGGGAATATTTGGAGACGCGGCATCCTGCCGCGTTGTGAATGGGGAAGTTGACGCGGCTGGAAGCCGCGTCTCCAAAGGGGCGCGAATGGTTGGAGACGCGGCATCTTGCCGCGTTCTTCTCCATCATCCAACAGGATGATACCGCGCTAAAGTGCCTGTTTGGTAAAATATCTGCGAAACTTCAAATAGAAAGGTTGCTGATATGACACTCAAGCAAATGTTCGCATCAATGGCGGCGATGTTGTCGTTGTCCGCATTCGCATGGCCCGACTGGAACGGCGGTGCGGGCGATTCCGACTGGTGGAAGGCAAGCAACTGGGGCAACTGGCGAGAAGGCGACCCCGCAGACGGCATCACGCCGGAAACGCTCAATGATCCGTACTGGGGCGACCGCAGCTTCAATAACGCAACAGGTCCGGTCGGAGTCAACCTTGGCGGCAAGGCGGCGAAAACAGGCACGCTCTGGATACGCTATACTGGAGAGAGTTTCGCTCTCACGAACGGCACGCTTGATACGACCGGGGATATTGTCATAGACACGGACAACAGTGGTTATAAAGGCGTCAAAGGGCCGACGCTAGTGTTGAAGGATATCAATCTGACAAATACCTGGAGCATCAACGTGGGCGGATTAGATGCCGATAACGGGATCGGTACGTTTGTTGTCGAGGCAGGGACGACGTTATGGGGGAATGACATCCGCATGGTCTACTCTGACCAGAAGACGTCAACGTACATCCAGAATGGCGGCGATGTGCGCTTTCACTGGTTCGGCTGCTCGGCGAAGGGCGGCGGTAATGGCCGCATCGAGTTGAAAGGTGGCACGCTGAAGGTCCCGGATTTCTCGTACGTCTACTGGGAGGGTCCCTTGCCTGAGGAAAACGGAACAACGAACATAAACATGACTCTCGTTTTCAATGGCGGAACCCTGAAGGCTTGGCCGAACAACTCCAACTGGGTCAACGGGCAGAACTTCGTGCCGGTGTGGATGAAGACGGTTATCGACGAAGGCGGTGTCATTATCGACTCAAATGGCTACGACGTTACGTTCGGTGCGACGAACATAACTGCGGACGCAAACGACGGGGGCCTAACGAAAATGGGCGCGGGCACACTGAAGGTGAACAAGGGCGTTGTCTGGAGCGGCACCACCAAAGTGCTGGAAGGCACGCTCAACCTTAACGGCTACGATACGGCGCTTGGCGCGAATGCGCAACTCGTCCTTTCCGGCGGCTACATCGAAAACCTTGGTTCCAACGCCCGTTTCGCCGGCGTGACGATAGACAAGGGACAGTATTCGCTCGCGGAGACTTTCTGCGCAGACAACGGTACGGTGCATCTCGCTGGCGGCGTGCTACTCTGCCCAAAGGGCGCTACGCAGACGATTGACGTCACCGGCGGCACGTTGGTCTTGACGGGGGTTGGCGCAGGGGACGAAATCGCATTGCCTGCCGACGTTTCATTTGCAAATGCGGAGCGGGGATCGAACTTTCTCGTGCTCGTCCAGAACCGGGACAAGGCAATCCTGGTAAATGTCGGCGATGATGGCACTGTGACAAGTTCTATTGTAGATGCGGACGTCAACTGCTGGCTTGGCGGCGGAACCGACAGCAAGTGGCAGACTGCGGAGAACTGGTCTTTGGGCAGAGAGCCTACGTCCGAGGACAAGGTGCTGTTTCTTGCGAGCGCGGAAGTCGTTGTCGCAAACGACAGCAATGGAATGAAGATCTACGCAAGTGAGATTGAGGTCGCCGAAGGTGCTGTCGCGACGCTTAGGCTTGACATCATCTGGGGTGCGGAAACCACCTTGTTTGTTGACAAGATAAAGGGCGCTGGAACTTTTGCGGTAAGCCGCATAAAGATGGAAGGCGTTTCCGAGATAAGCTGCGGGAGGCTTGGCGTGCTTACGGCTGGAGACAACCCCACATGGATGTCGGGATCGTGCATGATTTACGGCAAGGGTGATAATGGCTCCACTCTCACTATGAGCGCCGACATCTACGGCACGGGAGACTTGTACATAGCGAACAAATGCGGTGCCGTTGACTTTTCGGGCGACAACTCCGCATGGCAGGGCGGACGTGTGCGCTTTAGCGGGAGCGACAACCAGTGGGGCAACGGCGATGTTTTCTTCCGCACTGCGAATTCCGTATTCCCCGCGAGCCGTCATTTCGAGTTCAAGGGAAGAATGTTCTTTGACTTTGCGGATACAGCCAATGTGAAATGGGACAAGTTCGAGGTCTGGGAAAGCTATGGCGCTGATTTCCTTTTCAGGCCTGGCGCAGACGTTACGATACGGGTAGACGAGGGCTTGCTCAACAACGGCAACGGTGTCGCGGTCTACACGCTTCCGTCGCGCGAAGGCGCTGAGCCGTTCCACTATGCGGAAGGGCGCGGAATTGCCGGTACGCAGCCTGGCTTTGAGAACTTTACGATCAGCATGGTCGGCAACGGAGTGTTTGTGTCTGCGCTGACGAAAGGCGGAACCGTCGAGGCTGCGTCCGGAACGGTCTATCTTAGCGGAAGCAACGACAATGGCGACAATCGCGACGTAAGGATAGTCGTCAATTCCGGCGCTACGGTCGCAGGCATAGTCGATAACAAGGATATTGAGATGCAGGGTGGAGAAATCGCCAAGCGCGTCGACCTGGGAAATGCCGACGCATACTCATTCTCGGTTGCAGGGCTCGCCGTGGGTTCTGGTTCGGCGACGATTGCATCTCCTTTCAAGGGGCTCCTCATGTCGGCGGCGGGATGGTACGACCCCTCGATGGACGAGACGCTTTCACGTCGGGGTGACGACGGAATCTGGAGAGTCGCCAACAACGGCGCAGGAGGATTCAGGCTTGACCTTGAAATGGTTAATCGCGCCAACAGATATGAATGCCCGTATCTTGGGTCGATAAACGATCTAGGCGCGATCGCGTTCACGAACAACTACACTGGCTTCAGGTCGGTGGCGAACCAGATGTTCAGCTGGTCTGCGGGCAAGTCCGTCTTCGCCGTCGCAAAACGCGACAATGCATTGCGCACAGATGTGACCGCCGACGCTCGCGTGTACCCTGTGGAATGGTATGGTGACTCTTGGACTGTAGGCATTCCCAATTATGCATTTGGATTCGACCAGGATGGAAGTGCGTCATATTTCTACCGCACTGTGGATTCGAGCGAGGTTGACGATAGCTGCATCAGGAACAACACCGAGTGGAATTCCGCCGCCGATGTCGGAAGCGACAATGTGGCATACGTTCGCAGCATGGTCGAGGCGCCTTCGACGACTGAACAAGGGAAGAACACGGTCGTTGGCACGGCGACGGGATATGAGAACGGCCAGAAGGTCAGTGCGTCCGTAAGCTCCACAAGGACAGTGCCTAATGAATGGCCATGGTGCTACGTCGACCTCGGCTGGTCGATGATGGACGGCGGTCGCCAGTCCACCGGCGGCGTGATTGGCGAGGTCCTGGCATACGACCGAGCCTTGAGCGAAAAGGAAACGGCCTTGATACATTCCTATCTTGGACACAAGTGGGTCTCGAGCGAAATTCCGGAAGTGTCCATAGGCGCGAACATCGCCGTGAACGATCTTTCGATTGACGGTGGGTCGGTAGGCTTTGACGGCGCGGCGGCGACGATTGCCAATCTCACGGGCGCAGGTTCGATGACTGATGCCGCGTCCATTAAGGTCACCGGGACGATCACCGCCAAGGTGTCCCAGTCGGGAAGCGTGTTCACGGCGGATTGCGCCGTCGATCTCACCGGAACGACGATTGTCGTTGACGAGAGCGAATGGGAAATGACCGACCGCCACGCCGCGGCGACGATATTTACTGCGCAGTCAATAACGGGCATGCCTACGGTGCATCGCGAGGAGGGCGAAAGCCGCAGGTTCGTCGTCACCAATACCGGCACGGCGATTGTCGTAGAGCGCGTCAAACTTGGGGTGTCGGTCATCATCCGGTAAGAACAGGAGCTATAACCGATGAACAAAACGAAAGCTGCAATGGTCTTGGCCATCGCCATGTCCCTTGTCGTCGCGGAAATCTCTGGGCAAGGGGTTCAAGACAGGCGTCGCGAATGGGAGGACTGTTCTGTAAGCGGTGTCAACAAGGAGCGCGCCCGCGCGTTTTCGTATCCCAGGGGCGACTGGTCTATGTCCCTGAATGGCGAATGGAAGTACATGTGGACGGCGAGCCCCGACGACCGTGCGGCGGATTTCTTCAAGACTGGCTTCGACGATTCGCAGTGGTATACCATCGATGTTCCGAGCTGCGTTGAAGTGCGTGGCTACGGGCAGCCCCTCTACGTGAACGTCGCGTATCCGCATCGGTTTAACCCTCCTTTCATCGGCACAGAATACAACCCGGTCTCGCAGTACCGCCGCGATTTCGAGATCCCAGCGTCTTGGCGGGGACGCGCCGTGTTCGCGCGTTTCGACGGCGTCGCAAGCGGATTCTACCTATGGATCAACGGGAAGAAGGTCGGCTACAGCGAAGACAGCCGCCTGCCCGCCGAGTTCAACATCACAAGCTACCTTAAGAGCGGTAGAAACACGATGTGCGTCGAGGTGTACAGGTGGACTGACGGCTCGTATGTAGAGGACCAGGATATCTGGCGCTTCAGCGGCGTCTACCGCGACGTCAGCCTCTACTCCGTGCCAACGGCGGAAGTGCGCGACTTCAGGGTCGTCCACAACCTGGCGGACGACTTTCGGTCCGCCAAGACGAAGGTCGAGGTTTACAGCCGATCGCTGAGCGGGAAGAAGCGCGCGGCCAGGGTGTCCGCAGCGATTTTCGCCCCAGACGGCACGAAGGCCGTCGAGTTCGCCGCGAAGGACGTGGTGCTGCCGGCCGACGGCACTGACGCTAAGACCGTGCTTGCGGCAGACTTCGCCAACCCGAGGCTCTGGAGCGCCGAGCATCCGAACCTCTACAGGCTCGTGGTCAAGCAGGTCAACGACGACGGCAGCTCGGACGTGCGCACGGTCATGACAGGCGTACGGCGTGTCGAGGTCAGGGACGGCAAGGTGCTGTTCAATGGCGTCGCCGTGAAGACGAAGGGCGTGAACAGGCACGAGGCTTCGCCGGACAACGGCTATACGGTCACGCGGGAGGAGATGATCAAGGACATCCTCCTGATGAAGCGAAGCAACATCAACACTGTGCGCACGTGCCATTATCCCGACCATCACGAGTGGTACGATCTCTGCGACGAATACGGCCTGTACGTCGTCGCGGAGGCGAACATCGAGTCGCATGGAGCGGGATTCGGCGACGATTCGCTCTCGCGCAAGCCCGAGTGGAGGAAGACGCATGTCGAGCGCAACGAGAACAACTACCTCAACTACAAGAACCACCCTTGCGTCATCTTCTGGTCCCTCGGCAACGAGTCAGGCCCGGGCGAGAACATGAAGCACGCGGCGGATGCGCTCCACGCGCTTGATCCGTCTGTGGTCGTCCACTACGAGGGCAACAGCTCGTATGGCGACATAGACAGCTCGATGTATCCGTCGCAGGCGAATGTCCGCGCGAGGGGGCGCAACCACTCGAAGCCGTTCTTCCTGTGCGAGTACGCGTACTCGATAGGCAATTCGCCTGGAAGCATGGACGCATACGTGGACGCGTTCTACTCAAGTGATTCGCTTGTAGGCGGATGCATCTGGGACTGGGCCGACAAGTGCATCTGGAAGGAGACGGGGCGAATCGGCAAGGACGGAGGGATGGAGAGGTTCTTCGCCTACGGCGGAGACTACGACGACAAGCCGAACGACGCGCAGATACTTTGCAATGGGATCGTCGACCCCCTTCGGCGGGAGAGCGCTAAGCTTGTCGACGTGCGCCACCTCTACCGCAACATAGTCGTGACGTCTGAAGACGCCGCTTCGGGAAAGGCCGAGCTATGGAACAGGTTCGACTTTACGGACGTGTCGGAGTTCGACGGATTCTGGGCTCTCCACGCCGATGGTGTAGAGGTAGCTGAAGGGCGGCTCGGTCCGATCCATGTAGCGCCGCATGGACGTGGGGAAATTGCTCTTCCCGTGCCGGACGTTGAGATTGCGCCCACGGCGGAATGCTTCTACACAGTCTCGTTCCGCCTTGCGAAGGATACGGCGTGGGGCGGCAAGGGACTTGAAATCGCCCACGACCAGCTTCCTTTCAGCGTCGGGAACGTTGTCTCGCGCAGGGCTGCGCTTATCGACTACAGGCCCGTGAAGGGCGCTCGGCTAAAGGAGACAGGCGACTCCTTTACGGTGCGTGGCAAGGGATTTTCGTTCGCCGTGTCGCGCAGAACGGGGACTGTTTCGTCGCTAGTGTACGGCGGAAAGACGATCATCTCCGACCGCGGGGGCCGCGTTTCCGGGCCGCGGCTTGAGGTGTGCCGCGCGTTTACGGATCATGACGAGTGGTTCAGGCGCGAGATGTACGACGCCGGGCTTACGCAACTTCGCCACCATGCGGCGTCAGTGACGGCCGAAACTACGTCTGACGGCCTCGTCCGGATCGTGTCGAAGGTGAATGTCGACGGAGCGCGCACGACACGGTTCGTACACGAGACTGAATGGACGGTTGACGGCACGGGGATGATTGCCGTCCGAAACAAGGTGACGCCGTTCGGCCCCGATGCGCATCTTGCGAGGATCGGCGTCCAGATGATGCTGCCGAAGGAGCTTTCCGAATGCACATGGTACGGACGCGGTCCGCGCGAAAACTACTCGGACAGAAAGTCGGCGTCGGACGTCGGGCTCTGGCGGCTCCCTGTGGACGACATGGGCGAGTTCTACGTGAGGCCGCAGGAGAACGGTTGCCGCAGCGACGTGCGCTGGGCCGCGTTTACCGGAAAGGGCGGCGGAGTGCATTTCTCGTTCCCTCAGCCGCTTTTCGTGACCGCCACACGCAATACATGGGAAGAGCTTGCCACCGTTCGACACAGGGTGCATTCCGGCGTGAGCGAGCGGACGTCCTATCCGTTCACCGTGCCTCGCGACGAGACGGTGCTTAACATCGACATAGAGCAGATGGGGCTCGGTAACGGATGCCTCGGGCCGCGCCCGCTTTCGGGTTTCGAGCTGAAGACCCATCCCGTGGAGTTCTGGTATGTGATGCGTCCGTGCGGGACAGGCGAGAAGTCTCTCGCGGCGCTGGGGGTCGCCGGCTCTCCTGTTGCGCTTCCGCCCATGCCGAGACGTCTTCGCGCGCTGCCGCGCGAATCGCTGAAAGTCCATTCCGTGTCGTCATTCCAGAGAGGCGAAGGCGAGCCGGAGAAGATGATCGACGGCGATGTAGAGACATTCTGGCATTCGCAGTGGAATCCCGAGGTGAAGTATCCGCACTGGGTCGTCATCGACATGGGCAAGAGCCGCGAGCTTGCCGGATTCGAGTATGCGTCGCGTGTCCAGATGTCCAACGGATGGATCAAAGGCTACAAGGTCTACGTCGCTGACGATCCAGGGCCTTTTGGCGCGCCGGTGGCTGAAGGCGAGTTTCCGCAGGAACAGGGGGATTCGATTCGCGTAGAGTTCAAGGGGGCCGCCAAGGGACGCTACCTCAAGCTACTGGCTACCGGCGAGTGCGGAGGCCGCGAATACTGCGCGATAGCGGAACTCAGTCCGCTTGTTGTCGATCCCACGACATGTAGGTAGATCCCGGCTTGTCTTTTCTCCGCATTGGGAAAGGGGCGGTTGACGCGGCTGGAAGCCGCGTCTCCAATGGGGGTGTGATTGCTTGGAGACGCGGATAGGGAGCGAATAATGGAGACGCGGCATCTTGCCGCGTTGTGAATGGGGAAGTTGACGCGGCTGGAAGCCGCGTCTCCAATGGGGGTGTGATTGCTTGGAGACGCGGCATCTTGCCGCGTTGGGAATGGGCGGTTGACGCGGCTGGAAGCCGCGTCTCCAAAGTGGTGCGATTGCTTGGAGACGCGGATAGGGAGCGAATAATGGAGACGCGGCATCTTGCCGCGTTGTAAAGAGAGGTTTGACGCGGCTGGAAGCCGCGTCTCCAAGTGCGTCTCCAAGGGGGCGCGAATGGTTGGAGACGCGGCATCCTGCCGCGTTGGGAAGGGGCGGTTGACGCGGCTGGAAG
>CAMOCC010000070.1 GCA_946610035.1 uncultured Verrucomicrobiota bacterium
CTGATTTTAGCGGCACGATCGCAGTTGCAGAAGGCGGCGGCACGCTCTTTCTGGATGGCGAGTGGACGGATGCTGATTCAGTCTCGCTTCCGGCAGGACTCTCTTTTGCAGAGGGGGCCGATCTGTCTAAGGTGACCGTGCAGGCGACAATCGGCGAGAGCACGAGCCCTGCGACGTTTGCCATTGTCAACGATAACGAAGCATACTCGCTTGAATACGTCGGCTATCCGTACAATCTTGAAGATCTCGACTTCTCGTGGATGTCCAGCGGGTGGGAGCATCCTGTTGCCAACAAGTCCATATACTCCATCTCCGACGGTAGCTACACCTCTTTGCGTCTCTGGAACGGCTCCGATTGGCAGTCGTACTCAAAGGGAATTAGCGTCCAGGCCGAGAGCCATTGGATCATTAAGCTTGGTGGAAACGGATCTGCATTTTCGGCGGTTGTAGGCTTGGATAGGTCTGCCGACGGTGATGACCGCTGCGGATCCAAGGTCGTGAAGTTCGCCGTCCGCGACGTTGTCGGCGGCACGAATCTGGTGGAGTCCGCATGGCTCGGCACGAAGACCGCGGCACAAACCCTAACGGCTGATCTCTCGGGCGTTGATTTCATCGATCTTGTCGTGTATCCCGATCCTGACATCGGCGGCGGCTGGCAGCATTGCGACTGGGTCAACCCGACGATTGTCATGAAAGGCGCTGCCGCGCCTGTGACAAAGGGTCCGAACCACTGGGTTGGACGCGGGACGGACACGAACTGGGATACTGCGGCCAACTGGGAGTTCGGTGTGCCAAAATCGGATGCGACGGCAGTTTTCGATGCGTCGGCGAATGTCATTCTCGACAGCAGCAAGACGATATCAAACATAGTTGTCAATGCCGGGGCGACTGTCAGATTCCGCACAGGACGGTTGTATGACGTCTGGCCAAGTCTGATCATCCAGGAGACCGGCGGCGATGGCACGATGCAGTTCTCTGTCGCAGGCCTTCAGGCCAACCATGTTAATTCAAGCACTGTCTACATCAACACGGCAAACATAGAGTTCCAGAGCGCCGAATCCGACGACTGGTTTACCGCGGGTGGCGCGGAAGGACAGGAGCTGGTTGTAAATTCACGTGTTAAGGTCCAAGGATTTATGCGAGCCTATTCCGGCGTGCACTTCGTAGGCGACCTTGTGCTTGACGGCGGTTCGATATACCTCAGCGACAAGGCCGTTGTCGAGAAGCTTGTGCTCGATTCGGCGCTCAAATTCGGGAAGAGCAACGACGATCCGCCTGTCGACAGCACAGGAAAGATCAATGAAATCGTCGTGCACGGAACGACATACAACTACTCCGACTTCGCGGACAAGACATGGCCGCTGACCGTTGACGGCGGTTCTGTCGACATCGGCGACGGCTCTTCAATCGGCAGCAGCGGTCTGGAGCTTGGCGTTCTTTCCGGCGGCTACCTGCGCTATACGGTTTCGGAGATCCCCGAGACCGGCGTGCCAGATTTCCCCGAGGGACTTGCATTTGCCGCCGACGCCGATCTCTCGAACGTGTTTGCTATTGTGAACAACACTGAAGGCGACGCGCGGAAAACATACGCGATCACAAAGAACGGGGATGTCTATTCCTTTGCTGAAGTCTTGCCTACGGACACGGTGAAGTGGATCGGAGGGGTGGATAATAACTGGGAGACGGCTGGCAACTGGATATACGGCGCAGTCCCGACGGAAGGGCAGTCCGTGGTTTTCGAACAAAGCGCCCACATCTACATCGAGAAGGGCACGACAACGCCGAGAATTTCGACAATGACGATTGCAAAAGGCTCCACCGTCATGCTTGAAACAACCGATGCGTGGGGGTGGGACAACGAGCCCGTGGTGCTGTTCGAGGAAATCACAGGCGAGGGAACCTTGGCGCTTAAGCACGCGTCTCTCAGGGCGGCACGCAGCACTGGCAGATCTGTTGTCAACTGCGCCGAACTTCAGATACTCAGCCATGCAAACAATGACGCCGGACGGTCGTCCAAAATATGGGGCAATAAGGAGAATCTCAAATCCGAGGTGGAAATCAACGCAGACATAACTGGTTCTGGAACTCTGATCCTGCGCTATGGCGTGCGCCTTGCGGGCGACAACAGCAGGTTTACGGGGCACGTCCGCTTCGTGGCCGTTTCCGATAGCTATTCGATGGGCGGAGAGAAGTATTTCTGCGTTCCGGAAGCCGCGTTTACATCCGCATCGAAGTGTGAACTGCAAGGGCGATTCCATGTTTTGTTCAACGAGGGCACTTTGAAATTTGGCAATGTCGCCATCACGGAGAGCTACGGCACGGGCCTGTATGTGCCTTACGGCGCAGCCGCCATTGTCATCGAGATCGCCGAAGGCGAAATACGTGACAACTACCAGGGCCTCGGCATAGGTGTATATACGAGGTCGGAAGGAAGCGACTATGTGGAGGGGGCGACGGCCGGCTGCGCTGGTGTGACGATAAAGAAGGTTGGCGACGGCTCGTTGGTTTACGGCATGACGAAGGAGCACAGCCTCGTCGTTGAAGGGGGACACGTCGAGTTCACCGGCGAGAACAACAACGGCGACGACGCATCGGTTGACGTAACGGTCAAACAAGGGGCGAGCGTCGGATCGGCGGCCGAGTTCTCGCATGAGAATCCCACTTGGACGAACGGCGGCGACGTCACGGTGCGCCATCAGTTCACCTTTGAACCTGGCGCGGCGATCAAGCAGGAGTACATAGTGACGCCTGTAACTGAAGAGCAGCTCGAGCCAGTGTACGAAAACGAGACGTTCATCTCAAACATTGTTCATGTCGTGGAGACAGGCGATTACGTCTACTCCATGCGCAAGCTGACGATCGCTGATGATGTCGATCTCTCGAATGTCGTGTTCGGCGTGACGAATCCCGATGACCTCCCTGCTGTGACGAAGGCGTCTCTTGCGGATCTGCCGCGCTTCACGATGTTCGCGGCGAATTCGCTCAGCGGAGCGGTCGCAACCGAGAACGGCGGATATGCGCCTGAGGGAAGCGAGAAGAACTGCAAGTGGCTCTTCCGCACGAAGAGGAACTCCGTGAACGAAGTGGAGCTCTATCCCTTCCAGAAGTTGGGTTTAGCGGTAATTGTCCGGTGAACGGTTGACGCGGCTGGAAGCCGCGTCTCCAAAGGTAACGGCGAGGCAGTGCGGATTCAAGCCGCGTCAAGTGTGTGGATGTGTCGCGAATATGGCGGACGCGGCTGGAAGCCGCGTCTCCAAAGGTAACGGCGAGGCAGTGCGAATTCAAGCCGCGTCTCCAGGAAAGGATGATAAGCGTAGAAGGGAATGTGAGCTTTGGAGACGCGGCATCTTGCCGCGTCCAGTGTGTGGATGTGTCGCGAATAGGGCGGACGCGGCTGGAATCCGCGTCTCCAAAGGTAACGGCGAGGCAGTGCGAATTCAAGCCGCGTCTCCAAAATTCACAGAATATTTGGTAAAATAGAGACATGACTGCTACATGTATACTGCTGGCGGCCATGTCCTTTTCGGATGTAGCCGCGCTAACGAGGACGGAGGCCGCCCATGCCGGCGACGTCTGCGCGACCGGCGTCGTCACGCAGGTCGTCGGATGGCGCGAGGCGTCGGGCGTTTTCGCGGACGTCGCCGATCCGAACGGAAGGGGCATATACTTCTCCGGCGAGACGCAGCGCACTCCGACCGCGCACATCGACGGCGCGGACGCGTTCTGTCGCGGAGACGTCGTCGAGGTAAAGGGCACCGCGACTCCGTTTGCGTTTGCGCCTGGCATAAAGGCGTCCTCGATAAAGATAGTAGGCAGGATGCTTCTGCCTCCCTTCGCGGAGAAGACGTTGTTCGACATGCGCGGCGGACGCCTAGACAACGCACGCGTCAGGATGTCGGGGGTTCTTTCGGGCGTAAGGTCCGTTGTGTCGACTAGGCTCGACCCCAACGCAAGAATAGTCCAGCTTACGCTCAACACGGACGAGGGAAGGTTCGTGGCGCATGTGCCTGGAACCGAGGCCGAGTGGCGTCCGCTCCTCGACGCGGAACTCGAGGTCTGCGGATGCGCGATGTCCGCGTACAACATGCGCGCCGAGTTCCGCGGCGTACAGATGGAGGTCGCCGCGCCGTCCGACATATCCGTGAAGAAGCCGCCGCATGCCTCGCCGTTCGACCTTGTGCCGACACCCGTGGCCGAACTCATGTCCTTCTCGCCGCGTCAGGACGACTGCCACGCAAAGCTCGTCAGGGGCGTCGTCACGTTTGTATGCGCTGGAAGGCGGTTCTTCTATCTTCAGGACGGTGCGTACGGGCTCAAGGTCGAGATGGACGTACCGGATGGCATTTCGCCCGGCTTCAAGGTCGACGTCGTAGGTTTCCCCGTCAAGGTCGACGGATGCGGCGAGCTGCGCGGAATGGCGGCGAGGATCGGGGAATGGGCGGGGCTTCCCGAGCCGCAGTACGGCGATCTCGACGACTATCTGCGATGGCCGTACTACAGCGACGACGGAAGCATGAACGACATCGTGTGGAGGCGGATGTCGTTCGTCGCGCGCGTGATACGTGCCGAGAGCGACGGCGAATCGTCCGAGCTTGTTGTCGCAGTCAGCAACGTCACGTGCCGCGTAAGGGTCGAAGGGCTGCTGCCCGAAGCCTTCGCGGACGCGCAGGAGATGCGCCCGCTCGCGCGCATAACGGCAGTCGTCGAGCCGTCTGTCTCCGATGCGCTCACCGACGACCGCCAGCCGATCATAAAGGGAATTTCGTTTGCGGCCGCGTCGCCTGCGGACATCGAGTTCATTCCTGACGCGGAATGGCGCAGACGCATGAACGGACGCATCCTCAACGCCGCGGCACTGGCCGTCGGAACGCTTCTTGCGGTGCTCATCGCCATTGGCATCGTCCGCATCGTCCGCGACAAGCGCGAGCGCGGCAGAATGGCCGCGATAGCCGCCGAGCGCAAGCGCATGGCCGCGGATCTGCACGACACGATAGAGCAGAACCTCGCCGGCGCGAAGATGCTAATGGAGAGTTCGCTCTCGATCGCGCCGGAAGTGCCTCCGGCCGTCGAGGAGGCGGTGAAGGGCGCGGCGGCCATCCTGGCGCACGCGAAGTCCGAAATCAGGGCGACGATCTTCAACCTTCGCTGCGACGAGATGTTCGACCGCAAGCCCGAGGACGTGTTCCGCGAGATGATGCGTCATCTCGACCGCGGCGCGGTCAACGCGAGGTGCAGGCTGAGGGGCATGCCCGACCATCTTCCCGGCGCCCGCTTCTCCGACCTCATCGGCATCGTGCAGGAGGCGACGACGAATGCGATAAAGCACGGCAGGGCGAAGAACATCGTGCTTGTGAGCGATCCGTCGACTGGAAACGGGAAGAGGGGATTCGTGCTGAGGGTGCTGAACGACGGCGAGCCGTTCGACGTGGCGGCGGCGCTGGGTCCTGAGTCGGGGCATTTCGGGCTCGCCGGGATGCGCGAGCGCGCCAAGCGGAACGGCATGAGGATTTCGTGGGAAACCGAAGGCAGGTGGACATCTGTAGAAGTGGAGGTCGCGTCGATATGACAACCGTAGCAATAGTTGACGACCACAGCGTCGTCAGGATCGGCATCAAGTACGTGCTGATGACCGATTCGGAATTCAAGTTCGTCGGCGAAGCGGACGACGGAGCGGACGCCGTCTCGCTCGTCGAGAAGGTCCATCCCGATATACTCCTTCTTGACGTCAGGATGCCGGGGACGGACGGCGTTGCCGCGCTCAAGTCGGTTCGCGAGAAGTTCCCCAACCAGAAGGTGGTGATGCTCACGATGTCCGACGCCGAGGAGGATGTCTACCAGGCGCTTTCGTTGGGGGCGCGCGGCTACGTGATCAAGGACAACTCGCCGGGTAACATCATCGGCGCGCTGAAGACCGTGATGTCCGGGGAGCTAGCGGTGTCCGAAAGCGTACGCAGCGTGTACGAGGCGAGGAAGTCCGAGCGCGGGCTAACCGGACGCGAGAAGGAGATTCTTGTTCTGGTGAGCAAGGGATGCTCGAATGTCGAGATCGGCGACATGCTGCATCTCAGCCCCAACACGGTGAAGAACCACTTGAAGAACCTCTTCGAGTCGCTTGGAGCCGCGGACCGGGCCGAGGCGGTCGCAATCGGCATCCGCCGCGGACTTATCTCCTGATATTCTCCGGCGAAAACGGCGCATGCGCCGCGTATCTGTTAGGCCGAATCGCGGGGCGGCTATCCCTCTATGATGCCGCGGGAGATGGCGAGAGTGACCGCTTCCATGCGGTCACCCACGTCCATCTTCTCGAATATGTGGCGGAAATGCGTCTTGACTGAATTGACGCTGATTCCGAGCATCTCGCCGACCTCGGGGTTTGAAAAACCCTTCGCGGCGAGCTGGAGGATCGAAAGCTCGCGGGCTGAGAGGCTTTTCACCTCCTGCCGCATGTCGAATATCCGCTGGATGTTGTCAGGAATGTATTTTCCGCCCCCGGCGATGGTCTTCACGGCCTTCGCTATTTCTGACGGGCGGGAGTCCTTCGGGATGTAGCCGTTAGCGCCGAGCTTCAGCGCGCGGAAGATGTCCTCCTCCAGCTCGCTCGTGGTGAGCATCGCCACCTTGGCGTCTGGATGGACCTTGCGCAGCGCCTCGAGCGCGTCAAGCCCGCTGACTGACGGCATCCTGATGTCGAGCAGCAGGACGTCCGGCTTGGTCTTTTCGTAGAAGCCGAGAATGTCCTCCGCGCTTTCCGCTGTCGCCACGACCTCCATCCCCTCGGCGCGCGAGAGTACGAACTTGAGGCCTGCGAGCACTACGCCGTGGTCGTCGACTACTGCTACTTTTGTCATGTCTTGATCTCCAGCCTAATGGATGTTGTGTGGCGTTTTGACGCAAACGATATCGCGAAGCCGCTTCTGCGGGCGCGTTCCCGCATTCCGGAGAGGCCGAAGTGCCCTGCCTCCGGACCGAGCGCGTGCTGCGTGTCGAAGGGCGTTCCGTTGTTCACGATCCGCAGTTCAAAGCTCTTGGCCCCCCTTGCGTCGCTTGCTATCATAATGCGTGTAGCATTGCCGTGCTTGATGGCGTTAGTGACGGACTCTTGCACGACGTAGAGGATGTCCGAGAAGAGCGCCTCGGGCAGTGTCTCCGGAAGTCCCTTCAGGCTGGCCTCGACGCGTATCGCCGTTGTGGAGGCAAGTTTCTGCACCAGCGACATCAGCACGTCCTTCGGGCGCTTCTGCGTGAGTTCGTCGATTCTCAGGTTCCAGATCGTCTCGCGTATTTCGCGCTTTGCAGTGACGAGGATGTCGCGCGCAAGTTCGACTGGCTTCAGCTCCTCGGGGGCAGGCGATCCGTCCTCGGGCAGCATGCTGTCGAGGTAGAGCCTCGCGCCCGCGAGGTGCTGCTCGATCGAGTCGTGCAGGTCAGCAGCCATCCTGCGCCGCTCGGCGATGACGGCCTGGAGCCGGCTTTTCACCTGGTGCGCCCTGTAGAGCTTGAACGAAAGCGCGGCCACGACGACGAGAAGCAGCCACGGCGCGTAGCGTGCCGCCTTCGACACCTTGTGGGCGAGGAGCCTGTGCCTGAACGCGGTATTGGGGATTATGGTTATGGCATCGCTGTCGGGGAGCCTCAGGTCGATTTTCGGGGGTTCGCCGTTTGGAAAGTCAATGTCGAGGACAATCAGAAAGCCCTCGAGTTCGACATCAGGGTGCAGGGCCAGCAACTCGCCTAGCTCGTCGTCAAGATAGCCGTTGATGCTCGCGGAGATGACCTCACCCCCGCATTCGATGTCGATGTCCGTGAACGCCCATTCCCTTGGAATGACATTCAGGATGCGAGCCTTCAGCCTCACGGGCATTCCGTAGAGGTCGGACGGCTTCCCCTCGTCGAATACGCGCGGAAAGTCCTTCGGTCCGATTAACTGCGTCTCCGGGACGATGCCGTTCTCGCCTGTCTTCTCGTATGTCGCCGCCTCGACGGTGATGCGTCCGTTGCGCTTCGCCGCGACGCCCGAGGCCGTGACCAAATCGCCCGGATTGAGTTCGGGGTAGCCCTGGCGCGTAGCAACGCGCAGGACTGTGTTGCTCGTCTTAAGCAGGAAGAACTGCCACGGCTGGCTGTAGAGGACAGTGCCGCGGACCATTTCGGTCTGCGGCACGCCGGCAATAAGCGGCAGCGATGCAATGGCGGCAAGTATGGCGGATAAACACTTCACGCCAATATTATATCATTTTCCGAACGTCCACCAGTCGAGTTCGACATCACCCGAAAGGGTCACGAAGACGGCATGTTCGCCTGTCGCCTTTGCCTTTGCGGGAAGCGACGCTGTCTTGAATGCACCCGCCGAGTTCACCGGACCGGTGGCGACGAGCGTTCCGTCCGGCTTGTCGAGCCTGACTTCGACCTTGCCCTTGCCGCGGGCGGAGAAGGTGAACTTCGCAGGCGCCTTCGTGCCGAAGTCCGCTCCGCGCACCGCCACCCACGCACCGTCCTCCTTCGGCTTTGCGGCGAGGTTGCCGAGCTGCGGAAGGCGGGTGAACGCCATGCCGGACGTCGCGGCGGCGGTCTCGCCCTGAACCTTGCGTCGGGGGTCGAGCTTCTCGACCTGCTCCACGCCCTTGCGCGTGTTCTTCACGGGCTTGAAGGTGACGGTCGCCTCGTCGACGTCGCAGATGTCGATGTTGATGTTGCGGAATCCGCCCGTCTTTGGAAGGAGTGTCTTCTGGAGCTCCTGGTCGTGGTAGATGAGGTACCACTTCCCCTTGAACTTGTGGAGATGCGTGTGGTTGTTGCAGAACATGTGTCCGAACATGCCGGGGTTGGCGTTGTATTCACCGCGCATCTTCCAGCTCTTCTCGTCGAGCGGCGTCTTCGAGGTTTCGTAGACCATGGAGCATCCGATCGGCTTCGGGCAGTCGGCGTAAGGCCAGGGCTCGTGGTCCGTCCAGTCGATGTTGTAGGTGTACACGCACGTGTCGCCGATGAAGTTGAGCTCGTTCGCCTCGAAGTGGAACGGGGCGGGCGGGATCGTCGCCTCGCCGACGACGGAAATGAGGTCGTCGCCGAGCTTGATGAGACGTGACTCCGCCCCGCCGAAGGCGAGGTATCCCGTGCCGTCCGGACCTATCGCCGCGCCCGGATCGAACGGGACCTTGCACTTCTTCGTGAAGTCGGACTGCTGGTCGACGAGAGACTTTTTGAGCGGACTCGTCCACGGACCGAGCGGATGCGTTGCCGTAAGGACGCCGGTGCCGCATCCGGAATTCGAGAAGTACATGTAGAAGTGCGTCTTGCCGTCCTTCTCCTTTCGCGATATGACGGAAGGCGCCCAGCTGTTGAAGATCCACGGGGCGATTTCGCCTACGGGTATCTCGCCGTGGTAGGTCCAGTTCGCCATGTCGGCGGTGGACATCATGGAGAGGGTCTTGATGCACTCGTAGGTGTTGTTCGTCTTTACGGGCGACTCGTCGTACTGCTGGTGGTCGTTCGTTCCGTAGACGAAGAGGCGTCCGTTGTATTCGACTGCGGTCGGGTCCGCGCAGAAGTGGTGGTCGAGCAGCGGGTTCCCGAAGAACTCGCCGTTCTCGAACTTGGGAGACGGCGCCGCGAAGGCGCTGAAGGCGGCTGCAACCGCAACTGTGGAAAGTATTTTCGTTTTCATGCCGCTATTATAACCTATTCTCCATTCGCCTGCAAATCATCCTACTGGGTGATGTCGGGTCAAGCGAAGGCATGGTAAAATATGTATCATGAAAATACATATCAGAACTGCCGTCGTTGCCCTTTCAGTCGCGCTCAGCGCTTGCTCCGCTGTCGCATTGGGCGAGGTAAGGGAGCCGACTCTGTGGGCGGACGTGCCCGACGTCTCAATGTGCCGCAAGGGCGGAAAGTACTTCATGGTCTCGACCACGATGCACTTCAACCCCGGCATCCCCGTCATGGTCTCGAAGGACCTCGTCAACTGGAAGATGGCGAGCTACTGCTACCAGACGGTCGAAAACCGTCCCTGCGACAGGCTGGAGAACGGCGAGAACGACTACGCCTTCGGGACATTTGCCTCCTCGATAAGGTACAACGAGTCGGACGGATACTTCTACGTCATCAGCGTCAACGTGAGGATCAACGACACGTATCTTTTCAGGACGAAGGATCCGGAGAAGGGCGGCTGGGAGTTCCATCGCCTGAAGAAGAACCAGTACGACGCGTCCATCTGGGTGGAGGACGGGCGCTTCTGGGTGTTCGCAACGGTGCCCGGCAAGCCGTACAAGGTGCGCCTTACGGAAATGAAGCCCGACTTCTCCGGTTTTGTCGACGAAGGTATGATAACGCTAGACGATGTTACGGACTGCGTCGGCGGAGAGGGGCTCGGCGAGGGCGCGCAGGTGATGAAGCGCAACGGCTGGTACTACATCGTCAACATCTGCTGGCCTAAGGGCGCCTGCCGTACGGTCGTAGTCCATCGTTCGCGCTCGATGCAGGGTCCGTGGGAGGGACGCGTCGTCTTCCAGCACGCCGGAATCGCCCAGGGTTCGTTCATCGACACTCCCGACGGAAAGTGGTACGCGTACCTTTTCGGAGACAGAGGCGCCGTCGGGCGCTGTCCGTACATTCTTCCGATGACATGGAACGACGACTGGCCGGTGATCTCGGAGGAAAGCCTCCCGCATGCAGCTGGAAGGCCCGGCATAGTGTCGGCGGACGATTTCGCGTCCGACAAACTTTCCCTCGTCTGGCAGTGGAACCACAATCCCGCTGACGGCCTCTGGTCGCTGACGGACAGGCGCGGGTGGCTGCGTCTCAAGACCGACAGGGTCGACGGCGATCTTCTCTCAGCGCGCAACACGCTGACGCAGCGCTGCTGGGGTCCGACATGCTCCGCGGCGGCGAAAATCGACATCAGCGGACTTGCCAACGGCGACAACGCCGGAATCGCGCTTTTCCAGCGCGACTACGTTTCGCTTTCGGCGACGAAGGAGAACGGCACGTCGTACATCGTCCTCCGGCGCGCGGAGGACGGAAATGTGCGCGAGGCTGCGCGCGTCCAGGTCTCGCCCCGCGCGAGGACCGTGTGGGTTCGTGCCTACGGCGACTTCACGCGCGAGAGCGAGAAGGACAAGCTGTGGAATTTCCCCGGGCGCGACGAAGGGTGGTTCGCGTATTCCACGGACGGCAAGTCGTGGACGCCCATCGGCGGCAAGTTCCACCTTGAGTACACCGCGCCGCATTTCACCGGCTACCGCTTTGCGCTCTACATGTACTCGACGTTGAAGCCGGGCGGACACGCCGACTTCGACTGGTTCCGGCTTACAGACTCCGTCGCGAGGTAGCGGCAGGCAACCTCGCGAGGTGCCCTATGTTCACCTTGGAAGGTACCCTGTATCCACCTCGCGAGGTACCTTATGCCCACCTCGCAAGGTACCTTATGCCCACCTCGCAAGGTACCTTATGCCCACCTCGCGAGGTACCTTATGCCCACCTCGCAAGGTACCCTTCGGGCAAGTCATGAGTCGTAAAAGAAGTCTGTATAAAATCCGCTATCATTCCGTTGGGTGATGGCGGACGGGATGCGGTTCTGATAGAATTATACATGGCTGACGATGGCGTCGCGGCAACAACGAAAACAACACACAACATGGAGCATGGTATGAGAGGTGCATCTGCATTTATGGTATCCCTTTTCGCGCTCTCCGCATTCGCGGGCGAGGTGGCGGCCGGGAAATTCGAAGCGCTGCAGGAAAGGCCGCGGCTGTTCGTCCTTACAGACCTTGCAAACGAGCCGGACGACGAGGAGTCGCTCGTCAGGCTGCTCGCGTACGCGAACGAGTTCGACATCGAAGGAATCGCCGCGACGACGTCGTGCCATCTTAGGCAAAACCCGCGCGAGGACATACTCCGGCGTACAATCGCCGCGTATGGCGAAGCGTGGACCAATCTGAACGTTCATGCGCAGGGGTATCCGACTATGGAGAGGCTATCCGCAGTTGCGGCTTCAGGTCAGCCGAGGTTCGGCGTAGAGGGCGTCGGCGAGCCGTCTCCCGGTTCGCGGCTTCTGGCGAAGTCGATAAAAAGCGGCGATCCGCGCCCGCTGTGGGTCTCGATCTGGGGCGGCGCGAACACGCTTCTGCAGGCACTCAGGGACTGCCGTGCGGAGATGAAGGACGACGAGCTTTCCGCCGTGCTTGCGAAGCTGCGCGTCTATTCGATATCCGACCAGGACGACGCGGGGCCTGCCGCGCGGCGCGAGTTCCCGTCCGTAATGTGGATCGTCGATCCTAGCTATCCGTTCGACCACCGCGACTACTGGAAGGCAACGTGGGTCGGCATTTCCGGCGACGTGCGGGGCGAAGGCCGCAAGCTGAACCTTCCGTTCGTCGAGCTTGTCGACAACGAGTGGCTGAAGACGCATGTCATGGACATGGGGCCGCTTGGCAGATGCTATCCGCAGCACCTCTACTGCATGGAGGGCGATACGCCGTCGTTTCTCGGGCTGATCGCGAACGGGCTCGGCTGGGCGGAGTCGCCCGCATACGGCGGATGGGGCGGACGGTACGAGTGGCGCACGCCGGAGGGCGAGTCGCATCCGGTATGGACGACTCCTGAAGTGAAGGACGAGCTCAAGGGAATGCGCTCCCCCGGATATTCCATCACGCGCTGGCGCGAGGGGTATCAGCTCGACTTCGCCGGACGCATGAAGTGGTCCGTCGCGTCGAAGTACGAAGACGCAAACCACAATCCCGTCGCCGTGCTGAACGGCGACAGGACGAAGTGCGTGGTCAGGATCGCCGCAAAGCGCGGGGACAAGGTGGCTCTTTCCGCAGAAGGGTCGAGCGATCCCGACGGCGATTCGATTGCATGCGAGTGGTCGGTCTATCGTGAAGCGGGGACGCTCGCGGGCGGGGATCTCCGCGCCGACGGTGCGCGCGCCGTTCTTGACCTTTCGGCGATTCCCGAAGGGTCGTCGGGGTCGCTTCATGTCATTCTACGCGTGCGCGACACCGGCACGCCGACGCTTTTCGCCTACCGCCGCGCAATTATAGAAGTCCGTTATCTGTGATCGTGTCATACGAATAGTTGGAGACGCGGCATCCTGCCGCGTTGGGAAAGGAGAGGTTGACGCGGCTGGAAGCCGCGTCTCCAAAGGGGCGCGAATGGTTGGAGACGCGGCATCCTGCCGCGTAGGGAAGAAGGCGGGAGTTTGACGCGGCTGGAAGCCGCGTCTCCAATGGGGTGTGAATGGTTGGAGACGCGGCATCCTGCCGCGTTGGGAAGAAGGCGGGAGGTTGACGCGGCTGGAAGCCGCGTCTCCAAAGGGGCGCGAATGGTTGGAGACGCGGCATCATGTTGAAAGCAGGTTTTGAATTTCCGCTTCACCCAGGCGCAGCGCGAGGCCGCCAACGAAGAGCTGAAGCGTCGCGGGATGGAGCCGATCGAGTGGGACGAGGACGCGGGACGTTGGCAGAGCCTCGCGTCTCCGGTCTCGCGTCCGAGGATTCCGCTTCCGATTCGGAGTTCGCCGGGCGGCAGCGGAAATTCGGTATGATGATGTAACCTTTTCAGATTTAACGTGTATACAGAGTGCTGTAAGGGAAAAAGAAAGAATCACGACAATGGCACTACCAGACATCCCGCTCACGCGTACCCAGGTACGCACGATCCTGGACAAATTCGCCAACGAGGGCAGGGGCTTCACCGAAGCCTCGCACGCGGACATCTCCTACGAGGACTGGCAGGCGGGCCAGGCGACGGCGAACATGAGCGCCAAGGCCGCAAGATGGCGCGACAATGTAAAATATGGTATAATGTAATCCGCAATCCTAAGGAAGAGAGTTGAACATGATAGACGGTATTTCTCAAAGCCTCGTAAACATCGCCAGCAAAGTCGGCAAGGGCGA
>CAMOCC010000071.1 GCA_946610035.1 uncultured Verrucomicrobiota bacterium
CGATTGACGCGGCTGGAAGCCGCGTCTCCAAGTATATGGCTCTTCGGGGTGGAAATCTTGACCACTGAATGCTCTGAAACGCCTTCGGCGACACTGAAAGCGGCTATTGAATAGAGGCTCGCGAAACATCAGCCACCATACATTCGACTGTCTGGGGATTACAAGCCTCGGCGACGAATGTCGACTTTAGGGCATGCCACATTGAGGGTGGACGAATGTCAGCGAGTTGCCCGAAGGTCTCTTTCATGCAGCCTTCGGTGTCCCGCGAATGCGGGCGTCTGTGTGTTCCGTGGTCAATAACCGTAGCAGGTGTTCCCACTAAATTCTTTGAAGAACCAAATCTGCGAATGTCCGTCGCGGAGCGACGGACCCCCTTGGGCAACGCGGCTGGAAGCCGCGTCTCCAAACCCTTTAGCCCCCACTTGATTGACGCGGCTGGAAGCCGCGTCTCCAAATAAGTTGAAACCCGCCCACGCCCAGAAGTACTATATTGGAGGTTTCCCACTTCTTCTGGCATGAAAAAGGCCACACCCCAGTAAACAAAGGGTGAAGTGGCAATTTTCGTTTTGCGTTAAGTGAAAATCCACTTCCGGTTTGTAATTGAACTCCGAGCGTTTGGGCTCTCGCGCGGGGCCTGGCGGCTGCTTCGCAGTTCGCGCTTTGCGCTCACCCAACCCGACGCCTTCATATCCCCCAGCTGAAGGCTGTCCGCGAAGCGGATGCCCTAGCAGGGGTGCGCGGGCGCATTCCCGCTCCGCAGCTTCGCGTCCCTCAACGACTGTATATGTGCAGGGTTAAGGGTTTGAGGATGTGACTGCGTCGCATAAATCGGCCGAAGGCCGCTATAAACACTATGAAAGGAGTCACTTGATCGTGGTTGAAAAACGCGAAGCAGTGAAGCGGTAGCGGGAACCCTAACCATCGGAGTTTCTGAAATTCCGCGCGGGGTGTCGGGAAGGGGCGGCAGTACCTGCGATTCAAAATTTTCGCCGCTAGGCGGTAATTTTTGGTATAATTACGTCCATGAATCTCGATCCAACCAAGATGAAGGACTGGCAGATCGCCGAGGCGGCTGAGGAGACTCTCAAGCCGGCGGCGGCTCTGGCGGCGGAACTCGGCCTCAAGGCCGGTGAGTGGACACCCTACGGCGACGTCCTCGCGAAGATCGACGTCACGAAGGTGCTGAGGCGCGTCGGCGCCGGACGCCGCGGCAAGTACATCGACGTGACCGCAATAACGCCGACGGCGCTCGGCGAGGGCAAGACCACGACCACGCTCGGCCTCGTCGAGGGCCTCGGCAGGCTTGGCAAGAAGGTGATCGGGTGCGTCCGCCAGCCCTCAGGCGGCCCGACGTTCAACATCAAGGGATCCGCCGCCGGTGGCGGCCTCGCGCAGGTCGTCCCGCTGACGGCGCTTTCGCTCGGGCTCACCGGCGACATCGATGCGATAACGAACGCGAACAACCTCGCGATGGTGGCGCTCAACTCCCGCATGCAGCACGAGCGCAATCACGACGACGCGTGGCTTGCCGAGCGCGGACTCAAGCGTCTCGACATCGATCCCGAGCGCATACAGTTCCGCTGGGCGATGGACTTCTGCGCACAGGGCCTGCGCAACATCGAGATCGGCAAGGGCGGCAAGCTGGACGGCTTCACATGCAGCTCCGGCTTCTACATCACCGTCGCATCGGAGGTGATGGCGATACTTGCCATGTCCGCCGACCTCGCCGACCTGAGGAAGCGCCTTTCGAAGATCATAGTCGCGTACTCAAGGTCCGGCGAGCCCGTGACCACGGCCGACCTCGAGGTGGACGGAGCTATGTGCGCGCTCCTCGTGAACGCGATCAAGCCGACGCTCATGCAGTCGATCGAGGGGCAGCCGATGCTCGTCCATGCGGGTCCGTTCGCGAACATCGCGATCGGGCAGAACTCGGTCGTCGCCGACCGGCTGGCCTGCGCGCTCGGCGACTACGTCGTCACGGAGAGCGGATTTGCCAGCGACATGGGCTACGAGAAGTTCTGGAACATCAAGTGCCGCTGCTCGGGATTGAAGCCCGACGCCGTTGTCCTCGTCGCGACCGTCCGCGCGCTGAAGGCGCACGGCGGGGCGCCTGCGGTGAAGGCGGGGCTTCCGCTCGACCCCGTGTACACGACCGAGAACCTCGAGCTGCTCGAGAAGGGGTGCGACAACCTCCTCGCCCACATCGACATCATCCGCCGCTCTGGCGTACAGCCCGTCGTCTGCCTCAATGCGTTCTACACCGACACGCAGGCGGAGCGCGACCTCGTCCGCCGCGTCGCGGAGAGGGCCGGGGCGACGTTCGCCGTGTCAGACCACTGGCTGAAGGGCGGCGAAGGCGCGCTGGAACTCGCGAACGCAGTCGTTGCGGCGTGCGAGAGGCCGAACGCCTTCACATACCTCTGCGACCTCGACGAGCCGCTTTCGGCGCGCGTCGAGAAGCAGGTCAAGGCGGTCTACGGCGGCGACGGCGTAGACTGGGAGCCGCTCGCGAAGGAGAAGATCGCCGCGTTCGAGGCGGATCCCGAGACGGCGAAGCTGCCAGTGTGCATCGCGAAGACGCAGTACTCCCTCTCCCACGATCCGAAGCTCCTGGGGCGTCCGCGCGGATGGAGGCTTCCTGTGAAGGACGTCCTCGTCTACAAGGGCGCGGGGCTGATCGTCCCCGTGGCAGGTGAAATCAAGCTGATGCCCGGCACTTCCGCATCGCCCGCCTACAGGCGCATAGACGTTGACGTCGAGACCGGCAAAGTGAAAGGACTCTTCTGATGACGCGCAAGATAGTTCTCATTGCAAGCCTTGTGGCGGGGCTTCTCGCCGCGCTGCTCACCCGTGTCTACATCACGGCGAAGGAGGACGACTTCGCCCGCATGAAGGCGAGGTTCCACAAGGAATACGGCGAGATGGAGGCGATCTGCTTCAACAAGGACATGCCGAGCGGAACGGTCGTCACGGCCGCGGACCTCGGGACGTGCGTGACGTTCTCCAAGTGGGGCGACGACGTGCTGACGCAGAAGGACCGCCTCGACGTCATCGGCGCGCGGACGGCGGGTGCGCGCAAGCGCAACGTCCCCCTGCGCCGTTCGTACATCGAGGGCGGCGAGCACAGGCGGCATGGACTATCATCCATCACGCCCAAGGACCTGCGGGCCGTATCCATCAACGTCACGGGGGCGTCCTCCGTCTCCGGCATGATACGTCCCGGCGACAGCGTCGACGTGATCGGCACCTTCGACTTCCCCGACGACGACGGCAAGATCAAGCGCGGCGACCCCGTCACCTGCACGATCCTCCAGAAGGTGCTCGTCCTTGCGACGGGCAACGACACCGCGAAGTCCATCGCCAGGGGCGGACTCGGCACCGGGCGCGAGGGCGGGTATTCGCTCGTCACGCTGGCCGTCACCCCGCGCGAGGCGGAGATGCTCGCCTTCGCGGAGCAGATTCGCGGAAGGCTCATGCTCACGCTCAGGCGCTTCGACGACCTCGTCACGGAGGAGGACCTCCCGACCGTCAACTTCTCGAAGATCCGCGAGGAGATCGAGGACTTGAACAAGATCAGGAATCCGCAGGACCGCAAGCCCAAGAGGAGGTGACGCCATGCTGGAGCTCACGACGCTCATCGACGGGAACAGGGAGAAACGTCCGCTGACCGACGGCGTATGGCTGATAGGGCGCGGCGACATGTGCCGCATCCAGCTTGACTTCCCTGACGTCAGCGAACGCCACGCGATGATCACCGTGAGAGGGGGTCAGGCGACGATCGAGGACCTCCGCAGCGCCAACGGGACGTATGTGAACGGCGAGGAGATCGACGGCCCCGTCGTGCTCGACGGGCTGAAGGTCGTGCAGATCGGCTCCAGCATGCTTCGCGTCTCCAACGACGAGGAGCACGACGTTGCAGAGGCCGAATCCATCCAGGAGGAGTCGCCAGCATACGAACCTGAGGCGCAGGCTCCTCGGCAGGAGGAGGAGCCGGAGTCGAAGCCTGACCCCATGCGCGAGCTGCGCCGCAACGTCCAGGAGCAGATACAGCGCGAGCTCCTCAACCGCATGGACATGAAGCGCCTCACGCTCGACGGCGTCGACCGCGAGGGGCTTGAGGCGACCGCGCGCGAGAAGATACGCCAGATCATCGACGAAGTCGTCTCGAAGGGGAGGCTCCCCGAGGGGATCGACGCCGTGAGGCTCGAAGAGGACGTCTTCAACGAAGCCATGAGGCTCGGTCCGCTGGAGGAGCTTCTCGCGGACGATTCGGTGAGCGAAATCATGGTGAACGGTCCGACGAAGGTCTACGTCGAGCGCCACGGCAAGTTGCAGCTTTCGGACTGCCAGTTCACGGACGATGCGAGCGTCCTCGCGGTGATCGAGCGTATCGTCGCGCCTCTCGGGCGCAGGATCGACGAGTCGCAGCCGTACGTGGACGCGCGACTTCCCGACGGCTCGCGCGTGAACGCGATCATAGCGCCGCTTGCGCTCTCGGGCCCGACGATTACGATACGAAAGTTCTCGAAGAAGGCCCTCACCCCGCAGGATTTCATCAAGTTCGGCACCTGGACGCACAACGCGGCGGAGTTCATGAAGCTGTGCGTGCTGCTGAGGAAGAACATCATCGTCGCCGGCGGCACGGGTTCCGGCAAGACGACCCTCCTGAACCTCCTTTCCGGATTCATCCCGCATTCCGAGCGCATCGTGACGGTGGAGGACGCGGCGGAACTGCGGCTCCAGCAGCCTCATGTCGTCCGCCTTGAGGCGAGGCCCCCGAACATCGAGGGGAAGGGCGCCGTGACGATTCGCGACCTTGTGAAGAACTGCCTTCGCATGCGCCCCGACCGCATCATTGTGGGCGAATGCCGCGGAGGCGAGGCGCTCGACATGCTCCAGGCCATGAACACCGGGCACGACGGTTCGCTCACGACCGTGCACGCGAACTCCCCGCGCGACGTCATATCGCGCCTTGAGACGATGGTCCTCATGAGCGGCATGGAGCTTCCCTCCAAGGCGATCCGCGAACAGATCGCAAGCGCCGTGGACATCGTCATACACGAGTCGCGTCTTTCGGACGGTTCGCGCAAGGTCGTGGCCATTTCCGAGGTGACGGGACTCGAAGGAAGCCAGATTGTCATGCAGGAGCTGTTCGCGTTCAACCAGACCGGCGTTGGCGCAAACGGAAAGGTCCTCGGCGAGTTCAAGCCGACGGGTGCGATACCGACATGGTACGACCAGCTCGCCGGCAGGGGAATCAAGTGCGACCCCAGGATGTTCGATCCGTCCTTCCAGGGCGATGTCAATGTGGAGGCCATGCGATGATGTCTTGGATTGTTGTCGTACTCTTCGCGTTGTGCTTCGGCGGAATAGCCTGGTACGTGGCGAGCGGGATAAAGGTCAAGAGCGGCTGGCAGAACGGCAAAGGGCCGATAGCGCAGTGGCTCGACGGCAAGCGCAGGCGCAAGTTCAACGACCAGCTTCCCGAGGCGCTTGCGACGATGTCCAATGCGCTTAGGGCGGGCTTCTCGCTCGCGCAGGCGTTCGACAGCGTCGTCAGCCAGGGCGACAAGCCCATGTGCGAGGAGTTCGCGATCCTCCAGCAGCAGCTCAGGATCGGCATGAGCTTCGAGGACGCCCTCCAGTCGATGTCGGGACGCGTCGGGTCGGACGATCTCACGCTGGTGACGACGGCTATCCTTGTGAGCCGCAAGACCGGCGGAAACGTCACCGAGATTTTCGACAAGATCTCAGAGACCATCAGGGCGCGCCAGAAGATCGAACGCAAGGTGCAGACGCTGACGGCGCAGGGACGCATGCAGGGGATGCTCGTCTCGTTGATGCCCCTGGTGCTCGGCATCGCGCTTGTCGCGCTCAAGCCGAACATGATGATCCCGTTCCTGACCAGCTTCGCGGGAGTCGTTTCGGTGCTTGTGGTCATACTCCTCATCACCGTCGGATGGCTCATCATCAGGAAGATAACGAAGATAGACGTCTAGTCACCGGTATTCCAATATGAAAAAGGCGAACCAGCTCAGAAGCATCGAAATCATCCGCGACTTCACGAAGAACGCCGCGGGAAGCGTCCTCATCAAGTGGGGCGACACATGGGTCCTGTGCACGGCGAGCGTGGAGGAGAAGGTGCCGCCGTTCCTGAAGGATACCGGACGCGGCTGGGTGACGGCGGAATACGCCATGCTGCCGTCCGCAACAGGCGGCGGAAGGAAGGACCGCGACATCAAGAAGCTGAAGCTGGATGCGAGGTCCGCCGAGATACAGCGCCTCGTCGGGCGCGCCCTGAGGGCCGCGGTCGACATGTCGCTTCTGGGCGAAAGGCAGATAACGATAGACTGCGACGTGCTGCAGGCGGACGGCGGGACGCGCTGCGCGTCGATCACAGGCGGAATGGTCGCCCTTGAGATAGCCGTCGAAAAGCTGATGGAAAAGGGCGTCGTCGAGAAGAATCCGATAGTCCATCGCGTCGCCGCGGTGTCCGTCGGCGTCTGCGACGGCGTCCCGACGCTCGACCTCGACTACATCCACGATTCGAAGGCTGAGGTGGACCTCAACGTCGTCATGACGGACGACGGGAGGTTCGTCGAGCTGCAGGGCTGCGCCGAGCACAATCCCTTCACAGCCGATCACCTTGCCGACATGCTTGCCCTGGCCAAGAAGGGGCTTAGGAAGATTTTCAAGCTTCAGGCCTGAATTTTCCTGTCAGAAACAGCCGGCGTGCATTCCTATCCTTGTGAACACGGAAAAAGGAGGTGCGCCATGAACAAGAAGATCGCAACGGCTTTGACAATCGCAGCGCTCGCTTTCGCGGCGGGCGCCGGCGTTGTGGAATCGCGCGGACCGCGCTTTACCGGTCTGCGTCGCACTGATGTAGCGTACGACGCGGGTCGCCGCGCGCCGTCTATTTCGCGCCATGATTCCCGCTTTGGTGGATGGCGCGGCAGGGACGACGACTTCCACGACACATACAGGCGCAATGCAGGACGCATCGAAAGCGAGGCGCCGAAGCGCGTGACCAACATCCGCGCCAAGATATCCGCCCGCGAAATAGCCGATGACAATCGCGAGATACGCCTTGAGAAGGCGCGAAAGTCACCCATCTCGACATACTCCAACTACGATTTCCTTTTCAAGGACAAGGATGAAGCGTCCGGTTCAACGACGACGATCGTCCAGAAGCAGATAAACATCTCCAACTCCACCGTCATACTGAACTGATTCCAGCCGAAGCAACGCGAAGTCGGATTTGGAATTTTCATGCCCACGTGCGGCGTTTTTTTGGTATAATTTGAAGCATGAAAATCAACTCTGCCGTGTTGGGCGCCGCTGCTGCGCTCGCTTCTGCCGCGAATGCGGTCGATCTTTCCTTCGCCTCGGACGATTTCGCCGAGAAGTACGCCTTCTCGACGAACCGCTCCGAACTCATTTCCTCCCTCAAGCCGGAGACTCGCGAGTGGTTCACCTACTCCATTCTCGACGCACAGACGGAAGGCCGCCTCGACGAGGCCGCCGCGCTCATCAAGAAGTGGGATGATTTGTCAGGCCACCACGACGACTTTCGCATCCGCCAGACCTTCCTCTGCTGGAAGGACGACGCGCCGAGGCTCTCCGACCTGAGGCGCGACCTGGGCAACTGCGGCATAGTCGTAAAGGGCGGAGAACGCGAGACGGCACTCGCGCCGAACACCTACCCCTCCAGGCTCGACCAGGGTGACGTCTCGTTCGAAAGCTTCCTCGCAAGAGGACGACTCAATGACAAGTTCAAGTTCCTGCAGGTGACGAGGGAGGGGCCTCTGGCGGACCTCAAATGGGAGTTCAACCCGAGCGAAGGCGGAATGCTCCCGGATACGCCGGGACTCCTCGAAGCCGCCATCGACTACCTCAAGTCGTCCAGGAAGTCCAATGTCTTCACCGACGGCGCCGTCTTCCGATCCTTCACGCTCGAACAGCTCTTCCGCATGGAGCGCGCTCTCGAGAACACCTCAAAGGACCTGCGCAACAACGCCGAGTACGCGAGGGTCGTCCTCTCGAAACTCGCCCTCGGTGCTGACGACGATGCGGACGACTACGCCACACTCGTCGCAATCGCAAAGAAGCGCATTGAGTTCGTCGAAACGCTCGGCGACGCCCTTGCGAAGAACAAGATCGACGAATACCGCGAATACCTGAAGCTTCGCGCCTCGCACGGCGACAGGCTCCCGGCGGAGCCGGAGTTCGACCGCTACCTCCAGCTTGCGCTCGCCAACCTCAGGCGGCGCGGATACTCGAGTTCTCGCATTCCGTCCGACGACGTCGTATCCGACTACATCGCCGCCTACCGCCGCGCGGGCGTTCAGGTCTCCAAGTACGCCGACAGGATTGAGGCGGAGAACTTCTCCCGCATTGTCGCCGAGGCGGACCTGCTCTCCGGGAAGAGCGCATCGGAGGTGAACGTCAATGCTTTCAGGCCCGGCGAGTTCGAGGAGCTCCAGAAGCGGGTCGAGCTAAAGTGGTCCGACTCGAATCCCAAGGTCTTTTCCGCGAACGACGACGTGAAGCTTGCGGTGGACGTGAAGAACGTCCCGAAGATGCGCATTTCCGTCTTCGCCCTCGATCCCTTCGGCGCGTGCGAGGTTCTCGGCGGGGAGGTGAAGAGCGACATCGACCTCGACGCAGCGGTTCCGACAGTCACGAGGTCCGTCGACTTCTCGTACTACGCACCGGTCGTCCGCCACACCGAGACGCTCATCCTTCCCGAGCTGAAGGAACCGGGGGTGTATGTCGTCGAACTGACCGGCGCGGGCATTTCCAGCCGTGCGCTTGTCAGGAAGGGACGCTTGCGCGTCTTCGAGCGCCATGACGCGGGCGGACACGTCTTCACCGCCTTCGACGAGAAGGGCGCGGTCGTGAAGGGGACGAAGCTTCGCCTCGGCGAGACCGTGTTCAAGGCTGACGAGAACGGCGAAATCGGAGTTCCCTTCGCGACGGACGAGAAGGGTGCGGGCATGCGGACGGCCTTCGTGACCGACGGACGCCTTGCGTCGTCCATCGAGTTCGAACACCTCCAGGAGAAGGTCGAGTTCAGCGCCGCATTCTTGATTCAGGAGGAGTCGTTCGTCGCCGGAAGGGAGGCGACGCTCATCGTCAAACCGCAGCTCAAGATAGCGGGAAAGGAAGCGCCTGTCGAACTCCTCCAGGATGTTACCCTCACAGCGGAATTCTGTGATCTCGACAAGAATGAAAATTCCAAGTCGGTGCCCGGCTTCAAGCTCTCCGACGACTCGGATGGCGTTTACAAGTTCAGGGTCCCGAATCGTCTTGCAAGCGTACGATTCGAACTCTCCGGCAAAATCAAACTGGCTTCCACCGGCAAGGAGGAGCACGTCAGTGCATGTCGCCTATTGTTCCTCAGCAACAAGCCCAGCTCCCCCGTGCAGGCGTTCCTGCGCCGATCCTCAAGCGGCTACCGAATTGAGCTGCGCGGGCTTACGGGCGAGCCTCTCGCCTACAGGGCAGTCACTGCGCAGTTCGCCCACAGGGCGTTTTGGCGGCAAATCGAGAAGAGGTTGCAGACCGACGAGAATGGCGTGATCGAACTCGGCGAACTTGCCGACGTATCGCGCGTCGCCCTAAGCATTCCCGACGCATACGCAGAAGGCGGCGCCCTGGACGACTTCACCTGGGATCTGTCGGATTCTGTCGACTCGATTCCTCATTCGCTCACCGCGGCCGAAGGAGAGGATTTCGAGCTTCCGCTCAGGGATCTTTTTAGCGGCGAATGGCCTGGTGCGAAAAAGATGAACCACCGCGTTTCGTTGTTGGAGCAGAATGCGGACGGCGAGACGATTCGCGACTGCATCGCCAATTGCTCCTACTCGAACGGCGTCCTGCGGATCGCCGGACTCAAGGCGGGCGACTACGTTCTGACCCTGCGCGACAGGGCGACCGTCACCGGGCTGAAAGTGGCGAAGACGGCGGGTGCGGCGATCGCGGGCGGCGTGATACCCGGAGTTGCGAGGCCGCTTGTCGACACGGGAAGACCCGCTCTCATGAGGGTTGATTCAGCTGATATCTCGAAGGAGGGCGTCTTGACGGTCCGTCTCGCGAACCACACCCCGGAAACTCGCGTACACGTCTTCGCCACCCGCACCTGCAACCTCGGTTGGGGGACGCCCTATCGAGCATTCGCCGTAGTGACGCCGGAGACGGACGGCGCAGGCGCGGGGAGGTGGGGTTCGAAGACGTCCGACTACGTCTCCGGACGCGACCTCGGCGAGAAGCTTCGATATGTCATGGACAGGCGCGACCAGCCAGGGAGGGTCGGCAACATGCTTTTCAAGCCGTCCCTAATCCTCAATCCGTGGAGCACCGTCGAGACCGGGACGAAGGACGTCGAGCTGGGCGACGGGGCGGCGTGGGACAGGGCAGTCGCCCCTATGTCCGTACGGTCGGCAAAGTGCAGCGGTGCCGCATATGGTGTTCAACAAGTAGACAGCGGAGCGACGCAAGGCTCCTTGGACTTTCTTCCGGAGGCGGCCTCGGTCGTCGCCAATCTGCGTCCCGATGCGAACGGCGTGGTCTCGTTCGACCTCTCCAAGGCGTCGGAGGCTGGGTTGAACGCACAGGATTTCACCATCCTCGCCGTAGACGCCTCCGCGCTTGACCAGGTCGAGCTGCTGGGCGCAATCCGTCCGTTCGCCCCGCGCGATCTCCGCCACCGCAATGCGGCGTCCGTCATGGAGTCGACGCGGACGAAGGCCTATTCCACGGTCGGCGAACTGTTTGGACTCATGGAGTCGCTTCCGGGCGGAGGCGGCGACGAGTTGAGGGAGTTCAAGTTCCTCAAATCGTGGAACAAGCTGACGGATGCCGAAAAGCGCGAGCTGTACGGGAAGCATGCCTGCCACGAGACGGACTTCTTCCTCTACATGAAGGACAGGGCGTTCTTCGACGCGGTTGTCGCCCCGCATTTGAGGAACAAGCGGTTCAAGCGGTTTGTCGACAAGTGGCTTCTGGGCGAGGACTTGTCCGAATGGGCCAAGCCGGGGGCGCTCCAGAACCTCAATGCCTTCGAGCAGGTGCTGCTCGCCGCTCGCGTCAAATCCATGGCTTCTGTAGTCGCGCGTTCGTTCAAGGATGCCTGCGACGCAGCACCCGTCGATCCGGATCTTGAGACCAGGGCCCTGAACACGGTGCTTGACGTGATGAACGACGAATCTGCATCGTCAAGCATGAAGGATGTGCTCATGGACCGAATGGAGACCGTCGCGCCGGCAGCGTCGGCAGTCGATATGGGCGTCTCGATGGATGAGGAATACGCAGCCGTCGAGGCGGAACCGCTGGACACGATCGTATTAGCGAGTTCCGCCGTCAAGACGAAAAGCGTGCTCGCCAGTCGCAGTCCGGCGGCAAACTCCGCCGCCGCGCGGCGCAGCGCCTTGAAGCGCCGCTCGAACCGTCAGCTGTACCGTCCGCCCGAGCGGACGCGCGAGTGGGTGGAGACGCATTACTGGAGGCGCCGTCAGTCCGAGAACACGGCCGGACTCGTTTCGGTGAATCAATTCTGGCGCGACGTCGCAGAGGCGGTGGCTGCGCACGAAGGCGGGGACATGCCGTCCGTCCGCACGACTTCCGTAATGTACGTCGACGACAACTTCACGGCCAAGATGCTCGCCGTGGCGCTTACGGACCTTCCGTTCGCAGAGAAGGAGGGGGATGAGGGGCTCGTGTTCTCGCGCCGGGCCGTCGCCCGGACTGAGGCGGCGTCGCCTGTCGTCGTTTCGCAGCGCTTCCGCGATCCGAAGGCGGCGCGTGCGGACGGATCGGAGGGCGCAGAGGTCGCGGACGAATTCGTCAAGGGTCGCGTCTACGAGCTTGTCACCGTGCTTTCCAATCCTACTGAGGACAACATGCGGCTCGTCTTGACGAGCCAGATACCCGAGGGGGCCATCGCGCTTGGTGGCGAGAGGGCGTCCGAGAACCGCAGCGTGGAGGTAGGCCGGTACGACATGGTGCGCCTCTGGACGAGTTTCTACTTCCCGCTGCCAGGCAAGGATGTCGGCGCGGTCGTCCCCGCATCGGTAGTCGACGGAGACGGACGCTCGGCGACGGCCGGGGCGTTCGCCTGCAACGTCGTTGCGGAGTCCACGAAGAAGGACACGACGAGCTGGGCGTACATCTCGCAGAACGGGACGAAGGGCGAGGTCCTGGCGTACCTGAGGGATAAGAACCTCTACAAGTCGGTGGAGCTCGAGAGGATTGCGTGGAGGATGAAGGACGGAGCCTTTGCGAAGGAGGTGATGTCCGTCCTCGACTCGCGCGGCGTCTACTGCGAGGAGCTTGCGCTTTCAGGGCTTCTCTGGCGCGATGCGTACGATCCGAAGAGGTTCAGGGAGGTGCTTTCCAGGAAGGAGAACCTGAAGAAGATCGCCGCGCACGCCGGCCCTGCGCTCGTCTCGCCGCTCGTCACGATCGATCCGGAGGAGGCGGACCTCTTCGAGCACAAGGAATACTGGCCGATCATCAACTCCAAGGTCCATGCCGTCGGCGGCAAGACGGTCATCGCAAACGAGGGGCTGAAGACAGAATACCGCGCGTTCCTGGACACCCTTGCGGCCAAGAGGACGCTCTCGTTGCGCGACAGGCTGCTCGCCGCCGTGTACCTCGTCGCGCAGGACAGGATTCCCGAGGCGAAGGAGCAGGTGGAGAATGTAAAATGTAAAATGGAAAATGGAAAATCGAGCGTGGGGGATGGAAAATCGGGGACGGAAAGGGAGGTCGAGACGGTCATGCAGCTCGACTACCTGAAGGCGTATCTTGCGTTTTGCGACGGGGAAGTGGAGAGGGGCCGCGAAATCGCGGCCAAATACGCCGACTACGCCGTCCCGCTTTGGCGCGACAGGTTCCGCGAGGTCGTCGCCCAGGCTGACGAGGCGCTCGGGCGCACGCCGTCCGTCGCCGTCGCCAAGGACGAGGCGGCGCTTGCGCCGACGATCTCCCTGGCGGCGGACTCCGATGGCGGAAGCGTCGAGTCGGTCGTCGTTGCGGCCAGGAACCTCGAAAGCTGCGTCGTGAAGGCGTACCCGACGGACATAGAGATCGCGTTCACGAAGAATCCGTTCGGGTCCGCGGCGCAGGGTGCGGATACCGTCAGGGCCCTTAAGCCCGCGTGGTCGCAGGCGGTGTCGCTAAAGGACGGCGAGACGAGGGTGAAGCTGCCGTCGGCGATACGTACGAAGAACCTCGTCCTTGTTGCCGAGGGGGCGGAGGGGCGTGCGCAGGCTCGGCTGGAGCTTGCGCCGAAGACGCTCGACGTGCAGGTGTCGCGCGAGTACAGGCAGATACGCGTGAAGGACTCGAAGGGGCGTCCGCTTCGCGGAGTCTACGTGAAGGTCTATGCGCGTGACGGTTCCGGAAGCGAGGTTGAGTTCCACAAGGACGGCTACACGGACCTTCGCGGCGCCTTCGACTATGCGAGTGTATCTACGGACACCGCCTTCAGGCCGTCCGAGTATTCGATCCTCGTCCTGCACGACAAGGAGGGCTCCCGCATCGTCAAAGTGAAGCAGTAGGTCGTGGAATCGATACTTTTTTGTCATTTTCGGTCCATTCCATATTGATTTCCAATCCGATTTTTGGTATACTCTCAACCAAATTTCCCGTAAAAGGGTAAAAATACAAGGAGAAACCTAAAAATGGTCAGTTACAAGAAACTTGGTCTCGTCAACACCAAGAAAATGTTCGCCAAGGCGGTCAAGGGCGGCTATGCCATCCCCGCTTTCAACTTCAACACGATGGAGCAGATGCAGGCCATCGTCCAGGC
>CAMOCC010000072.1 GCA_946610035.1 uncultured Verrucomicrobiota bacterium
GCGTCGCAATGACCTTGCGGAGAAGCGCCGCGCAGGAAGGGTCGTCCTTCGCGCGCTCCGCGAGCAGCGAGACGAACCGTTCGAATATCTCGCCCGCCGCCGCGCGCGAGAAGGTAAGCGCGACGATCTCGTGCGGTTCGAGCCCGCCCTTTACGAGCGCAATCAGCCGCTCGGCAAGCGCCTGCGTCTTGCCAGTTCCGGCCGACGCCGCGATAAAGACGTTCGCCTTCATGCGGGTGCCCGACTCTTTTGGTACGCTCTCCACGGCTGATAGTATACCAAATGACGCGGACGAAATCGCGAGGGATTTACCGCGAGGTGTGTTGGACAGTATATCACAAACTCCCGCTAGTGTGGCATTTTGCTTCAGAGACAGGCAACCCGACCAAGCGCGGGCTTGATTGTCGACTTTATCTCCTTCCAGATGCTGTTTCTTGCAACGTCCATCTCGTACTGGCTCTGGAGATTCTGCCAGACCTCTGGCGAAGTTCCGAAGAACCTTGCAAAACGCAAGGCCGTGTCGGCAGAAATGCCGCGCCGCCCGAGTGCGATCTCGTTCACGCGACGAAGCGGCACGTGTATCTCCTTTGCAAGGCGATACTGCGAGATTCCCATCGGCACGAGGAACTCCTCGACCAATATCTCACCAGGATGCACAGGCTTCATTTTCATGTTGTCCTCCTCAATGATAGTCCACTATTTCCACATTCTCCGCCGCACCGTCGCTCCATACGAAGCATATTCTCCATTGGTCGTTGATTCGTATGGAATGCTGGCCGACCCTGTCGCCGGAAAGTGCTTCCAATCTGTTCCCCGGCGGCACGCGCAGGTCCTCAAGCGAAATCGCCGCCATAAGATACTTAATCTTCCGATAGGCAACGCGCTCAAACGAGCGGAATCTCCTTACAGACTCCCCGCCTGCGAACTTCTCTGTGTCCTTGTCTCTGAAACTCCGTATCATCGGCTAATCCCATTGATAACCAACACAGATATGATAACTTATTTGGTTAGTAATGTCAATCCCCCGACTGTTCTTGATATATGATTTGTTAAATTGGTCTTCTACATGCCGAGATAATCGCCAATGCTCGCCTGTATACCTCTATGGGCGCTTCCAATCAACGACTTCTATCAATATGGATACTATACCGCAATTCACCGCTATCTATTAAACTCTCCTCCCCCGAAGGTATGACATTATGAAGGCTAAGAGTCATTGACTTCAATCCTTCGGGCACTGCGCTCCCTTTGACGGACGACGGGCGAAACTCAATGAAGCGAATTGTTGGCGAATACAATCGCAACGTAACATCCGTATACTCCCCCAAGTCAGGGACCTCAACAACGCCCGCACTATTATTCTCTATGGAATCGGAAAGCTCAAATGTATGATATTTTGAGCCTCTGCGCTCGCCTCTTTCCAGCGGCCCCAAATTGCACCATACGGACAGTTTACACCTCTCCAATTGAGGCAAACTCTTCAAAAACTCCCGAAGCATATCCTTCCTCAACGGACCTTTGTGCCCGTAACAACTCAATTCTAGCCTACGCAGACTTTTCATCTGCATCAGACATTCCAAACAGTTATCAACATCATCCTGCCCTCGTGTATCTAATATCATTGTCTCTGGATGAGGGAAAAGTGTACACAGAGTCGTCACATTCACAGACAAACCACAGCATCTAGCCGAGAAATACTTAACCCCCTCGCAAGGCGGAATCGCGCTCAGATCAAAGTGCCCGCCCCGGAACTCCACTCCTTGAACGCCAAGAGGAAGTGAGGACAGCCCAAAAATCAAGTCGCTTTCATTGCTTAAACTCACCACGCATCCCTTGAAGGAAGCGAAATCATCTCCTATGCAGCCAAGTCCCGTCACGTCAACCCCTATGCTACCATGAGCACCAAGGCGCGGATTGAATGTTGTGAAAACGTCATTCTCCCGTGCAGCGACTTGCATCAATCTCTCTATGCTATCACTTTTAAATACTGCATTCGTGGGAACCATACCAACGCCTGCAAATGCCAACAGGCAACCCACCAGAGCCAAACAGATTCGCGGCAAACCTTCATAATGATACATAAACAATCTCCTTATTCTCTTATTCACCATAAATACCTGCCCGCAGGCGGATTCTTGTCCGGAGCCAACAGGGTCAGACCTGATTGCCGCAGTAAATTGCCACAGCAGGTTTTCCTTGTCATAGCGGCGCGACCCTTCCGATTCGCCGCTTGCAAGCCTTCAAACCCAAACGCGCGGTGGGCGACGCGTCTGATCAGGTGATAGCACCGATCTTGAAGATTTATCCTGCAACGCCTCATGCCGAACAGTATATCATAAACTCACGCTGCCGCGACTCGATTTTATGAGCGCCCAGGCGGAATTGATCTTGGCCATGCGCTCGTTGGCCTTCCCGACCATCGCCTCGGGCAGCCCCTGCGCGCGCAGGGCGTCCGGATGGTACTTCTTCGCAAGAAGCCTGTACGCGCGCTTGACCTCGTCGTCCGTGGCGTTCCTGTCCACGCCGAGCAGCATGTACGCCTCGGCGAGCCCGTCCCGGGGCGGAGCCGACCTCCCGGACCCCGACGACCCGCCGGCGCCCCCGCCGTACGCACCCGACCCGGCGGCCTCGCGCCCGTACGCACCCTCGTCGAGGCGCTCGCGCGCGAAGATGAGGTACCAGTAGGCGGGGATGTTGAGCGAATGCGGGATCAGGCGGAGGATGTCGAGCTCGTACGGGGAGATGCGCCCGTCGGCGCATGCGAGGTCCCACAGGAGTTCGTAGAAGAGCACTCGGACCTCCGCGCTGGCGACGAGGGACGCGAAACGCGACGCGTAGCCGTATATGGTCTGGGAATCGTCCTTCGCCGCCCTGAAGGACTTCACCGCCGACTTCCACTGCTCCTCGGAGAAGCCGAGCCGGCGGAACGAGCGTTCGACGGACGCTATCTCGTCCTCCGATATGCGTCCGTCGGCCTTCGCCATCTTCGCGAACATCGCGCCCGCCATGGACGCGAACGTGGAGGCGATGTACCTGCCGCCAGAGATCGTCTCCCTTATGGACTCCTGGAGAGTATTGCCGACTATCGCACAGAAGACGGCCGCAACGGGGCCGAAGAGGCATCCCACCAGGAAGCCCGCGAGCGTCCCCTTCCAGTTCCTTGCTATCCGCCGGATCATGTGCCGCAGGGCGCCTCCGTCGCCGACTCCCCTGCGCTCCTGTCCTCTATGTAGAACACCTTGTCCCCGACCCTGCACCGCGGCGCCTTGAACGTGACCCACGTCCCCTTCCCGCCGACCTCCGGCGTCTCGTCGTCGCGGCGAAGTCCGCCAAGGACGAGGTCGACCACGCCCGTCGTCGAACCGTGTATCTGGAGCCTGTCGCCGGGACGTATCTCGTGGTCCTGAATCTTGACCTGCGCTATCCCGGCCTTGACGAAGTAGTCCATCACGATCCCGACGTGGCGCTTGACCGTCGTCGCGAGCGAGTCCTCGGAATCCGTGAGCTGCCCGACTCCCGGGCGTCCGTAGAAGAGCCCCTTCGAGAATTCGCGGTGGAAGACCGTCTTCACGCTTTCGGAAAGCTCCTCCACGAGCTCCGGCGTGTACTCCCCCGCAAGGACCGCGTCGACGGCGCGCCTGTATGCTGTGACGCACGTCTTCACGTAGTTCGCGTTCCTCGCGCGGCCCTCGATCTTGAAGCTCGCTATCCCCGCCTCCACGAGCCTGTCCACGAAGCCGATGGAGCAGAGGTCCTTCGCGCTCAGCACGGTGTGGGGCTCGACGATGAAGGCGGTCTCGGACTCGTGGACCGGATTGCCGTCCTCGTCCTCGTACAGGTCCACCGCCTGCACCTTGAACCTGCGCCGGCATGGCTGGTGGCATTCCCCCCGGCACGCGCTCTTCCCGAACGCGTCGTGGCTCATGAGGCAGCGCCCGGACTCCGCGACGCACTGCGCGCCGTGGACGAAGCATTCGATCTCGACGCCCGTCTTTCGGACGATCTCCGCGACCTCCGCAAGCGTGCATTCGCGCGCTAGGACGACCCTCTCCACGCCCTGCGAGGCGAGGAACGATACTGCGAGGGAGTTCGAGGTGGACATCTGGGTCGAGACGTGCACCGCCGCGCCGTGCTTCCTGCACAGGGTTATCACGCCCCAGTCCGAAACGATGAAGGCGTCCACCCACGGCTTCGCGGCGACGATCGTCCGCTCCACCTCCTCCACCTCGCCCTCGAACATGATGGCGTTCAGCGTGAGGTAGCGCTTCACCGGACCCTTTGCGCCGCAATTCGGACCCTCCTGGCACCTGCGGGCGATCTCCGGGAGGTCCTCCAGCCTGAAGTTCACCCCGCTGCGCGCGCGCATGTTGAAGGTGCCGAGTCCGAAATAGACGGCGTCGGCGCCTGCGTCTATCGCCGCCTGGAGGCACGTGAAGTCGCCCGCCGGCGCGAGGATTTCGGGACGCTTGATCATTTCGCCTTGCGGACGGTGATGGTCCTGTTGGCGCGCGACGTTGCGCGCGCGTCGAGCGCCTTGAGGTGGTCGAACCACTCGGGGCCCAGCATCGACTCGCCGCGGCTGCAGACGCGGCGCGACATTATGAAGCCGAGCCTGTCGGCGTCGCCGCTGCGGGGATGCCCGCCGACCGCGCCCGTGTACTCGTACCACGTGTCGTACGCCGAACCGGGGGCGTGCACGGTGAATGCGGAGGGTTCGCACTCGACGTCGAGGTATCCCTCGGGGAAGCGCACCGCGATCTCAAGCTCGGCGGGCGAGCGCGATCCGACGCCGATCGGCGTCTCGCGGACGTTGCCCGTGAGCGGGAAGATGTGCGAGCCCAGCTCGGGCAGGGCGAGCGTGATCGCGCCGTCCGCGACCGTCGCGTAGTCCGGCACGTAGCAGCTGAAGCGCTTCACCGCCGGATAGGAGTCGACGTCCGTTATGAGGTCCTGCGTGGCCGACGCCGCCTGCGCTATTTCGCCCAGGAGCTCCTGGTAGTGGCGGCTCCTGTCCTCCGGGAGCATCTCCGCGTACTGCTTGCGGAACGCGCCCACGGACGGGCCCCACGACGTCTCGACCACGTCGATGTCCGCCGCGCCGTTCTCGCGGACGGATACAAGTATCTCCTTCCTCGACCTCGGCGCGAGGTCCGCCTCCGGCACGGTCACGACGCCGAACGAGGCGTCCGCCGTGTCGAGGAAGTGCGAGCGGTGGTAGATCGTCGAGCCGAGGGGCGCGTACTCGTTCTCCGTCCCGACGAAGTACGTCTTCCACTCGCCGCCGAAGCCGAGGAACCCGCCCTCCTTCACCTTCACGCGGCAGAGCGCGGAGGAGAAGGCGTACTCGTTCGGGTGCGTGTACATGTCGGCCTTCTTCACGGCGTCCGGACGGTCCGCGTCGCCGGACGCGAACACGACGTCCACGTCGTACCCGGCGTCGTCCAGGAGCGCCGCGAGGGTGCGGATGTAGTCGAGGCGAGTTGCGTAGCGCTCCTTGAGGACGCGGCGTGGGTCGGTGAGCTGGTGCTCAAGCGGAAGCTCGTCGAGCGCGGGGCCGGCGATGCGGACGTTCTTCGCCATCCAGTTCCTGAGCGCGAGGACGCCGTCCGCGCCCTCCGGCTTCGCCGCGTCGCGCCCGAGCGCCTCCCTCCAGTCGACGTCCGCGATCTCCGCCGCCCGCGCGAGACGCGCGGCGCGTGCGCGGAAGTCGCCCCTCGAAACCGTCGCCGAGTCGCGCCAGAGCCGTCCGTCCGGCTGCATGGTCTCGACCTTGAGCCGCTTCGGGTTGACGACGGACACCGCCTCGAGCGCCCCGTCCGGCCCGGAGACGGTGTAGACCAGCTTGTCCGTCGGCTCGAAGACGTCCTTGTAGAGGACCGTGCAGAACGCGGCCGGGGAGTTGGATACGGTGGTGACGGTCCTGTAGGCGATGACGCTGCCGACCTCGACGGACGGGAGGTTCACGACCAGCTCCTTGGATGCGGGATAGCGCGGTGCCGCCGCCGCCCAGCCGCAGTCGAAGACGTTCCTCTCCTTCTCGCTGACGCGCGAGACCTTGCCGTTCTTGTTCGAGACGGCGGCGAAGAGGAGCTCGACGTTCTGCCACTTCGGGTTCCAGCGGAAGGACAGTTCGGACGAGTTCTTCTTCCCGTCGTATGTGAGGACCTCCTTGACGACGGTGTTCGTGACGACCCATTCGCGGTCGCCCTTGAGCACGTAGTCGCGCCTTGCGAGCTTCACGTGCACGTCAGCCCCGGCGTCGCGGTCCTTGCCGAAGACGGGGCGCCTGCGCTCGGCGGCCTCGACGCGCTTGATGCTCTCGCGGAGGTTCGAGTATTCCTCCGGCGAGAACTCGACGGAGTTGACGGCGAGGCGGCGGCGAACGGCGAGCACTCCGTCCGCGACCTCGAACGTCCGGCGGAACTCGTAGGGTCCGTCGATGCGCTCCTCTTCCGGCAGGGCCAGCGGCGCGCCGACGTTCCCCCCGAGCTTAACCCTCAGCGTCTCGTCCACGAGCGCCGTGGAGTTCACCTTGAGCGGGAAGCGGCGCGTGTCGAGCGAGGTGTTCCCCTCCAGGATCCAGTTCGCAAGGCCGAGGCACGAGGACAGGAGCGGGGGCGTGAGCTCGTCCCTCGTCTCGCCGCGCAGCACCGTCTCGGGGATGCGGACTAGGAGTTTCGCGCCCAGCGGCTTCGACGTGTCCTGAAGGTCCTCCGGCGAAAGCTCGAAGGAGAGGAGCTCTGCGCCGGACGCGGCAGCCCTGGCGATGCGCTCGAACATCCGGCGGCGCTCGTCGACCCTGCAGCGCAGCAGCGTGCGGCGGTAGGCGTTGTCGTTCACGCCGCCGATGGAGATTTCGGACGATAGGAGGATCGACCCGTCCTTCTCCAGCGTCCCCTCGCTCTTGACGCGCACGGCGTTCTCCTCCGCCGTCGGGACCTGCGAGACGTGGAGGCCCTCGCCCTCCGGCGTCGCGACGAGGTACGAGCGGTCGCTCAGGTATGCGGGCAGGAGGTCGCGGCTCGACTCGTCCGTCGGGTCCATGAGGATGAAGCCGTCCTTGTTGGCGTAGGGCGAGTCCTTGGCGCGGACGGAGCATATCGCGTGGTTGAAGTACGGCTGAGGGACGTCGGGGTCCATCTTCGCGCCGGCGTGGATGAGGACGGGGAACGCCTCGAAGCCCGCAATCCTCAGCATCTCGACGAGGAGCGCCGCCTTGTCGCGGCAGACGCCGTAGCGGTTCTCGAACGTGAGGTCCACGTCGTGGGGCGCGTAGCCGGGCGAGGTGTCCTCCATCGTGAGGCCCATGTAGCGTATCTCCTGCGACACCCACTTGTAGACCGCCTTGATCCGGGCAAGCCGCTCGTCGTGTCCGTCGCCCTTCGGGGCCGAGGCGAGTATCGCGGAGACCTGGTTGGTGATTGCGGACGAAGTGCGCTCCAGGTGCGGGACGGAGAGGTTCCAGTACCAGCGCGAAAGCGTGGGCCAGTCGGACGCCGTGGAGACGCGGATGTTCTGCATAAGCGTGTACAGCGGGGGCGTATCCGGCTCGGGGAACGCCTGCGGGGCGTCGCGCACCGTCCATGTGTGCAGGACCGACCCGTCCCCCCTCGGCTCGGCGCCGTACTCGACGTTGCCGAGGGGATTGCGCACGAGCGTGTGGACGAGAGGGAGGTCCTTCGGCGCGAGGACTCGGACCGTCTCCTTGACGATCGGGCACGTCCACTCCATTGTGTATGTGTCGGCGAACTGGTTCTCGACGCGTGCCTTCGACACCTCGCGGCGCGTCGTGAAGCGCAACGTGTCCCCGACATTCACGCCGGGGACGGTGCACACGATCTTGCGCTGCATCGGGTCGTAGATGTTCTCGGCGGCGGACGAGTTGTCCGTCGACTCCTTGGTCGTCGCCGAGACGTCCACAATGCGCTTCGCGCCATCCGCCCCGACGATGGCGACCTCCAGGATCTCCGCCGTCCCGTAACGCGCGTTGTAGGCCATCTCATAGGTGCTCTCCTCGCGGCGGCCCTTCTCGGTCAGGACGGCGATCTCGATGAAGTTCGTCGTCACGTACGTGCCGTCGGGACGGTAGATGCAGAACTCCTCGCCGTCCACGACGACGGCGTCCGCGTCGGGGTACTTTTCACGGGTGATGCCGTCCGCCATCGAGGCGGAGGGCGCGAGGGCGAACGCGAGGGCGAACGCCGTTCCTGCTATTTTCTTCTTCAGGGTCATAGTCATGATATTTTACCAAAATTCCATCGAGTGGTGTTGGAAAAGCTGCGAAACCCTACGCCTTAGGCTGCGCCGGCCCCCCGTAGGCGGGCGAGGAGAAGGGAGGCGTCTCTGTGCGGCCCTCGCGCCAGTCGCGAACGGCCTTCAGCCGCGCCTTCATGCGGGCCTCCGCGCCGAGTCCCGACGGCTCGTAGTAGCGGCGCCCCTCCAGCGACCCGGGGAGGCACGACATGCGGGCGATCTTCTCGTCCGTGTCGTGGGCGTAGGTGTAGCCCTTGCCGTAGTCCAGCTCCCGCATGAGGCGCGTCGGGGCGTTCCTTATCTGGAGGGGGACGGGTTCGGCCATGCGCGTCTGCGCGTCGCGCGCGGCCCTGATGTACGCCTTCTCCATCGCGTTGGACTTCGGCGCGAGGGCGAGGTAGACGACTATCTGGGTCAGATGGACGTTGCATTCGGGAACGCCCAGGTTGTGGCAGGCGTCCCATACGGTCGTCGCGAGGAGGAGCGCGTTGGGGTCCGCAAGCCCCACGTCCTCGCTCGCGAAGCGGATGCAGCGCCGGGCGATGTAGAGCGGGTCCTCGCCGCCCTCCAGCATGCGCGCAAGCCAGTAGACCGCGGCGTCCGGGTCGGAGTTCCGCATCGACTTGTGCAGGGCGGAGATTATGTTGTAGTGCTCCTCGCCCGTCTTGTCGTACATCAGCGCCTTGCGGCTTATGCAGGAGGCGAGGACGTCCTCCGTTATGGTCGGCTTGCCGGACGAGAAGTCGGCGTTCGCCACGGCCGTCTCCAGGGTCCCGAGGGCGTTCCTCGCGTCCCCGTTGGAGAATATCGCGATCTTCTTCAGCGCCTCGTCGGAGACCTGGACGCCCAGCCTCCCGAATCCGCGCTCGTCCACGACGGCGCGCCTGAGGAGCGTCACGAGGTCGTCCTCGGCGAGGCCCTTGAGGACGAACACCTTGCAGCGGCTCAGGAGCGCGGAGTTCACCTCGAAGGACGGATTCTCGGTCGTCGCGCCGATGAGGATTATGGACCCCTGCTCGACGTACGGGAGGAAGGCGTCCTGCTGGGCCTTGTTGAAGCGGTGTATCTCGTCCACGAAGAGAACGGTCCGCCCGCCCAGGCGGCGGCCCTCCTCGGCCCTCGCCATGATCTCCTTTATCTCCTTGATGCCGCTCGTAACGGCGGAGAAATTGACGAACTCCGCCTTCGTGGCGTTCGCAATGACGTTCGCGAGCGTCGTCTTGCCCACGCCGGGCGGGCCCCACAGGATCATGGACGGGATCCTGTCGTTCTCGATCATCTGCCTGAGAAGCCGCCCTTCGCCGACCAACTCCTCCTGCCCGACGAATTCGGACAAATCCCTAGGGCGCATCCGCGAAGCGAGCGGTTGCGACACGAGCTCCGGGTCGAGCCCCTCTACAAGCGACATCTGCCTCACCGGAGGCCCCCCTCGGACGGATCCGCCTCCGCCCCGGCATGTTCAAGCGATTCCAACATTGTTTCACGCTATTTTAGCATAATCCCCGTCCGCGCACAATCCAGAACAGAGAAAAACTACGGCCCGACCCTGTCACCCCGGAATCAAAGTCCTGTTCTGAACGCGGCGAGCGAAATCGAACGCGAAATGCCAGTAGGTATCAGATCGGCCTTCTTCGATATGTGCGGCTTCATGTCGTACTTGTCGATTCCGGGAGACGTCGTGAACGCGGCCTTTTCGCCGCGGTCCTGGAAAAGGTCGCCGATGAGCCTGTTCCGCCACGGATTCGTCACGCGCACCGAAAAGCGCAGCTCCTCCGTGCGCCGTCCCCCTTCCGTCGCCGCCTCGGTTATGTCCAGCGGCGCGTAGGGATCCCATATCGTCCCGGCCTTCTTCCCGTTCACAGTCACCTCCGCGGTTGCTCCAAACGCCGGAATCGAAAGGAGAAGCCTGTCCCCTTCCGTCGGCGCATCGAGCGTGAAGTCGTAGCGCAGCACGCCGCAGTAGTACTTGACGTCGGGATTCTTCTCCTCCGTGAGAGATCGGAACTTCCCGATCGGCATCGGTTCAATGGCGGGATCGCTCTCGAATGTGATAGTACCCTCCGCGCCGTCGTACTCCCGCCTCGCGACGACTTTCGGATTCACCACCTCGTCCTCGTACGACGGCAGGCCCTCCGTGTCCTCGCCGAAGATCACGAGAAGCGACTGGCGCGGACGCAGACGGAAGGAGAAAATGTTTCCGAACGGCATGCTGGACTCGGAACCGTGAATGGAATAGCGCCTGCCGTCGACTGGATCCAGCACCACCGCCTTGTCCGCGCCCGAAACACGATTTCTGAACGAAACCTTCAGCGTGCGCTCCGCGAAATCGAATGCGCTCGCAATGAAGTAGATGTCCTTCTCCCCCTTCCTGACATGGCGCGCGAACACCGTCTCGATGTCGCCGTCCGACAGGAAAGCGAAATCGTGCCAGCCACGCATCAAAGGCATGAACGCACCCGTGCCCCAGATGCGGTCCGAAATCCCCTTCAGCTTCGCGGTCTCCTCAACACGGTTTTTAAGGCGCAGCGTGCGAACCGGCTTAACGCCGGAGACCTCGACCCCTGACTTGGCGAGTTCGTCCAGTTTCTCGATCGTATCGAGATCAAGGGCGTCATGGCGGACTACAATTCCCATGTAGCTCTTGTCTCCGTCGAGAACTATGCGCCCCGACTTGTCGACGGTGATGCGATCGGACTGGAGGACGTCCTTGTTGATGTACTGGAATGTGCGCCCGTGCGGAATGAGCCGCGCGATTTCGTCGTCCTTCATTTCGAACGCGGGAAGTTTGTCTCCGATGTAGACGAGCAGGTCCGCACACTTGACGCCGCCCTGAAGCGCCTCCTGGATGCGCTCGTGGTACTGCCAGAAGGAGTCGGAGAAATTGTACCACGGATTCAGCCTGTTGAACGCCTGTCCGTAGATGCCGAGCGTAAGGCCCGGCGCGGCGTCAGTCGGCTGGTGGACATACGAATGGAGTATCATCCGCGAGATTCCGTGCGCGAAGGCGCGGTCTCCATAGGGCTTGAGGTCGAACGGAGCGTCGGAGTAGAGTCCGTAGCCGGTATACGACTCCCCTGCGACGACCGGTTTTCCGTACAGAACCGCCGCGTGCTGCGGGGAGAAGTGCTTGATGGGCTCGACGTAGCTCATCTTGAACGGATACGTATGCGCGGCGATCTTCGCCCAGAACTCCGTCATAGGAATGTCGCAATACTTGTACGTCTTAAGTACGTCTACCGCTGGCAGGTTGTCCCATCCGTAGATTCCCTCGGACCACAGTTCCATTCCGTTTTCGTGGCAGAGCTCGGCGAGGCGCTTGAAGTAGTTGTCGATTATGAGGTCCGAGCACGTCAGGCGGAAGTCGTGCCTGAACGCCTCGCTGTCCTCCGGCGAGCCGACGGTCTCGCCTGCGAGCGCGGGGAGCCACGGAATCGGATCGTACCCGCGGCGCTTTTTGAACTCCTCCGGAAACTTCTCCGTCCAAGTCTGGTAGCCGCACTCCCAGGAGTCGACGAGGAAATAGCGGAACGTCTTCCCGGCGTGGCGTCCCGCGGCGTCGAGCAGCCACTTCGGATAGTGCTTGAAGTGCCATTCGAGCGCCGCCGCGTCCATCTTGTCGCATTCGAGTCCGTTGCCCTCAGGCGATGCGGGGTGGTTCTTCTTTCCGTTCGTCGTGTAGCCGAAGCGGAACTTCTTCCCGTTCGCCTCGACGACGGCGATCTCCCGGTAGAAGTCGTAGCGTATCTCCGGCTTCACTGCGCCGCCGATCTCCTCCCAAACGAGCTCCTTCATCGAAAGCTCGGGCGTGATCCACGGTCCGCCCGACTCGCTCCATCCGTCGCAGTTCGCCGCGCCTATCGTTATGCCGAGCCGCTCCGCCTCGTCCAGCGCGAAGCGGAAGAGGTCGAACCACTCCTTCGACGCGAACTTAACGGACGGCATGGATTGCTCGTCTATCTCGCGGACGTTCTCCGGCGCGACCTGCTTCATGTTGAACTGGCTGCCGAACGGACGGTACGCGTTGAACAAAGTCGCATTGCCAATACCCGCGCGCTTCATCGCCTCCAGGTCCTTCGTTATGCCCTCGCGCGTGATGTGTCCGTTCATCCAGTGCCACCACGTGCCGACTCCGACTGTCCGCGCCGGCGGCTCTTCGGCAAAAACCGTGGTTGAAACCGCAGTCGCGGCTGCGGAAAGGACAAGACACGCCAATACGTGCCGCCGCAGGCGACGTGCCGCGACCGTCATTGCTCTCATATTGTTCATACGGTGATTATACCACAACCCCGCCGAGGATGGCAATAGGTTACAGGCATTGGAGGTTCCCCAACTTTACTTTGGACTGCCGAACCTTTGCGACCCCCTGCGCGGTTTTGGAAAAACTCCGACGGTTGATGTTCTCGCGCAGACGCTTGCGCGCCCTGCGGGTTCGGCTACGCCGAATCTTCCCTCCGCTGCGCTGCGGTGCATTCCCGCTCCACGGCTTCGCACTTTTCAACCATAATCAGGAGACGCTGTTTTGCAGTGATTATAGCGGCCTTCGGCCGATTTATGCGGCACAGCCGCATCCAAAAACACTTCAACCGACACATGTATAGCCGTTGTATGGTGCGAAGCGGCGGAGCGTTAGCGAGAGCCCAAACGCTCGGAGTTCAATTACAAACCGGAAGTGGATTTTCACTTAACGCAAAATGCAGACTTTGGGGACAGACCCCCGCATGCAGACTTTGGGGACAGACCCCCGCATACAGACTTTGGGGACAGACCCCCGCAGACTTAGCATGAAGCTGAAGGCAAAGTCCTCACAGGCAGCATAGCGTGCACCTCCCGAGGTACATGGCAGGTACCTCGCGAGGTGGG
>CAMOCC010000073.1 GCA_946610035.1 uncultured Verrucomicrobiota bacterium
TGGACGTTCGCGAAGGCGGCGAGCGTGAAGTGGGCGAAGCCGAAGAAGGGCGCGGCGCTGCCGGAGCTCTACGACGAAGCGGCCGGCAAGGGGCTGATCATCGATACCTCCAAGGGCAAGACGAACCTTTCGGGGCTGAAGCTCGCGTATACGCCGAAGAAGGGGACCTTCAAGGGCTCGTTCAAGTTGTACGAGCTCCAGGGCGACGGCAGGATGACCAAGCTCAGGAAATACACGATGAAAGTCAACGGAATCGTTGTTGACGGCAAGGGCACAGGTTTCGCGACTTGCAGGAAGCCCATGGTGTCAGGCTGGCCCGTCAGGGTGGAGTGACGGCCCCTACGGGGTAGTGCGCGGCGCGGGGGATTTTGGTAGAATGGCCGTGAATCCAAATTCCACCAGGAGGAATTCCATGAACATCTTGAAGACAACCGCCGCCGCTCTCGCGCTCCTCGCAGGCGCGACCGCGCTTGCCGAGACGCATTCGCTCAACACCGACTGGACCTTCGTCAAGTCGCCTGAAACAATACCGCTTGCGCGGGCCAAGGCGGCGGTCGAGACGTCGGGCGTCAAGGTCGAGGACCCCGCCTTCGACGACTCCGGTTGGGAGAAGGTGTCGCTTCCGCATGCCATCAACGCGCACGACACGTTCGACGGACGCGCCGTGGACGCCGGCGAGGGCTCCTTCTGGCGCGGCATGGCGTTCTACAGGAAGCGCTTCTCGCTTCCGGAGGGAACGGGGAATGGGGAACGGGGAATGGGGAAGGCGTTTATCACGTTCGAGACGGTGCGGCAGTCGGTGTACCTCTGGGCGAACGGAAAGTTCGCCGGATACTACGAGGCCGGCATCGCGCCGTGCGCGTTCGACGTTACGTCGCTCCTGAAGGCTGGCGAGAACGTGCTCTGCGTCGCGACGGACAACTGCGCGGCGCGCGGCGCGAAGCTCTTCATGCACGAGACGATTCCCGGACATGAACCGGGCGACATGAGCGGTGCCGCGTACCAGTGGAATTCAACTGACTTCAACGAGGTCCAGGGAGGTCTCGTCGGAAACGTCTCGCTCGTGCTCAAGGATTCGAAGACGTATCTGACCCTTCCCTACTACAACAACCTCAAGACGACGGGCGTCTACATCAGCGCCTCTGACTTCGACTTCGAGAAGGGCGCGGCGACCATCTGCGTCCGGGCGGAGGTCAGGAACGAAGGCGCATCGCCTGTGAAGGCGAATGTGAAGGTTGAGGTTAGGGAATGTCTGACTGGGGGAAGCGGCGTTCCGCCGCTTCGGGAAAAGGAAGATGCAGTCGTTGTGACGAAGCGGCGGGACGCCGCTTCACCCAGTCATTTAGTCGCTCCTGCCTCTGATGCTGGGCAAGTATTCCACACCGCGCTTGAAGGCGACGTCTACGAAAGCGCGCCGCAGCCGACGCGCGTCGCTTCGCCGGAGACTGCCGTTCTTGAAGCGGAGTGCCGCGCGAGTGGTCTTGTCTTCTGGTCTCCCGATACGCCGCATCTCTACGATGTTGTCGTCTCGCTTGTTGGCGAAGACGGCAAGGTCCTCGACAAAGAGACGATCCGCACCGGCTTCAGGTCCGTCGTCTACGATGCGGCGAAGGGCGGGCTCCTCCTGAACGGACGCAACATCTGGCTTCCCGGCTACGCGCAGCGTTCCACCGACGAGTGGGCGGCGATCGGCATCGCCCCCGACTGGCTGCAGGACTTCGACGCGAAGCTCATCCGCAAGTCGAATGCAAACTTCGTCCGGTGGATGCATGTGGCTCCAAAGCCCGCGCCCGTGCGCTCGTACGACAAGTACGGAATCGTCAACGTCTGCCCTGCGGGCGACAAGGAGGGGGACGTCTCTGGGCGCTCCTGGGCGCAGCGCATGGAGGCGATGCGCGACGTGATGATCTACTTCCGCAATTCGCCGTCCATTTTCTTCTGGGAGGCCGGCAACAACCAGATCTCCCCGGCCCACATGAAGGAGATGCGCGAGCTCAAGGAGCTGCTCGACCCGGCGAACGGACGCTTCATGGGCTGCCGCACGATCAGTTCGCCCGAGCAGATCCGCGAGAGCGAGTACGCCGGGACCATGCTCCACCGGCACGAAACCGCTGCGTTCAATTCCATGGGCAGGGTCGGCAGGTTCCAGCCCCTCATGGAGACGGAGTATGCGAGGCAGGAGTCGCCGCGCCGCTGCTGGGACGACTACACGCCGCCGGACTTCGACTACGTCTGCCGCTTCCTCGGCGGCGGGAAGAAGGAGACGGGCTTCGACGTCTACGACCAGACGCAGGAGGACTTCGCCCTCTCAACCGCGCGCGAGTACGCCGAGTTCTGGTCGAGCAGATCCTTCGGCGACGGCGCGAAGACGTATGCGTGCTGCGCGGCGCTGTGCTGGACGGACTCCAACCAGCACGGGCGACAGTCCGGGTCGGAGAACTGCCGCTCCTCCGGACGCGTCGACGCGGTCCGCATCCCCAAGATGAACTTCTGGACCTTCCGCGCCATGCAGAGTCCCGACCCCGCCGTGAAGATCGTCGGACACTGGAGCTATCCGAAGCTCACCAGCGACAACTACTGGTACGAGGAGAAGGCGCACAACGGCAAGTGGGTCGCGCCCACCGGCAAGAAGGCGCAGCGCAATCCCAAGGCCAAGACTGTCTACGCGATCGGTTCGCCCCACGTCGCCAAGGTGGAGCTTTTCGTGAACGGAAGGTCTGTAGGAGTCTGCGAGAAGCCGGAGCACCTCTTCGTCTGGGCGTTCCCGGGCGTGGACGTGACAGAGTCCGGCAAGGTCGAGGCCGTCGCCTACGGAGCTGACGGCAAGAGGATCGCGGACGACGCGATCGAGACGGCGGGTCCCGCCGCGAAGCTTGTCCTTGCCGCGCATACGGGTCCGAATGGCTTCCTTGCGGACGGTTCGGACATCGCGGTCGTCGATCTCAGGCTGGTGGATGCGAAGGGGCGCGTCCTTCCCTACGCCTCCGAGAAGGTGGCGTTCAATCTCTCCTTCACTCCAGGCAGCAGCCAGCCACCGACCTTCATGGGCGGCTACAACAGCGGCGTGTGGGATGAGAAGTCGCCGGTCGGCAAGGACTGGGTCAACCTCGAGTGCGGCGAGAACCGCGTCTTCGTCAAGGCGGGACGAGAGGCGGGCGTGGCGACGCTGGAGGCCGTGTGCGCAAACGGCATGAAGGCGTCTGTCAAGCTCGTGCTCAAGCCGTTCGAGGCGGTGGGCGGACTCTCCGCCGGGATGCAGTCCGACGCGCCGAATGGGCGCACGTACCATGCGAAGGGGGGTGCGCCGGTCGTGCAGAGCAGTCTCGGGGGCGCGACGGGGGCGGTCGCGTGGGAGGTGCGGGTGAACGGTACGCCCGTCAAGTTCACGAAGGGACTCGGTGCTCCGGTCAAGCCGGACGACAACACGGGAGTGTGCTGCGCCTACGTTCCCGTCCTGGAGGCGCTCAAGGCGGCGGGCGCGAAGCTTGAATACGTGGACGAGCCCAAGCGCATTCCGCCGAACAAGAAGTGGCTGAGGAAGCTCAGCCCAACGCCGTTTGTCCCGATGGTGACGGTGAAGGCGGGCGGGCGTGAGATCGACGCGTGCGTCGGCTTTACGGAGTTGTTCATCGACAACGGAAAGGACAAGAACCTGACGAACTGCGAGGTCTACAACGTGTCCCGCAAGAAGAACCAGGGCGTCGTCTGCGGAGAGCTGACCGCGCTCGTGGGCTACATACCTGGCGTCTCCGTCAAGGTCGATCCCATCGGACACGTCGTCGAACTGTCCGTAAAGTGAGATGCTTGACCTCTATGCAGCGTAAAGGACGTGGAGCGGTCAACTTTTCTGTCGCTACGCATTCGCTTCCTCGCGCGCTCCCGATTTATCTGATTCTGCGCGAGCGCTGTGAATGTCCGTCGCGGAGCGACGGACTCCCCTGATGTCGGCATCATAGTCACTGACTGGGGGAAGCGGCGTCTCGCCGCTTCATGTAAAGGGCGTGTCGCCGTCGACTTCCAAGTCACTGGAGTTAAAACGGCAAGGCCGGGGCGGCCTTGCCACATCTTTGGGCGTCGCCCCTGCGGAGCCCGACTTACCGCTCTATCACAATGCGCTGTAGCTGCGGACGCATTGCGCGGTTCTCGTCGTAGATGCAGACAACGACGGGAATCGGCTTCCTGGCGTGCTCCGGCATGTCGCAGATGACGATCCTTCCGTCTACTATCTTCGCAGGCCCCTCCCGCACATACGCAAGCCGTCCTGCAGGCACCCTGAGCTCTTCGTCGACAATGACTTTGAAGCTCTTCGGCGCGACCTTTACCTTCATTCCGCGGGGAGCGGAGAAATAGTAGTCGTGCCCCTTGGACGAATCGTTTACCGCGACGGTGTAGCGTCCGAACCGGACTACGTAGAACTCCGCCCGTCCGCCGTTTTCCGCAACAGGGCGCTCAGCGCCTGCGAGCGCGTTATGCGGCGGCCACTTTTCGCCGCTGCCGAAGTCGTCGCGGTATCCGGGGTAGAGCTTGCCCATCCATCCGTACTGAAACCAGTCGCCGATGCGCTCGACCTTGCCGCCTTTCGCCTCGAACCTCTGCTCGCACTCGACGGTTGCGGATATTTCCGCTGTTGGCGACACGAAGTGTACCTTGGCAAGTCCGTTCACCCCGCCGCGCGCACGCCAGTACGCCTCGACGAACAACATCTCGTCCCCGTGCTTCACGACGACAAGCGCGTTCTCGGGGTCGCACCACTCGAAGTCCCCGCCGAAGCACGGCATGTGCGGAAGTCTGTCTCCGAACTTCTCAATTGCGCGCCTGACCTTCGGCCAGTCCGAAAGGAACCTGAGCGCTGCGATGTCTGTGTCCTTTGCGGACGCGGCATATTCCGCGACCACTCCGTCGTCGTACATGTCCCTGACGGCGCCTACGACGGCAGGATCTTTCGCAAGTATTGCGTTGCGCAGGTCGATGCCGTTCGTGAGGTACGTCGGAGGCGGAGGGAAGTGTTCGTTGCGCCAGCTCGTCTGCGCCTCCAGGCGCGCGACGCGGCGTCCGTCGCGCCTCACGCCCGGATAGCGCATGTAGAGCCTTGCGCGCGTCGCCTTCCTGAGCTGCGCCAGAAGGGCCTCGTCGCCATCGGGCATCTCCTCGTCGCAGCTCGCCTCGTAGGCGTTTGCCGACGCCCACACGGTGGACTCGCCGTAGCTCCCGACATAGCCGTCCTCCTTGGAAAGGCCCGCCTTCGTAAGCGCCACGTAGCCGTTGGGCATCGGCCTAAGGCCCATTGCCTCCGCAAGGCGTCCGCGCGTTTCGGCAAGCGGCGGACCGGCCTTCGGGTCGCATATCTTGAGCGCGCGGTTGCACCAGTGCGCGTATGTGTCCACGATCTGGCTCTGGTTCGCGAAAAAGCGCCTGTGCGACGAGAGGTAGTCGACGCCGGAAAGGAAGTATTCCCGCCAGCGCGCGCGCCGCTGCGGATCCTCGAGGTAAGGTGCAATCGCCGACGCGCCGACGCGTCCGACGGCAAGCGCCGCCGAACCCGAGCAGCACCACGGATCGCGCTTTGCGGAGAATCCGGGGTTCCTGCTCTCCTCCTCCGACTCGGCGTCCACGAATGCGACAATCGCCGCAAGCGCGTCCTTGCTCTTGTACGCCGCGCAGCCCTTTGTGTTGTATGCCTCGGCGAGAAAACCTGCGTCCTTCCACCTCTTCGCGAGTTCTCCGGGCGACATGAGCTTTGCAAGCGAACGGTCGATGCGCGCGCGAAGCGAATCGACGTCGGGATCCTTGGCCGACGCCTTTGCCGCAGGGCTCGGCTTCGGCGGCTCCTTCGCCGCAACGCCTTCCCAGAGGCTCTCCGTATGCGTCGCAAAGGCGTACAGTCCGCGCGAGTCGTGCATAACGGGCTTCTGGAACTGCTCGAAGTCGTTTCCGTATCCCCAGACGTGTCCGCATGCGTAGACGGCAATCTCCACGTCGCTCTTTCCGCTCGTCAGATTGTCGGGCAGGAGGAAGGTCCGGTACGTGAACGCGCCGAAGTGCTCCGCGTCCGCCGTCGTCCGCTCCGAGTCGCGCGGCCAGCAGCTTTCGTAGTCGAGCAGGTCGTATTCGCCGAGGTGCATCTGCCCGAGCATCTTTCCGTCCACGGTGACAAAGATGTGGTCGTGGGAAACGTCGCCGCCCCACAGCCTGCAGGTAAGGTATGTCGGACCGAACTTCGCGACCTTGACCCTGAATCGCATCGGCTCGGTTCGCCAGCGCGCCGGGCCATCGGGCTTCCTCAGCCTGCGGCATGGTTCGCCGCGCGCGCCATTCTCGGCAAAGCTTGCGGCTCCGTCCGCGAATGCGTGCGCCTTCTCGCTCGCTGCGTCGCCGAGACGTACCTCGTCGATCGTTGCGGCAAAGACGTGTGCGGCGAGGGACATCGCCGCGATGACGGGCATGCAGATATTCATGGACGAAGTATCCCAAGTTCGTATGCGCGGCTGACGGCGGCGATGGACGTCGGGGCGTCAAGCTTGGCGCGCAGGTTCTTCGTGTGCGTCTTCACGGTCTCCGTGCCGACGCCGCAGATTATGGCGATCTCCTCGAACGTCTTGCCGAGCGCCAGGTACTTCAGGACTTCCAGCTCGCGGGGCGAGAGGTTCCCCGGACGCGCCTCTGCGATGTGCTCCTCCTGGAACTCGCCGCCGGAGAGAATCGCCCGAATCGCCTCCACGAGGTCCTCCCACGGAGTTGCCTTGGAAAGATATCCTGCCGCTCCGCAGGAACGCGCGCGCGCGACCTCTTCGGAAAGCGGCATTCCCGCAAGCATCAGGATCTTTGCGCCCGGATACATCTTGCGCAGCCTCTCGGCGAAGGCGAATCCGTCCATGCCCGGCATGCGGATGTCGGTGATCACGAGGTCGAACGCGGACTGGCGCTTGCGGCAGAGCTCAAGCGCCGCCTCGCCGCCGTCGGAAGTGCTGACGTCGAAGCGGACGCTCTGGAGCATTTCCTTCATCCCCTCGCGCACAAGCGGATGGTCGTCTACTATCAGTATGCTTTTCACAGTGGCATCCTTACCGTAATTGTCGTTCCTTTGCCAGGGGCGCTTTCGATGACGAAGGTGCCGCCCATCGCGGCGGTTCTCTCGCGCATCCCCTTAAGCCCCATGCCGCGCTTCGCGGCGATTTCGGGCGAATCGGGCGCGAAGCCGCATCCGTTGTCCGCTATCGTCACGACAAGCTCACCTTCGGCGAACTCGACATGTACCCTGACGCTCGTGGCGCGCCCGTGGCGCATTGCGTTGGCGACGGCCTCCTGCAGCAGCATGAGCAGCGATCCGGCGTGACGCCGCGCGATTGGCGTCTCCTTGCCGGTGAACTCGAAGGAGACCACCTTGTCCCAGTACGCAAGTCTTCCGGCGGCATAGCGGACGAGTCCCGAGAAACGCGCGGGGCCATCCGCCTCCTCGTTCAGCGACCAGAGGGCCGACCGGAGTCCGGCCTGCGTCTGGTTTATCGCGGTGCCGATTCCGGCGAGCCTTTCGAGAATCTCCTCGCGCGACGCGCCGTCCTTCATGTAGTTGATTGCTGCGGCAAGCCTGTAGGAACAACTGGCGAGTAGCTGCTGGAAGCCGTCGTGGAGCTCGCTCGCCAGCCTGAACCTCTCGCGCATGGTCGCCTCGGCGACTACGCGCGAGCGTATCGCCTTCTCGATGTGTCGGGCCTGCTTGGCGACCGCGCGACGCAGGGCGAGGACCCAGAATCCGAACACGGCCAGGATGCCGAGAAGGGCGCCTATCACCGCCGCAAGGCGCCCCGGGGTCCAGAAAGGCGGATGTGACAGGACCTTGAGCGAATCCATCCCCGAGGAGAGGAGGCAGACGTTTCCGAATCCGGCGAGCTTGTGTTCCGCATCCCATTTCGCGGAATACACTGCGACGCCCCTCACGCAGACTCTTGCGCCGACCTGGAAGTTCTCGGGAGCATGCTCGCTGAGCGGCGCGGAAATCTGCGCATACACGAAGCGCCCACCGCCTTCGATCACGACGGCGAGCATATTGTCGCGCCGCCAGAAGTCATGGACAAGTCCAGTTACTGCGACTGAACGCGCATACCACGATGGGACTATTGAGCCCTCGGGTATTTCCCAAAGTTCGCGCGGTGTCATTTCAACGGGCGGGGGAATCGAGGACTCGTCGCGCCCGGTCTTCCTGACGTCCGCGGAGAACAGGCGCGTCGTGTGGCGGTTGCGCAGCTTTTCGAGAACGCCGTCGACTGAGATCAAGTCACCCGGCTCAAAGCGCTGTTTCGGCTTCCCGTCCATCGAAACGCGCCAGTCGCTCCCGTCGTCCGCGCGCATGAAGAAGTAGTCGTCTATAGGCCGCATCAGCGTGACGACGCCGGAAAAAGCGCAATTATCCTCCTGCGCAGCAAATACTGCGCAGAAGGATAATGCGGTGCATAGAAAGGCAAACGACCGCTTCATGGCTTAATTGTACTTCCTCCCTTTGGTGGCTCACCTTATTATGAGCATAAGGCCAGTCTTTCTGAGGATGTCGACAAGATTCCCGGCAACTACCTTCAGTCGTGGATTGAGCCTGTCGCTCTGCCCCGACCTGTCCATGATGAATTTTGCGGAATCTCCTTCCTCCAAAGCACGGACATCGTCAACAAGCTTGTATGTCTCGCCGACCGTCTGTCCTTCGACATCCGCAAGCGCAATAGTCACCGTCCCGTCAGCAGGGAGGAACAGCATCTGTCCGAGGTCGTACAGCGAACTCTGGAGCGCAATGCCGCCTGTCGTTCCCATGTTAAGCGTCGCCCCGGCCTCAAGCTTGAGCATCTTGTCCGTCCAGACGGCTCCTGCGTCGATATCGAGCGTTTCGCCGTTCTTCACCGTGACCATCTCGGGCCATGCGGGAACTTTCTCGAAAAGGCACGCGACTTGCTTTTCGCTCAGCGACACGTTGTAGAAGCGCAGGTCGTTTACTGCCACACCGTCGCCGCGCATGAAGTCGTTGCCGTAGTTCTCATCGACTTCCGTGTTGTAGCCCATCCATCGCGCCAACCCGCCGACCGCTATGTTGTTCCCCACGCCGTTCTTCTTGCCTTCGCCGAGAACGTGGGTGTAGAAATTGCCGCGCGCCGCTTCAACCCCATCGACGTATGCGATGATGGAGTTTTCCGTGTTCACGGTGTTCGCCCCATGCACGAGCACGATTTGATGGAACCTATTCGTAGCCTCCGGAACTGGGATATCACCGGTTGCCGCTGTACTCCAATCGTTTCCGCTGTTCCACTGGCAGAACTTGATCTTGTCGGGGCCCGCCGACACAAGACCCCACGTGTATGGCGTCTCGCTATTGCAGTAGCCCGCGCCGAAGATAATGCGGTTTTCTTCGGAGACGCTGCGGACGTTCAGGGCAAGAGTCCAGCCGTTGTCGTTATCGGCCTTCTGCTGGCCGTATGTTCCCTTGTAGTATGGAACGACCGTCGAAGAAACCAGAAGCGCCATGCCGTCGTCTGAATTGGCGTGGACATACGTCGACTCGGGCTCGTTGGCCTGGTTGCCATACCACTTCTCATCCGAGTTTCCGATGGCCATCGACGTGCCGTTGTTAAATTCGACCTTGGCCGTGGGATTGGGCATGACAAGCAGCATGAGCTTCTTGCCGTCGTTGCTTAGGTATGTCGTGTATTCATAGCCGCTGTTCGTAAGCGTAACCGTAAGGTTCGAGACGTCAAGCTCAGAAGCCGAGGAGACGACTTCATACGGTGTTGTCGTATCGACCGTTCCGGAGATTGTTGCCTTAATCTCCGCCGCGCCGCTGAGGGCAAGCGAATCGACGTTTACGGGGGAGGAAGTTCCTGTCAGCGTTAGTTCAACCGTCGCTCCGGACGATATGGTGACGCTGGAATCCGCCATTACGACAACAGGGAACTCGGCCGCATAGCCGGCAACTTGATCGGCCGTGAGGACTTCGTTGTAGATTCTGAAGTCGTCAACCGCCGTGCCGAATGCCGTCAGAAACCCACCCGAGCCGTTGGAGTTCGACTGTCCGAGGCAGAATTCATTGCCGGCGACCGCAGCGGTGTATGAATCGTACGTACCTTTGAGCGAGCCGTCCACATAGAACGCAAGCTTGCCGTTGTCGTGGTCGTTAACGAGCGCGTAGGAATGAAACGCCGTGGAAGCGCTATCGACGGCTACCTCAGTGATGATGTCGGTGTGGGACGTCTTCGACGGCGTTCCATTGCCCGTCAGCGAGACTTTGACTTTGCCCTCGCCCGCGCTCGCCACGACGAGGCTGTTGGCGTTGTTCTGGTGCCCAAGACCGATAAGTGCGACGTTCTCCGTCTCCACGCCGAGGCGTCCCGAAAACACGACCGACCAGCTCTTGTCAGATTGGCCGATGTTGCAGGAGCCTGCGCGGAAACCCGCACGGGTTCCGATGAAGACGTATGCGTTCGTGGGGCCGCCGGGCGATTGGCACCAGGTATTGGGTATCTTGTAGAAGTCATTGATTCCGCCTTCCCCGAGATACGTTCCCTGGAATGCGCCGTTGCAGTTGAGGCGGACGCGCGGAAGCGCGGCGACTGCGGCGGCTGGCCAAACTGGGTTGGCGGAGGCTATCGCTGCAATCTCGGTGTCGGCTAGCACCTTTTCGGTGTAGACGCGGAAGTCCGCCACGGCCATGCCGAGATCGTTCGCGGCGTTGACGCTTGATATGCGGCTGCTGGTGGACATGTCGCGCCCGAAGTTCACCTCGGTATTTCCGCTGTGGCTGGAAAGACCGACGTACTCGCCCTGCTTGATGCCGTCTGCCCAGAGCGCCATCGTGCCGCTTGCGTGCGCATACGTAATGATGTATGTGTGGAAGCGGAAGCCTGCATCGACGCCGGTCGTCGACACAAGCGCCGTGGGCGTATTGTCCTTTTCCTGAAGGCTGAGCGTGGCGCCTCCTTCGGAATTGACGCTAAGGACATAGTTCGTCGGATTGTTCGTGTGTCCAAGCGCAAGCATGGCCGACGCTTTCTGCGAGCCGCGCGCGGTGAACACGATCGACCAGTCGCGTCCGTCTTTGATCGTATCGCCGATGCGGAACCAGGGATATTCGTAGGATGCGATGGCGGCAGGGTCGAGATAGACGGCACCGCGCGCATCGTCGCGATACCGAGTGAAAGAATCCCAGCTGCCGCCTGCGGCGATGCGCTTGTTGATTATGTCGTTGGAATCGGACGATCCCTTGGAATTCTCGCCGGCGAATACACCCTTGCAATCCCACCACATGCGCGGCACGATGCCGTTTTCATCTTGCGTGTTTTCCGCCGCGAGGGCGGGGATCGCGACAGCCGCCGAAAGAACGGCGGAGAGTGCTGCCTTTGTGACAGATTGCGTCATCGGTGTGTTCCTTTCTTGAATTGTTCAAACTATCTCGCAAAATCCTGAAACTATTGTATCATTTCCGTCCATGCCCTACCATCCCCATATTTAGGGAGTGGCAAAACCGGGAGCGGCTGAAACATCGCGATTCGACGCGCCTCGTCGAGCGCGACCCGGCCGCAGCCGTCCGTGAAGCGACGGACACCCCTGATGGCGGCATCCTAGTCACTCAGGGGGTTGCGTCGCTCCGCGACGCAACAAAAAAGGACGTGGAGCGGTCGACTTTTCAGTCACTACGCATTCGCCTTCCTCGCGCGCTCCCGATATGTTTGATTCTGCGCGAGCGCTGTGAATGTCCGTCGCGGAGCGACGGACCCCCTTGGGCAACGCGGCTGGAAGCCGCGTCTCCAACCACCCACGGGGACTGTCCCCCTCTGCCTACAATCCCAACGCGGCTGGAAGCCGCGTCTCCATTACGCGCACACCCATTCGCACCCCCATGGAGACGCATAACCGCCCCTTCGAGGGTGCCGACGACCCATGGGGAAGTCGGCAAGCCGAGCGAAGCGAGAGCCGAGCTTCCAGCCGCGTTACACCGGCGACTGAGCGGCAGGCGACGAATGTCAGCGAGTTGCCCGAAGGTCTCTTTCATGCAGCCTTCGGTGTCCCGCGAATGCGGGCGTCTGTGTGTTCCGTGGTCAATAACCGCAGCAAGTGTTCCCACTAAATTCCGTGAAGAACCAAATATATGGTTCATCGAAGAATTTAGTGGAACAGCATGTCTCTAAGAACCGCGCAGGGGGTCGCAAAGGCTCGGCAGCCCAAAGTAAAATTGGGGAACCTCCAAGCTCTACTCTACTAGCCGAGTTTTTGGTATAATGTCCACATGAAATGTTGTGATTGATTTAATATTGTTGTCGTAAAGAGGGGCTTATATTATGATTATTTTTACTGACGCATACAATGTAACGATACGAGGTATTGTAATGGCGACTTTAATAATGTTGTCTTATGTATTGTCTGTCGCTATGTTGGTTAGAGGGCTGAAGAAGGATCGTGCGGACTGGAAGATATTTACGCTATGCGGATTGGTGGCGATATTTCCATTTATTGTATTTGTCGCCGGATTGATTTTGTTTATGCCATGATGCGCGATGGCGGAAAGCTTGGATTATTGTGTTGGGGTACGGCCAACTCATTAAAAGCCGATCATTCCCCTGCTTGAAATTCGTGTAGACCCTTGTGATAAGGTCAAAATGATTTTGATAGACTGCAAGCCATGATTAATATGTACGAGAATACGATAGCGGCAGAATGCGCCCGCTGCAAACAGTAGAATTTAGGTCCCGTGGGGTTTTGGAGACGCGGCTTCCAGCCGCGTCAAGTGCGCTAAATGTAGTCGCAGGCCAATCGCTTGATTGACGCGGCTGGAAGCCGCGTCTCCATAACCCCGATTAACGCGGCTGGAAGCCGCGTCTCCAAAATCCCGATTGACGCGGCTGGAAGCCGCGTCTCCATAATCCCGATTAACGCGGCTGGAAGCCGCGTCTCCAAATATTTCCCCCTGTTGCCTATTGCCCTACG
>CAMOCC010000074.1 GCA_946610035.1 uncultured Verrucomicrobiota bacterium
TCGGAGTTTACATCGACGCTACAGAACGGGGACGGTCATTAGTGACGCATTACCTTGACGAGTAGCCGTCACTAGCCAAACGCACCGGATATTTGATATAATATCACGCAATGGCCAGAAAAGACAAAGATCCTCGTCCCAGCTGGGATACATACTTCATGGAGATCGCCAAGGTGGTCGCCTCGCGGAGCAACTGCCTCCGGCGGCACGTCGCGGCGGTGATCGTGAAGGACAACCACGTGCTCTCATCGGGGTACAACGGGACGCCGCACGGCGTGAAGAACTGCTTTGCGGGCGGATGTCCGCGCTGCGGCGGAAAGGTGAAGAGCGGCACCCATCTTGAGGAGTGCCTGTGCGTCCACGCCGAGCAGAACGCGATCTGCCAGGCGGCCCTCTACGGGCACGCCGTCAAGGACGCGACGATATACATCACGTTATCCCCGTGCCTCACGTGCGCGAAGCTCATAATCAACTCCGGCATAAAGGAGGTCGTCTACGACGGCGACTATGCGTTCCTCGACACGGTGAAGGACATGTTCAAGGCGGCCGGCGTCAAGCACAGGAAGTACAAGGCCGACAGGTGAATTTGAATTCTGAAAGGAAAAACACAAAAATGCGCAAGAAAATCATAGCAGGCAACTGGAAGATGAACGTGAAGCCCTCGGAGACCGCGGCCCTCGTCAAGGCCGTCGCCGAGGCGACGAAGCAGTACGGCAACGTCGAGATCGTGTGCTGCACGCCGGCGATCGACGTCCCCGCGGCGGTCGCGGCGGCGGCCGGCACGCAGGTCGGCATCGGCACCGAGAACTGCCACTGGAAGGATTCGGGCGCGTACACGGGCGAGATTTCGACGGGCATGATCGTCGACTCGGGCGCCAAGTACGTGATCGTCGGCCACTCCGAGCGCCGCCAGTACTTCGGCGAGACTGACGAGACGGTGAACCTCCGTGCGCGCGCGGCGATAGCCGCCGGGCTCACGACGATGGTCTGCGTCGGCGAGACGCTCGAGGAGCGCGAGGCCGGCAAGCTCGTCGAGGTCATCGAGCGCCAGATGAACGTCGGGCTCAAGGACGTCACCGCCGCCGACTGCGCGAAGCTCGTCATCGCGTACGAGCCCGTGTGGGCGATCGGCACCGGCAAGACCGCCACGCCCGACCAGGCGCAGGAGGTCCACGCGCTCATCCGCGCGACGCTCGCCAAGCTCGTCGGCGCCGAGACTGCGGAAACCGTCCGCATCCAGTACGGCGGCTCGATGAAGCCGGGCAACGCCGCCGAGCTCCTTGCGAAGAAGGACATCGACGGCGGACTCATCGGCGGCGCGGCGCTCAAGGCGGCCGACTTCGCCGGAATCATCGCGGCGGCGGCAAATGCGTAATACAGCCGCAATCGCGTTCGTGGGCGCCGCGCTTGCGGCGCTCACGGGCTGCTTCAAGGAGCCCGTGCCGGCCGACAAGACGGTCCCGCCCGAAACTCGCGTGTGGCTCAAGGGGAAGGGGCTCGTGAACCTCTCGGTCGACGCCGTCTTCAAGGACGGGCTCGTCTTCCTTGGGGACGCCGGATGGACGAACCTCTCCGCCCGCGTCGAGAAGTTCGATCCCGCTTCGATCGACTACCTCAATCTCGACTACAACGCCCTCACCAACGTAGAGGCGCTTTCGGCCTTCACGGGCCTCAGGTGGCTCAGGCTGAACGACAACGCGCTCGCTTCGCTGCCGGACCTCTCGTCCCTCGTGAAACTGCGCCGCGTGTACTTCAGGAACAACAGGCTTGCGGAAGTCCCCGCGTTTCTGAAGGACCTCCCGGAGCTGGACACCGTCGATCTCTCCGGGACGCAGATTTCGCAGATACCGGACTGGTTTGCGCAGAAGGGCGGATTGAGCCATCTCATCCTCTCGAATACGCGCATATCAAAACTTCCGTCCGACCTTTCGGCCTGGAAGTCGCTCAAGTCGCTCCAGATGGGCGGGCTCAAGATGGAGTCCCTCGCCGAGATGAAGCGCATCAGGTCCGCACTGCCCGATACGACAATCGTCTTCTAGCGCCGGATGACCAGGGCAGACAACGAAAGGCGTTTGAAGGAGCTCGCGTCCGGGAAACTGGGCGCGCTTCTTGTGAAATACTCCTGGCCTGCCCTCGTCGCGATGACGCTCAATGCGCTCTACGCGGTCGTGGACAGGCTGTGGATCGGGCACGGCTGCGGCGAGGCGGCGATGGCCGGCCTAACGCTGACGTTCCCCATTATGATGCTCTTCGGCGCGTTCGGCGTATTCGTCGGCGCGGGACACGCAGCGGTTCTATCAATCAAGCTGGGCGAAGGGGACCGCATCGCCTGCGAGAGAATCGTCGGCGAACTCCTTGCATTCAAGTTCCTCTTCTTCTTCATCCTCCCGCCTCTCGTCTACTTCAACATCGACACGGTCCTCAACTGGTGCGGCGGCGCCAAGGTGTCCGCCGAGGCGTTCGACTGCGCGAGAACCTACCTGAAGATCGTCCTCTTCTCGCATATCTTCTCGCATCTTGCGTTCGGACTCTCCGCGCTCATGCGCGCGGAGGGCGCGGCGATTTCGTCCATGACGTGCATGATCGTCGGCTTCGGCGCCAACATGCTCCTCGATCCGCTCTTGATCTTCGGCTTCGGCATGGGCGTATCCGGGGCCGCGTGGGCGACGAACATCGCGATGGCGGCGAGCTGCCTCTACGCGTTCTCGCGCTACTGGACGGGCAGGACGGCGGTCCGGATGCGGCTGGGGCGAATCGGCTTCTACCGCGACATCGCATTGAAGGCCTGCGGAATCGGCTTCGCCCCGTTCCTTCAGCAGCTCCTTGGCGCGCTCATCAACGTCTCGCTGCAGATGGCGTTCGCGAAGTGGGCGGCTGACAAGGTTTCCGCCACCACCCAGATCGCATCGCTCGGCGTCTTCGAGACGGCGATGATCCTGACGCTGATGCCGGTCCTTGGCGCGCAGCAGGGCATACAGCCGGTGATCGGCTACAACTGGGGCGCGCGGAACTACCGCCGCGTGAAGGACGCGCTTGTCCTTGGCTTCCTGGTTACGAGCGCGCTTTGCTGTGTGGCGTGTTTCATTCAGCTCGTCCCTCCGTTCCCTACGTGGATGGCGCGGTTGTTCGTGTCCGGCGACAATCCCGGACTCCTCGCCATCGCGGCGCACGACCTCCAGATCTCTAACTGCATGCTGTGGTGCATAGGCCTCAACATCGTCGCCACGACGTACTTCCAGTCCATAGGGCACCCGCTCTCGGCGATAGTGCTTTCCACCATGCGCCAGGGTGTCATCATGCTGCCGACGATATGGCTCCTGCCGCACTTCATGGCGGACAAGACGCTCGCCATCTGGCTTTGCATGCCGGTTTCGGACGTCCTGTGCTGCCTTGCGACGCTGCCGCCGTTCTTCCTCCACGTGCGCTTCCTCGCCCGCGTCCGCCCACGCCGCGCACCGCTTGCGGGTCGACCACATGTGTAAGCCGGATCCCGCAACGTGACGTTGTCGCGTACTGAACCCGATACTTCGCGCAGCGTCGCGGCTTCTGGAAGGAGTGTTGCGATGCCTTGGACGGACTGGAAGGGCGATACGGCAAGCGGAATGAACGCAACGAACGCATCGCGCGTCAGTTTCGCGACGAGTTCGCCGCCGGAGAGGGGCGAGAGCTCATGCGGTGCAAAGTCCATTGCGGATTCCAGCACTGTGCGGGACGTGAAGAATACGAAAGGCCCGGGACTTCGCAAGGATGGTCGCTCGTCCCTGAAATCGGAGTAAACGAGCCGATCCACTTCCAGCCGCCCTTCTTGGGCAGCGTCATCTTGACGTGGTTAACGCCCTTATTCAGGTGGATCTTAGTCGGCTCGCGGTACCAGTAGTCTTCGTCGACGAGCGGCGTCTCCTTCGGATTGCCGCCGACTCCCGGATGCGTCCACTTCGGCGGCTCAATCCTGCGGCCGTTGAGCTCCACAGTCGCGCCGTGCTTGTTCCACTCGCCTAGCTTCGGCGTCGGGGCGTCGCGGCTGCGTCCGTCGGACCGCGAAAAGCCGGTCATCCCGATCCACGCGCCGCAGTCGACCTCGCGTCCGCTCGTTATCCACGTCTCAAGCGTCACCACGCCGTCCCCGCCCGGCGCGTATGCGCCCGCGGGGAACCAGAAATGCCGGGGGTAGATCGTCGCCTGCGGAATGTCCTCGCCCAGCACGCTGCCGTTCCCGTCCGTCATGCGCCAGCGCATCTGCGTCTGCGCGACATACGGGAACGGATGCCGCAGGCCGGCGAGAACCTTGTCGCGCTGGGCGAGGGTGCGACGCTCCAAATCGGCGGCGAGCGCAAAGCGCGGGTCGTCGGGACGCGGCAGCCTCGCGTACAGCGACGGCTCGTCCTTCTCGCGTCCGCGCCAGAAATTGTCGGACAGAAGGACTATCGCGGGATAGACGGCGTTCATCCGCACGACATCCTCCGTGTCGGCTATCGCGTCGTCGTGCCACACTCCGATTATCGCGCCAAGATGCTCGTCCTTCTCCCCCCAGCGGCACGGCTGCTGATAGGCGGCGACGGAAAGCAGCTCCTCGGGATCGACGTGGTTGATGTAGTAGCTGTTCTGCGAGTCGATGTAGGGGGTCTTGTCGCCGCGCGGATCCTTCGCGCCCATCCAGAGCTGCTTGATCGACTGACCGGGAAGCCGCAGGCCAGGCGACCAGCCCATCAGCGTGCGTCCGTTGTCCGTCACCTTCTTCGCCCAGTAGTCGAGGTGGCTCTGAGGAACCTTCTCGCCGCGTTCGCGCGCCTCGTCCGTCCCGAGGTGGATTATCGGCATGTCCGCGGCAGGCGCGAGCGAACAGAGCTCGTCGATAAGCTCGCCGAGGACGACCTTCGCCTTTTCATCGGCGAGGTCGGCAATGCCGGTCGCCTTGCGGAACGCAAGCGTGTGGCCAGGCATGTCCAGCTCGGGGATGACCGTCACGCCGTGCTTTTTAGCGTATTCCAGCACGTCCCTGAACTCGGCCTGCGTGTAGAACTTTCCGACCTGCCGCGAGAACGCCTCCGTCTTCTGGAGCTCGGGATGCTTCTTCGACTCGAGCCGCCAGCCGTAGTTGTCCGTAAGATGCCAGTGGAAGACGTTGAACTTGTAGGCGGCGAGCATGGCGATCACGTCTTTGACAGACTGTACGCCCTGGTAGTTGCGCCCGCAGTCAAGCATCAGGCCGCGGTATTTGAACTCCGGCCAGTCGTTTATGACGCAGTCCGGTATGTCTCCGCCATGCGCAAGCTTCTTGAGCTGCGCGAACGTAGCCCGCGCGTAGCGACAGCCCTCCTCGTCGCCGCCAAAAGACGGCTTCCCTTTGAGCACCGTCAGCTGGTAGGCGCCAGGGCCGGCGGGCTGCTTGACGCAGCCTTTGACGCCGCGCACGACCTCCCTCGGACGCGGCATCAGCTCGTCGAGGCAGTCTGCGCGCGATTCGGACGCGACAGAAGCGAAAAACAATGCTGCAATCGCCGCCGAAACGGCGAAAAACGCATCATAATGGCGGATCGTTGCATTTATCGGTAGACTAGCATTCATATATAATACCCATGCTGCATCCTAAATTATATCAAAAAAAATGGACCAATGGAAAGTCGTTGCCTAAAGAAAAAGATAAGGTGACAAGACAGAGTGATTTTTCACAGTTCCCACTTGAAAGTCGGCGCGGGGTATGATATACTATGTTTCGTTTTCGTGTTTTGGGCGATTAGCTCAGTTGGTTAGAGCATTACCTTCACACGGTAGGGGTCACTGGTCCGAGTCCAGTATCGCCCACCATCCTCCGGGATGGAACCCTCCGCATAAAACCGCCTGTTTCGGCGGTTTTTGGTTTCTTTAGAGACTATCTTTTGGCTTTTTCGGAAACTCCAAGGTACACTCTCCGAAACTCCCGCTTCTGGTAGAAGTCCAAGCCTGCCTGATACCTTGGATTGAGTGCAAAGACTTTGTTTGACATGGCTATTCTCCTTGGTTTTCCTCTGTCCACATTGCATGGGCGGCATCGACAAGTCGCTTTCGGGATGATTCGTCCCAATAGTGCAAGTCCCAGAAGGGGCCACGGAAGAAGAAGTTTCCGCTCCCATAGTCGGTCGTCGGCATGTCGAGGCACAGTGCCTTGAGGCCGCTTCGCCGCATGTCCGCAAGTGTCATGTCGCGGCATTTCTCTTCTGAGAACCACATGCGGCCACCGCCATAGCCCATCTTGGCAAGGGCGAGCTCTTCGAGAATCTTCCGCATTCGGTTCTCATCGAAGGAATCTGCATTCTTCGGACGATGCCGCCCCCGCCACCAAAACATATTGGTGCCGTCGGGCTGCCCTTGCATGTGCTCCCGTATGTCCGCGAGGTCGGACTTGAGGTGCTTTGTCTCTGCATGGGCGATGATGTAGTCCCATGCGGCATCGTCCATGATGCTGTAGTGATCGTATATGGTCTTCTCGCTATACTCGCTACCCCCAAGGCTTCGCTGATAGAAGAGTTTTGCTCCCTCCGGGGCATTGTCATATATCGCCCGTCCGTGTTCCGTGCGACGGAATTCCGCGACACGGCTCTTGGCAACATTGCTCCAAGCATGAGGCAACAACTCTTTCGCGGCGATTGTGGACGGCTCTCGCATATAGAGCCATGCCGTCCCCTTGGGCATGAACTGTATGAATGCCCGCTGCTGTCCGTAGCCGCATATCGCCGCACCGCATCCGGCATTGGATATGAAGTAGTCCCATGACTCGTCGTCCAAGAGGCACATTTTGCCGCCTGGCGAGAGCATTCTCCCGTGATTGACGGTAGTTCCCTTGAATGTGTCATTGAGTCGCCACATCCTGATGCACTCGTCGAGTGCTTCCATGCCTTTCATAGTCATTCGTTCTTTAGTCATTGTCTGATCCTTCATGTTGTCATTTCGAGGAAGCTGTCGATGAGGGTATCGACCTTTTGCCAGTCCTTGACTGCTTCGAGCCATTTCCTCGGGATGGCGGAGTGGCCGTAGTAGGCACCGGCAATCTGACCGCACACTGCTCCGATGGTGTCGGCATCGCCTCCGAGATTGACGGCGGCGACGAGAGCATCGCGGAAGTTGTTCGTTGTGTTGAAGGCCCATAGGGCTGCCTCAAGGGTGGATACCGCCCAGCCGGAGTTGTTCACCTCTTCGCGGACCTTGTATGCCGAGACTGTCGAAGTTCGCTTGCCTTCCATGTGTTCGTCGAGAATCTTGGCGAACTTGTCAACCGTGTCTCTGACCCTCTTCGAGCAATGTGTGAGGTCGCTGATTTCGTGCATGACCTTCGTCGGATCGTTCTCCTTCCGTGCGATGAACCAGGAAGGGGCGAACCGCATTATGGAGCCATTGCCCTGCGCGTCCTCGCTTCCGTTGACGAGCGACTTCCTGAATGCTATGTTCTGGCAGGCGCTCCATGTCGCCGTCCCGACATCGAAAGACTTGCCATCCACAGAAGAGAGATAGCCGTCCATGAACCACTTGACGAATGTCCTGCCGATGTCCTTCAGGTCGTATCCGCCTTTTCTGACATACGAATCCATGATGCACATCGCCATAGAGCTGTCGTCCGTCCAATATCCGGGTGGCAGTCCGAAGACGGGGCATTCCACCACATCCGTTATCCATGGGTGAGACTCTTTGCCGCTGAACTGGATTGGGCTGCCAAGGCAATCGCCAACAATTAACCCCCACAATGCGCCCTTGGCCCTGTCGCGAAGATCCGCCCCCGCATCCTGTTTCCGTCCGCCCGCGAGCTTTGCATAGCGGGCTTCCAACTTTTCTTCTTGTGTCATGGACTTTTCTCCTTTATTCGTGTTTGCTCAGTTACTATGTTTGTGTTTGCGCATCTTGAGTCGGCGTGCTTCTCTTTCCAGGCTCTTGGCGCGCGGAATGTCGCTGTCGCAGCAGGGGCACTTGCCGCATTTTAGGCAGAGAGCAAGATTTTCCATTGCGACGGTCAGCTTCTGCGCGGTCGCCTTTTCCAGCCAGTAGCGGGAGAGCCGCCCAACCTTCAGCGCACCGAAGGGCTCCTGGTCGGGGCAGTAGAGACGGGCGAGGTAGTTCTGTGAGACTGCATCCCCGGACTTTGCCGCGCGTTCAAACCAGTACACCGCCAGATGCGGCTTGTCCATCCACTTGTGCTCTGCCCGAACTTCGTTGGAATGCTCGTCCGACCAGTAGAATGCGTGGCCGACATCCCCCTGCGCGTCAACATCTCCGTGAAGTGCATTCCATATCTTGCGCATGAATCCGCCGTTGCATTTATGATGCGCCTTCCATAGTCCGAAAGTGTCGAGCGTCTCCATGACCTCGGAGTTCCCGTTTTCCTCGGCTTCGTCATATAAATCCTCAAGGTCTCCGTAGAGGTCGAATATCTTTTCGTTCTTGGCGCCCATTTTCATGCCTCCTTCATTTCAATGGCGACGGAGATGTCGAGCCAGTGTCCGACGAGCGCCTTGTCCGTCACCTTGGCGGCGAGCGCCTTGCCCGCGTCCATCAGCCTCGCCATGAGCGCGGCGTAGCGGCGCGGCACGTAGCCAACGATGTCTCTGGCTGCGGTCAGCGCGGCGATTGCCTGGGCATCTTCTGCGTCGACGTTCATGCGCTTGAGCGTGAGCGGCGTTCCGGCGTCCACATTTTCAGTTTTGACGAGCATATCCTCGATGAGGTCAGTTCCCGCGAGATGGCATTCCGCGAGAAACACGGTCTGCTCGAACGGCATGGGGAGGTCTTTGTACTTCCCCGCCAGTTCAAGCCAGTTGTCTTCGATGACTGCCAGTTTGTTAGCCATTGTTCCATGCCTCCTCGTATTTCTTGATCTTCGCATTCAGTTCCGCGACGATTTCCTTGAGCTCGTTCTGCCGCTCCTTTACCGCGTCCTCGTCTTTCAGAAGCGCTTCGTAGGTGAAGGGGACTGAGCTTTTGACCTCTTTCGTCTTCTCCGCAAGTTCACGGCTCTTCGCCTCTAGCCGTTCGCAGGCTTCGTGCAGCGCCGCAACGACGTCCGTCGCCGCCGCGAACTCATTCTCGCCGGATACGACGCTGTCCACCAGAGCGGCGAGAAGCCGAACCGCTTCCCAGTCGCGTGCGTCGTAGGCGGACTGTATCTCGTTCCAGAGATCCGTTGCAGCCTTCGGCAGATCGGGGTTGAGGTCCGGGTGGAGCTTCTTCACCGCGTTCAGATACGCGACGCGCACGGCGGTGTCTTCTTCGTCTGACAGGGACTTCGCGGCGAAACGCTCTGATGCCTCCTTGAGTTCCTGGGCGTGTTGCGCAATCATGTCCAGATATTCCGCGAATTCGCGTTCAAGCATCGCCTCGATCTTTTCATGGTTGGGCGTTTCGCCGCGGTTCAGGGCGGCCTGTCGCATCTCCAGGCGACGCTTCCAGCGCCTGATTTCGACTTTGAGGGCGTATGCCTGGTATTCAAGGCGTCCGATGAACATCATGTAGCGTGCCTTGATGTTCGGCCCCTTGGCTGTAACGAGCATGTGCAGCATCTCTATCTGGTTCGCCACACGCTCCTTCAGCGCATCGTAGCGTAGCTGGAGCTTCATCTGTTCGTTATTGAATCCGACTTCGTTCATTTCCGTTGCTCCTTCCCCATTCATATTTCCGTTTTGTTCAATGCTGCCAGGCGTTGTCTCTTCAGCATCCGACGTTTCTGCTTCTGCGCCTCGCTCGGCGGATCCTCCAGTTCGTACGGCAGCTCGCTGTTGTGACCTTTCCCGACGGGGAACACATAGCCTTTCAGCTTGTAGTGCGAATCCCATGCTGCGAGCATCTGGTACGGCTTGCTCCATTGCGCCGTCTCTGTGAGGAACTGCACCGTCACGCGGACGTACATGGTTTCATCGCTTGGATATACGCGCGCCTCCATGAGCTTCGCCGTGGCGAGTATGTCCTCCAGATGGGTTTCAAGCGGATCGTCGGACCATTTGAGGACTTTGTTGAAGTCGCCGATTATCGACTTCTTCGTTTCGTCGTCGTAGTCGTACGATTTGAATTCCCCCTCTTCGTCCAGCATCGCGAAGAAGTCGTCGTACGACATCAGCTTCACGCCGCACGAAGTTCGCAAGGCGGCCTTGCGGTCTTTCAGCAGCGCGGCGTAGTGTTCCTTCGCTTTCGGCTTCTCCATGACGGCTATCATGTACTCCAGGTCCTTGTCGGACATGGCCGCCTCAATGTCGTTGCGCCATTCCCGGTATGAGGAGAGCATGTCACCGGCCTTGTCGCTCGGCCAGTTGTTGTAGTTCTGCGAGAACCAGAACGAGACTTCAAGCCTCGTCTTGGCCCCGGATGGCGCGTTGGTGTAGATGCGCTCCCAGCACGGATTCGCCAGAAAGACAGCCTTGGCTGCTTCAATTTCATGTGAATCGAAAGGGCACTCCGGCATCTGCCTCTTCTCAGTGGATGTTTCCGTCATCGTCTGTTCTCCTTTTGATGTTGGTTTATCGTACATTGGTCCACATGTCTGGGGTAATCGCACCTTCCACCCCCGCTTCGCTCTGGGTGAGAATGTCGGCGTATGCGAACAAGTCCTGCTGGCAGAGGCGGAAGAACATGTCGGTGTGTCCGCTAGAAACATATTCTGAACAGCTATTCATTCTCTTGTACCCCTTTCATTAAAGAGATTACGTATGCTGCATCCGGTTCTGGACGTCGATCCACACATCAAGGACATCTTCGAACGGCTCTTTGACTATCACAGCCGTTTTCTTGTCCATGATGACCGTCCCGTTGTGCTTGTAGTCCTCTTGGATCGAGGTTACGGTAGTGAAGTCTATTGCAATGCACGGCTCCGTGTTTACAGGCTCGCCGTACTTGTCTTGCTTATGCATTGCTCTAAGTCTGTCTTCTTCCTTGAGCACCTTGTGAAGCATCACAATGGATGTACCAAGTATCTCAATAGGCTCCTGCTCTATGTCGCTCGCCTGTAGTGTCCGTGAGGTCGTTGTCATCGTTTTCTTCCTTTCACTTTAGTCAAGGTTCACCAGGAATGGGACAGTCCCCCGCAAACGATCAGCCGCCCATCTTGCGATCAAGACGAGCGGCCTGCTCGGAACATGTTTTCCCTTTCGGGCACATCGCCTCTCGGCTACCACCGTGGTGTTCCAACTCGGTTGGTGTGAGTCGCCTTTTGGTTCCTCAACTCCTGATGTCTTGACGGTGTCGTATTGTATCATATTGCTGATTAGGCTGTCAACGGGGTGCGCGGGAATTTTCAATTGGTGCGGAAATTTTACAACTTTGCCACTTTTCTGGTCCAATCAGAATCTGATATAATGTTTGTAGTGCGTGTGCCATTCCTGTGGCAATTGGAGCCACGGCGCGATGGATCATGTGCATTGGGCACGGAGGGTTGAGTCTCTTGGCAATTGCAGCCTATGAGCAGATTCCCTCCGTGCCTGTTTTATTGGGTTCATCTAAATCGAAGGGCTTTGCCGACATCGTTAGCCGGACTCATTTAATTATTTTCTTTGATTACCCCTTTGCAATTCTCACCCAATAAAATCAGGCTTTTTTGAAAAATCCCGTTCTGCCCTCTTGCGAACCTAACGGCGGTAATGATACAATGGTTAGTGATGCCAAAAGCAGACGGGTGTCTGCTGGAAGATGGCTTAAGAAGTTTCTACAAGTAAGGAATGCGTAGATGAAACTGGGATGTCGAAGCTTTGAGACGACAGATGCATTCCGGACCGGTTCTGCGCCTGCCACAGCATTCCGCACTGAAAATCACCTCGGGAGCTACCCTATGCCCACCTCGGGAGCTACCCGCCACCCACCTCGGCAGGTACCCTATATGTACCTCGCGAGGTACCCGGCACCCACCTCCGTGCGCGCCGCGGCACCTCCGCCGCGCCACTGCACATAGGGGGTTCCGTCGCTCCGCGACGGAACAATGTGAGGCCAGACAAGATAAGATTCATATTCGTGCCGTTTGCACAGGCGAAATTATGGTATAATATACTCATTCCGCGAGGCGCATGTGGCGGCGCGGGGGAGTGAAAATAGGAGAAGCGAAAACAGCAGGCAGGAACAGACATAGACCCGTCGCTGCTCATCGCGCGACAGGGTGTTGTTGTTTAAGGTCTACGATAAATTTGTGATGAACAGTGAAGAGATAAAGAGACTTGTCGCCAAGAGCGAGAATGCCGCCGTCGAATTCAAGCGGGCGCGGGGTGGTGTTCCCGCCGACTTCTGGCCGTCGTACAGCTCGTTCGCCAACACGGACGGCGGCGTCATAATCCTCGGCGTCCGCGAGAAGGACAGAAAGCGCGAGATTGAGGGGCTGGCGGACTCGGAGAAAATCGTGGCCGACCTCTGGAACGCCGTGAACAACCCGGACAAGGTCAGTGCGAACGTCCTGTTCAACGAGTCCATCTATCCAGTCGATGTTGACGGCAAGGCTGTGGTCGTCGTCGAAGTGCCGCGAGCTGAGCGGACGGTTCGTCCGGTCTTTGTCGGCTCGGACGTGTTCAAGGGAACCTACCGCAGAAACGGCGAGGGCGACTATCATTGCTCGCGCGAGACGGTCGAGGGCATGATTCGTGACAAATGCGCTGAGACGGCGGACAACTGCATCCTTGACGAACTGACGATTGCAGACCTTGACGCGGACACGATTCGGCGATACAGAATGTACTTCAGCCAGCTGCGTCCCGGACACGTCTGGAGCGGGCTTGCCGACGATGGTTTCCTAATGAAGATCGGCGCGGCGGCGCGCGGGCGCGACGGCAACGTGCATCCCACGCTCGCGGGGCTTGTCTGCTTCGGCGACTTCAACGAGATCACGAACGTGCTGC
>CAMOCC010000075.1 GCA_946610035.1 uncultured Verrucomicrobiota bacterium
GCCCGAGCCCCGAGCCGCCCGTCTCGGCGGTCGTCGCGTCGTCGCCGCGCCAGAAGCGGTCGAACGCGTGCTTCATGCCGTCCCTGTCCAGGCCCGGACCGCGATCAGCGAAGTCGAGGCGCACCGTGCCGGGCTTCGCCTTGGCGAAGGAGACTTCGACCGCGCCCCCCGAGGCGGCGTACTTCGCCGCGTTGTCGAGGAGTATGACGGCTATCTGCTTGAAGGCCCCCGCATCGGCGGTCGCGACGGGGCCTTCTTCGGGAAGGACGAGCCCGTGCGCGGCAAAGCGCGTCATCATCGGCTCCGCAGCCTCGCGGAGGAGTTCCGCAAGTTCGCACGGACCCAGCGAGAATGCGCGCCTGTTCTTCTCCAGCCTGCTGAAATCAAGTGCGTTTATGACAAGCCCCTTGAGCCTGTTCGCCTCGGCGAGTATTGACGAAAGCGCCTTCCTGCGACGGTCGGGGCTGAGTCCGTCGTCCTGTGCGAGTTCCGCACAGAGGCATATCGTAGTAAGCGGCGTCTTGAATTCATGGGAGACGTTGGACAGGAAGTCCGTCTTCTTGAGCGCCTCCTCGTGCGCACGCCTTGCGGACCTCACCAGCAGCCATCCACCCGCGCCGAAGGAGAGGAAGAGGAGCCCCAGCATGCACCCGCCGATCCAGAGTATCCGCTCTGTCGCGACGGACTCCTCGGGCGAGAACAGCTTCGGCGAGAACATTCGCATTCTGGGTCCGCGCCCCTCCGGCGGCGGACCTCCCTTGGGAGGCTCGATGGCTGCGCCGCGTTCGGGTTCGCGCTCGCGCCGCCTTTGCTGGCCCTGCATGCGCTTCTCGCGCCATTCCGCGGCGCGCTCGCGCTGACGCTCGCGGAACTCCGCCATCCGCTGCTCCTGGCGGACGCGCTCGCGCGCCATTTCGTAGCGGATGAGTGAAATCCCCGCACAGGCGATAACCAGTGCGGGGATGCCGACGGCCAGTAGGAATACCTTCAAATCCCTGTTCATGGCGCGTCAGCGGACGTATTTACTCGGCGACCGGTGCGGGCGCTTCGGGGGCCGCCTCGGGGGCGCCGCCGCGAGGACCGCGGGGACCGCGGGGACCGCGATCGCCCCTGCCCTGTCCGCGCATGCCGCCCTGGGGCCCGCGCGGACCGCGTCCCTCACCGCCGCGGCCCATTCCCTGGGGGCCGCCGAACGAACCGTCGTTGACGAAGAGGACGATGCGCGCCGGGCGCTTCTTGTCGCCATCCTTGGCGGCGTAGGCGGCCACGGCCTCGTCCACCTTCTTGGAGACCTCCTCCTTGAACGCGGCGATCTGCTCGGGGGTGGTCTTCTCGTCGATCTGGAGGAAGGTCGGCCTCTGGCGAGGAGCGCGCTCGGGGCGGGCCGGGCGGGCGGGCCTGACGGCGGCGGGCGCCTCGGGGGCGGCCTCGGGAGCGGCCTCGGGAGCCTCGGGTTCGGCGAAGGCGGCGAGCGAGAGGGCGGCGCCGCAGATGGCTATGATTGACTTCTTCATTTTTGTTGTTCCTTTCATTTTTTCTCCCCCCGAGTCGGCGGCACCTGCACATCCTCGTGCGGAGGGAACGGTGTATATTTAACCAAATTTTCGCATTGCGATTGTCACCCGATTGTGACAACGGTTAATTATACCACACCCGCCCCGCTCCCGCAACCGACCATCAAGTGCCGCGCACAGGGCACCGCGTGTGCCAGGGGCTTCCAGGGTCGATTAGGGACGGACAGGGTCGGTGCATGCCTCCGACCACAGTGGGAGCGGTCGGGCGATCCACGGCTCTTCAGGCGTAGGCGGAGAGGTAGAGTTTCGCGATGAGCTCCGGGTCGTTGTTCGTCTCGTGGACGGCCGCGACCGCGCCGTCCTTAAGGAATGCCACGCGACCGGCGGCGGCGGCGACGACCGGGTCGTGCGTCACGAGAAGGACCGCGCTCCTCTCCGACCCGTTGAGGTCCTTAAGGATTGCGCATATCTCGTGGGCGGACTTCATGTCCAGGTTGCCCGTCGGCTCGTCCGCAAGTACGATGTCCGGCTTCGAGTAGAGTGCGCGCGCTATCGCGACCCTCTGGCGCTCGCCGCCGGAGAGCTCGGACGGACGCTTGCGCTCCTTGCCGGAGAGCCCGAGCTTCTTCACAAGCTCGTCGACGCGCGCGGGGTCCGGCTTCGCGCCGTCCAGCTTCGCCGGAAGGACGATGTTCTCCACGACCGTGCGCTCGTCGAGGAGGTTGAAGGACTGGAACACGACGCCCACGTGGCGGCGGCGGAACTTCGTCGCCGCGCCGTCGCCCATCGCCGTCACGTCGGCCCCGCCCACGAGTATCCGCCCGGAGTCGGCGGACAGCAGGCCCGCCGCGAGGTGGAGGAAGGTGGACTTTCCGCTGCCGCTCGGACCCATCAGGGCGACGAACTCGCCCTCCGCGAGGGCGAGCGAGAAGTCCTTCAGCACCTCCTGCTCGCCGTACCTGCGACAGACGCCCTCGGCCGTCAATGCATTCATCAGAATTTTCCCCTTATGCCGATTTCGAACGTGCGGGGCTCGCCCGCAAGACACTCGTAGAAGTGGCGCGAAGACTCGAAGTACTTCTCGCCGAAGATGTTCCTCACGCCGAGAGTGAGCGTCCAGTCCTCGGGTCCGCCGAACTTCTCGAACGGAATCGACACGTTCGCGTCGAAGACGTGGCTCTGGTCGAAGTAGAGGCTGTCGTCCACGAACTGCCCGCGCATCGTCGCGAAGCTCTTGGACCGGAACCTGTACGACCCGCCGACGACGACGTCGCGCAGGACGTCGCAGCAGTCGAACCTGTAGGAGGTCGAAAGCGTGAACGAATGCTTCGGATTGCGCCTGAACACCTTGTCAGCATTGCGGTCCTCGTACCGGTTGAAGGAGTACATCGCGAACACCGTCCAGTTCTCCGTTACGTCGCCGGTCATCGAGAACTCCGCGCCCTGCGACCTGCTCTTCCCGTCGAAGTAGTAGTATGTGTCGTTGGCGAAGGTCGTCGCGACAGGCGTGTTCTCCTGGTCGATCCTGTAGGCGGACGCCGACAGCCACAGCTTCTCGACGGGCCTGACGCGCACACCGGCCTCGTACTGCGTCGCCTTCCACGGGTCGGTCGGCCGGCTTCCGTCCGCATCGCGGTACCCGAGCGTCGGCGTCCTCGTCTGCGAGATGTTGCCGAAGAAGACGAGCCAGTCGAGCGGCTGGATGGAAAGTCCCCCGCGCGGGGAGAACGCGAACTCGTCGCAACCGCGGTAGTGGGTCCGCGTCGTCGTGGTGACGCCGCGCGCCGTCGAGGAGGAGACCGTCGTCTGCGGGTTTTCGCGGAAGTAGTCGTAGCGGAGCCCGCCAAGGACGGTCACCCAGCCCCAGCCGAGCGAATCCTGAATCGTCGCACCGTAGCGGGAGACGGGCGCGCCGAAGCCGGACGTCGACTCGCGGTAGTAGAAGTCGGGCTGGAATACGAAGCTGTTCTTGAAGCCCCACGGGAGTTCTTCCTTGGTGTAGACGCTCCTCGCGTAGAGGTTGTAGTTGCGGTTGACGCGGTTCGACTTGGAGAAGCCGGACGTCATGTACTTCTCGCCCGAGCTCCATTCGCCCGTCGCGTAGTACCCTGCGAGCTCCTGCTGGTTCATGTACGGCTCGCGCGTGCGCTGCTCCCAGTCGGAGAACATGAACGCGCCGCCGAACTTGAGCAGCCAGTCGTCAGTCACCTGCCAGTCGACGTACGGGTTCACGTAGACGGAGTCGTACCTCGAGCGGTCGCCCCTGCGGCAGGACGACTCGTACCACGAGTAGCCGCCGCCGGGGCGCCCGTGGTAGACGGGCACGCCTATGTAGCTGGGCTGGTCCGTCGTCTGGAACATCGTCTTGACCCCGAGCGTCACGTCCTCGGACGGCTTGAGCACGAAGGACGGGGCGAGCGTGAACGAACGCCTCGGGTCGGCGCCGTCCTGCGAGCCCTGGTTGACGTACGAGGGCGAGAAGACGTCGAACGCGCCGATTACGCGCATGGCGAAGCGGTCGTCCGCAACGACCTCGTTCGCGTCGACCATCCCGCGCTGACGCCATGTGCGCCTGCCGACGGACGTGTTCTCCTGGAAGTTGACCTCGTCGCCTTCGAGATGGGCGCCCTTGAGGTACATGTTAACGGACCCGCCCGCGCCGGAGTTGTTCTGCTGCGCGCCCGCGCCGCCGTTGAGCGAGCCGATCGGACCCTTCACGATCTCGACACGCTCCATGAGGAACGGGTCCATGAAAAGCCCCGCGCCGCTTCCGATCGGGACAACGCCGTCGAACGCGGGCTCCGTGCCGCCCATGCCGCGAATCGAGAACGTGCCCGGCTGGCGGATGAGGAGCGACTTGCCGCCCGTCTCCACGCCCGGTATGTAGCGGAGGAGGTCGTGGAGGTCCGTCGGATTGTGCTCGCGGATGAAATCCTCCGTTATGGCGTCCACCGTCGTCGGCAGCAGTTCCGGCGGAACATCCGTGAACGAGCCGCCGTTGACGGTCTCGGGACGGTATTTGGAGAGGGCGGAGCCCTCGACTAGGACGGAACCGAGGTCCGCGACCGAGTTGGTCGCGGCCAGCTCGGCGGCGAATACGGATGCGGCGGATGCGACCGCCGCGCAGAAGGCGATGTTTTTCATAACACCCTTTTGAACGCCGCAGCCGCGGCGCCGGTTCAGTCGCCTGCGGAGAATGCGCCGTATGTCAGCGCATCTCCCCCAGAATCCGCTTCGCGGCGGCGACGGGATCCTCGGCGGCGAGGATCGGACGGCCCACGACGAGGTGTGTAGCGCCGTCGCGGACGGCGTCCGCCGGCGTCGCGACGCGCTTCTGGTCGCCCACCGCAGAGCCTGCGGGGCGGACGCCCGGCGTGATGAAGAGCGTCCCCTTCGGGAGCGCGGCGGAGAGGGTTCCGACTTCCTTCGGCGAGCATACGAGCCCGTTCGCGCCGTTCGCGACGGCGAAGCGCGCCATGGCGGACACCTGGTCCGCCGGACTGCGCCCGACTATGCCGACGTCCTCGAGGTCCGTCTGGTCAAGCGAGGTAAGCACCGTGACGGCGAGGATCCTCGGACCCGTCGGGCCGAACTCGGCCGCGGCATCGGCGGCGGCGCGGATCATGGCCTTCCCGCCCACGGAGTGGATCGTCATGAGGTCCACGCCGAGCTTGCCGCCGGAGCGCACGGCGCGTTCGACCGTCCTCGGGATGTCGTGGAACTTGAGGTCGAGGAAGATCTTCTTGCCGAGGTCCCTGACCGCCTTCACGACGTCCGGCCCCTCCGCCGTGAAGAGCTCGAGTCCGATCTTGTAGAATCCGACGTCGTCCCCGATTGCCTTGACCTTCTCCACCGCCTCGGCGCGCGTCTGCACGTCGAGGGCCACTATCAGCTCCGCCATTTCAGCCCTCCTTACTTGTTTGAAACGTCCTTCAGAACCTCGTCCAGGAGTCCGTCGAGAGCGGAGACATCCGCATGCTCGACCGCGCCCCCGTCGACGAACTTCGCAACCGCCGGGTCCATCGGCAGCTCCGCCGTCGCCTTCACGCCGTGCCTCTCCGCAAGCTCCGCGACGCTGCTCTCGCCGAATATCCTGTGGACCTTCCCGCAGTCGGGGCACTTGAAGCTCGCCATGTTCTCGACGATTCCGAGGACGGGGATCTTCATCATGCCGGCCATGCGGACGGCCTTCTCGACGATCATCGAGACGACGTCCTGCGGCGTCGTTACGACGACGGCCCCGTCCAGCGGCAGGGACTGGAAGACCGTGAGCGGCACGTCGCCCGTCCCCGGGGGCATGTCGACGAACATCACGTCCACGTCGCCCCATGCGACGTCGGACCAGAACTGCTTCACGACGCCGGCGAGGACGGGTCCGCGCCACACGACGGGGTCCTCGGGGTTGTCGATGAGGAGGTTGAGGGACATGATGGACACGCCCGTCATGCTCTTCGGCGGCAGTATGTTGTTCTCCTCGTCCGCCGTCGCGCGCTCGTACACGCCGAATGCGGCGGGGATCGAAGGGCCGGTGATGTCCGCATCCAGCACGGCGACCTTGAGCCCCCTGTTCGCCGCGCCGACGGCAAGGAGCTCGGTGACGAGGCTCTTGCCAACGCCTCCCTTGCCGCTCATTACGGCTATCACCTTCTTGACCCGGGACTTCGCATTCGCCTTCGCCAACAGCGATTCCTTCGAACTGCACGAGCCCTTGGACGCGCAGCTCGCGCAATCATGGCTGCATTCACTCATTGCATTTCCTCCTTGGTTCTAGTACATCTTCTCGTATTCGCCCTTGTTTACGCGCTTCAGCGTGTGGAAGCCTGCGCGCTTGGCGCGGTAGTGGAGGTCCGTCTTTGAACGCCCCAACCCCGGCGCCTGGATCACACGGTATATCTCCGCCCCGCAGTCGGGGCACTTCACCAGCTTCGGGTCGTTGATCGACTGGGTCGTCTCGAATCCAGCGCGGCACTTTTCGCACCCCTTCCCGGGATCGACGGCCTCGTATACGTAAAGCGGCATGTCACGCCCCCCTTCCCGCAAGGTGGCGAATCGCCTCGCCGTAGGACTCGAACCCGAGTCCGGAGAAGGTCCGTTCCGCGACCATCCCGACGTAGGAGACTCGGCGGAAGTCCTCGCGGACCTTCGGTTCAGTGAGGTGCACCTCAATCGTGCGCATCTTCGTGCCCTTGAGGGCGTCGAGTACGGCGACGGAGGTGTGGGTGTAGGCGGCGGCGTTGAGCACGATCGCGTCGAAAGCGCCGCGCGACTCCTGAATCCAGTCCACGAGCGTCCCCTCGTGGTTCGTCTGGCGCACCTCTGCGGTCGCGCCGCATTCGGAGGCCGTGCGCTCGCAGTACTCCACAAGGTCGGCGTATGTGCGCGACCCGTAGAGCTCGGGCTCGCGAAGTCCGAGGAGGTTGATGTTGGGTCCGTTCAATACCAGTATCTTCATGACCGCCTATTATACCACATCCACGCTCCCGTCCGCAATGCGCCCTGGACGATCAGCGGCCGTCCTCGGGCTCCTCCTCGAGGACTATCGCCGCGCTGCGTCCGGACCGGCTCGCGTCGCCTATCGGGTTGCATGGCGTGAAGTTGGACCCTATGACCGCCGCCCTGCGCGGCTGGGAGCGGTCGCCCACGATCCACGGACGCGCCTCCGTGAGCAGGTACGCGCTCGAGGCGAGGTTCGCGATGCGGTCCGACGGATGCTCCGGCGCGATCTGCGGGGGAAGCACTCGCCTGTACAGCGCAATGGCCGTCTTCACGAGGCCGGCGGCCATCGACGCGCGAAGCGTGTGGCCGATGTTGCCCTTTACGGATCCCACGCCGACGAGCGCCCCGCCGGGGCGGTGGTCGCCCCACAGCCGCTGTATGGCGTCTATCTCCCGTTGCTCCATCTCCTTTATGCCCGAACCGTCCGCCTCGACAAGCCCGACAGAGGGGACCGACACGTCCGCATCGTCCAGCGCGGCGGAGAGTATGCGCTGCGGCGCGGACTCCGGGCTGTGGCCGACGGCGACGGACCTTATCAGCGCGTATATCCTGTCGTGCGCCCTCAGCGCGTCCTCGCGGCGCTTGAGGACGAAGAACGCCCCGCCCTCGCCGGGTATCGTCCCGTCCTGGTCCTCCGCGAACGGATGGAGCTCGGAGCGCATTGAGAACTGCACCTCGCCGGAGAGACCCTCGAGATAGGCCCTGTTCAGCGGCGCCGTGAGCGTCCCCGCAAGCGCGATGTCGGCCTTGCCGGTGCGCAGGTCGTCCATCGCGTCCATCACCGTCGCGGCGCCCGTGAGAAGCCCGGCGTCGACGATCTCCGCCGCGCCCCAGAAGGAGCACTCGCGCGCGATCCACGAGACGAACCTGTAGCCCGAGCCGAGGAGGAAGGACGCAGAATTCGGCTCGGGAAGCGACTCCTTGAGCTTCGTCCGCATCTCGTCCATCGACTCCTCGGGCGCGTTCGGCATGAAGCGCCGGAGGATATCCATCGTCTGGTCGAGGTAGGCGGTGTGCTGCAGCCAGTTCAGCGTCGCCGCGTTGAAGGGCGGCGCGTAGCCGAGGCGGACCGTCCCGCGCATCGGCTCGCGCGCGTGCGGACGTATCGAGGCGTCCGCGAGAGCGTCGAAGGCGAGCTGGGTCGCGAAGTAGAGGTCCTGGTTCTCGCCCGCGTTCACCTGGCGCGGGAAGTGCTGCATCGACGGGACGCATGCGTACAGGTCGCCAAGCTGGCCTAGCCGCGTCGGATAGGGCCTGTCGAATACATTGCGCTGGCCGAGCGGCAGCTCCACGGCGGAACCGGGCACCGTAAGCATGCTGCGCCTCGACATTACGGCGTTCCACAACGCGGCGAGTGTCGGACACCCCGCGAAACGGCAGCTCATGCCCACTATGGCTATCGGACTTTCCATGACGCTATTTTACCATATTTTCCCGGCTTACGGGAACGTTTCACCAATCGAGCCTGTATCCCTTGCCGCGGAAGCTGGAGATGAGGCCGCCCGAACGGCCCAGCTTCAGGCGAAGGTTGTGGAGGTGGACGTATATCATGTTGTCCTCGCAGGCGAACCCCTCCCCGCGTATCTCGGCGACGATGTCGTCCGGCGGCACGATCTGCCCGCGCCGCGTGTAGAACAGCTTCAGGATGTCCGCCTCCGTCCTCGTCAGCTTCGCGATCGCGCGGCCCCCCTCCGTCACGGAGAGGTCCAGCAGGTCGACCGTGGCGGAGCCCACAGTCAGCTTAGACGAGCCTTCCACGATGCGGGAGGACATGAACGCCTTGTAGCGCGACACGGCGCGCGCGACCCTCGCGAGGCGCTCCTCGTCCGTCGCCGTCTTCGCGACGTAGTCGTCCCCGCCGGCGGCGAGGCCGCGCTTCACATCCTCAACGTCGCCAAGCGCCGAGTTGAAGACGACGGGCACAAACTCGTCAATCTCGCGCATCCTGCGGCAAAGGCCGTAGCCGTCGCCGTCGGGCAGCATCACGTCGAGCAGCACGATGTCGGGGAGGCGCTTCCTGAACTCCATCTCGCCCTTGGCGGCGGTCTTCGCAAGGCGAACCTCGTACCCAGCGTCCGCAAAGAGCGCAAGCGCTGCGGCGGCAGCCAGCCGGTCGTCCTCGACAATCAGTATCTCGCTCATCCCGCCGCGTCCCTATCCGCGAATCGTGCCGTCGCCGGTAACGACGTACTTGTAGGTCGTCAGCTCCTCAAGGCCCATCGGACCGCGCGCATGCAGCTTGTCCGTCGAAATGCCTATCTCCGCGCCCATGCCGAACTCCGCGCCGTCCGTGAAGCGGGTGGACGCGTTGTGGTAGACGCAGGCCGAGTCGACGTCCCTGAGGAACTCCGCCGCGCGCTCCGCGTCGTTCGTCACGATTGCGTCGCTGTGGTGGGAGCCGTACTTGTTCACGTGCTCTATCGCCGCGCGGTGGCCGGCGACGAGGCCAACGTTCAGCTCGAGGGCGAGGAACTCGCGCCCCCAATCGACGGGGGCGCCGCCCTCGTCGAGCCACTCCCCGCCCTCCTGCCTGGACTGGACGTTCAGCTTCACGCCCTTGTCCCTAGCCCACGCCCTGACCATCGGGAGGAACAGCGGCGCAAGCCTCTCGTGGATGAGGAGGCACTCGACGGCGTTGCAGGCGCTCGGGCGCTGCACCTTCGCGTTGTCGAGGATCGAAAGCGCCATTGCGAGGTCCGCCTTGTCGTCGACGTAGATGTGGCACACGCCCTTGTAGTGCTTGAGAACGGGTATGAGCGCGGCCTCGCACATGGCGCGGATGAGCCTCTCGCCGCCGCGCGGGATTGCGACGTCCACCAGACCCGTCGCCCTCACGAGCTCCGTGACCGCCGCGTGGTCGAGTATCTCGACGAACTGCACCGCGTCGGGGACGGTCCCCTCCAGGGCGGACCTCACGGACGAGGCAAGCGCCGTGTTGCTGCGTATCGCCTCCTTGCCGCCGCGGAGGATTATCGCGTTCCCGGTCTTGAGGCAGAGCGCGGCGGTGTCGACGAAGACGTTGGGTCGGCTCTCGAAGACGACGGCGACTACGCCGAATGGTTCGCGCACCTTGCGGATTTCGATTCCGCTGGGGCGTTCGCGAGTCCAGATGACCTCGCCCACGGGGTCGGGGAGCTCCGCCACGTAGCGAACTCCGTCCACCATCGACTTGAAGCGGGCGGGCGTGAGCGTGAGCCTGTCGACCATGGCGGACGATATGCCGGCGGCCTTCGCGGCGGCGACGTCCTCCGCGTTCGCCGAGGCGATCGCCTCGCGGTCAGCCTCCAGACGGTCCGCAATCGCGAGAAGAAGGGCGTTCTTCGCCTTTGTGTCAAGCCTGCGCATGCCCGCCGCCGCCGCGCGGGCCCTTGACGCCATTTGGTGAATGAGTTCCGATGTATTCATGCGCCATAGTATATCATATATTGCGCATTCGCTCCATACTGCATGAAAAAAGTAGTTTTGAATATTTGGTTCTTAGCCAGTGGAGGATAGTCCCCCGCAGAACCAGGGAGGCACAGGGCCAACAGCAGGAAGAATAGTCCCTACCGAACTGCTGCGAGCGCTGCCACGCCGAGCTGCCTGTAGCATTCGTAGGCAGCGATCGAGACGGCGTTGGCGAGGTTGATGCTGCGCGCGTGCTCGCCCGGCCGCATCAGAACAATTGAAAAGTCAGTGTTCATTTCGCCTCACTATACCAAATTCCCTTCTTCCCGTACACCCTCGCCTCGCGGCAACTGGCGCGGAGTGTCAGACACCTCGCGCCAGTTCGAATCCTCGTCGGTCACATAGAGCTTCATATTTATTCTCATGCTCATTTTTGAAGAACATCGATAATTGCTTGCGGACGCAACAAGCTCTCGGTTTCTACCTTCATGACGCGGCGATCTTGTTGCTCGCGAGAGCGAAGATCATCTGGAAGATTTCCTTGTGCCCGAGCGCATTTTTGTCGAGCGGACCTTCGAATGCGCGGTATTCGCCGCCGTCCTTCGCGAGAACGCTCTCGGCGGCCAGGTTGTACTGCCCGAAGAGGAATCCGATTCCGTTGCACTGAAGCTCGATGGCGTCCTTCTGGTCGCCTGTGAGATTCGCGGCTCCTGGAGGATAGTCGCCCGCCGCTATTCCGTTGACCAGCGCGAGGAGCTTCAGGGCGGTTTCGCCGCGGAACGCGTCAACCGCGCCCTGTATCTTCTCGGCCGGGAAGCGGGAGAGGATAAGCGTGGCCAGGACGTCGGTTGCGGCAGTCAGTTCGGGGCCGCCGTCGAGGATTTCCTCGGCCTGCGATTCCTGCATGGCCTTGTCCACTGCGGCGCGCAGGTCGACCACGGCCTGCAGCAGCTGCTTCGGAGTCGAGTTTTTGGAGAGCTTGACATACTCTCCCGGATTCGCCGAGGCCGCCGCTTTTACAAGCTTTACGATAAAGCCCGCCGGCACGCTCTTCCCTGAAAGGCAGTCGAGAAACGCGACGCCCGCCCTTTCCATGGCGTCATTGCCGTTCGCGGCCGCGCGGATTTCGGCCAGGTTGGCGCGGATGGCGTCGATCTTCGCCTTCATGTCATCGGTGGAGCGCAGCTCTCCGCGTCCGTTGATGCAGATATTGTAGATGTGCTTGGAGACGACGTCCTTGAGGTCGAAGTCGTCGCCGCAGTGCGCGAGCATGTCCTTGATGAGCGCCTCGGCACCGGCACGGTCCTTCCCCGGCATCTTCGGGGCGATGCCGCTCGCCTGCGTCATGGCCACCATCTCGTACTGCCCGTGGTCTATGCGCATCGGGGTCGTCGTGGATTTGCCATCCACGTCGATGGTCGTCGTCCAGCTGAACTTGACCGGGAAGCCCTTGGGCTCGGAGTACTTGATCGTGACGGCTCCCGTCTCGTCGTTGCGCGAGAGCGAGAACGTGACGGCCATGTGCTCGTTGGACGATATGCCGTATGCCAGGAATCCGCCGTTGAGGTTTACGCTGAGGGCACTTTGCGAGAGCGCGTAGTAGACGTTCGAGAGCTGCTTGGGATGAATGTTCCCGCAAAGCTCCGCGACCTTGTCGGCAATGGACTTGCTGGCCTTGGCGACCACCGGATCGCTGTCAGACCCGTTTATCGCTTCAAGCTTCTCGCCCTGCGGGAAATGGAACACGAACTTGACGTCCTCTTCCGGGAGGACCGGCTCCTCGTTCTCCGTATACACGGGCGGCGAAGCGCGGCTGAGGTCGAGGACCATGGTGTTGCGTCCGCCGCGCGCGGTGCCGTCCAGCTCCTCGAGCTTTCCGGTGAACGAGGAGATCCCGGGCGCATTCTCGAGGCGCGTGCCGGAGGCGATGGCCGCTTCCGCCTCGTCGAATGTCGCGCCGGAGTTCTCGGCGAGAAACATGATCTGGCCCATGGTCATGGGATTCCGCGCGAGGCGCCGGCGGATGGCGCTGGAAAGTTCCGAGTTGGTGCTCTCGGGCGACGCCTCGACATCAGGGTACAGGATCGGCACCAGGTTGGCGCGGTCGAGCTTTCCGGACTTCTGCAGCGCCGCGACGGCGTCGTAGTTCTTCATCACCCGCGCCGCCACGAGCAGGCTGTAGTCGACCTTGTCGCGCTTGCCGCCGCTGGACGCGTCGGGAAGCGGGTCAAGCGCATTGAATACGGCGTAGATGAGCTTGCGCTTCTCCGGCTGCATCTGCGCCAGCGAGTTGGAAAGCGACGTCGCGTATCCGCGGCCG
>CAMOCC010000076.1 GCA_946610035.1 uncultured Verrucomicrobiota bacterium
ACTTTGCGGCGACCGTCGATGCCGCAAGACTTCTCGGAAGATGACTGGATATACGTCGTTGTGGCGGCTTGTATGTTCCAGGGGAATGTGGTAGAAAGCCATTGTCTTCTGTCGAAATCGGGATGGGTGTCCATTTCGGTAATTACTAAAATGGACACTTGCCCAGATTGTTGATTGACGCAGAGGCGTAGGTTTTGGGACAATTTCAGTATGGCAATGGAAGATCAGGCTCATCGTGCGCGGACTCGGCAACCCCGACTCCTTCATGAGCCGTGCGTGCGACTCGTCCCGCTCGCTTCGCTGAAGGGATAGCGCGCGGCGGCGAAGTGGCGCGATGCGACTGCCCCCTGTTGGGGGCTGGAGGGGGTGGAGGCGTTATGGTAAAATTGGTGCATGAGAAATATCAAAACGGTTTTGTGCGCCGCCCTGGCGCTGATGGGTATGCTTGCCGCAGCCGCTGCCGAGGCGGATGACTTCGACGCGCGGCGGTACCTTCAGTGCCGCAGCGGCGAGATCCAGCTCCTGCCCGCGCTCGGCGTCGACGAGATGCGCAAGGGGCACAAGGAGAACCTCGAGGCTCTCGGAGGCTTCGTCTTCAACCTCGAGTGGAACGAGAACAAGATGACGAAGATGCGCGTCCTGTCGAAGGAGGGCGGCGTGTGCCGCGTCCGCTCCTACGGCGCGGTCGGCTCTCCGCTCATGCGCAAGGCGAAGGGACACTGCACCAACGCCGCAATCGCGTCCACCGAAGGGCAGGCCGTTCCTGACGGCACTCCCGAGAGTTGCTTCGAGCGCGCGAAGAATCCGCTTCCTTCCGTCTGCCTCGAGTTCGACACCGAGCCAGGCGAGATACTCGAGTTCCAGGGACAGAGCGGGAACCAGGACTGGACGGACTACGCCGCGCATCTCGACGAGAGGTTCCTCAAGACCGCCGAGGCGGCGCGCATTGCGCAGAACTTCATGGACTGGCAGCTCGACTCGGGCGGCTGGCCGAAGAACGTGCCGATGCACGACAGGCTTTCGGCGAAGGAGCGCAGGGCCGTCCTCGCGATGAAGGGCGAACGAAAGCTCGGCACGATAGACAACGCGGCGACGTTCACCGAGCTCAAGTTCCTCGCGCGGATGTGGAAGGCGAGGGAACGGGGAACGGGGAACGGGGAACGGGGAATGGGGAATGGGGAACGGGGAACGGGGATGTATCTGGAGGCGGTGAGGAAGGGCATTGAGTTCTTGGTGGGGATGCAGTATCCGAACGGAGGCTGGCCGCAGTGCGACCCCGCGAAGGTGGGCTATTGGCACCAGATCACGTACAACGACGGCGCGATGGTGAACGCGATGAACACGATGCGCGACGTGTACGAGGGCCGCGTGCCGTTCGACATCCCGATTCCGGACGAGCTGCGCGCAAAGTGCCGCCGCGCGTTCGACCGCGGAATCGAATGCATCCTCAAGACGCAGATGCGGCAGAACGGAAAGCTCGCGCTCTGGTGTCAGCAGCACGACCGCGACACGCTTGCGCCGTGCGTCGGCAGGTCGTTCGAGCTGCCCGCGGTCTGCACGTACGAGTCCGCGGACATCGTGGCGCTTCTCATGGACGTCGACGCAACGCTCTACCCCGCGGAAACCGCCGCGCGCATACGCGAGAGCATCGAAGGCGCCGTCACGTGGTACAAGGCGCACGCGATAAGGGGTTATCGCGTCGAGGACGGATTCCGCCGCGCGGACGGAATCGTTACGTCGCGCCTCGTTCGCGTGCCAGAAGCGGAGTCGAATCCGCTCTGGTGCCGCTACTACACGCTGGAGGACAACCGTCCGTTCACCGGACGCCGAGACGGGACTATGAACTTCGACTTCTCCGAACTCGAGCGCGGCGAGAACATGAGCTACAAGTGGTTCAGCGACGTCGGCACGCGCGTCGAGAAGATGTACGCCAAGTGGCTCAAGCGCGAGACCGCGCGCGCACTGCGAGCGGAGCTGCGGAAGAACGCGAAGACCACGGAGTGGCGCGGAGGGAAGGGATCCGGCGGCGTGCCCAACGTCCTTCCCGATCGCGACACGTGGGAGAATGCGGAGAACTGGTCGAACGGCGCGCCGCAGTCGGAGGACACGGTAGTCTTCGCGAAGGACGCCACGATATGGACGATGTCCAGCACGCCGTATGAATGCGCGAAGCTCGTGCTGCGCGGGAGGCCGCGCCTTACGCTCCAGAGCCACTACGAGGCGAACAACGCGGTGAATCCGTCGCTTCGTCCTTCTGCGATCGAAGGCGAGGGGACGATCGAGCTGAACCGCTTTGGACTCGAGTCGCGCGAGGACGAGAGGCTCGTCGTTCCGGAGTCTGTCGCAATCGAGGCGAATCCGCGCGAGGGCGCGGGCTCGTGGATCGGCTCGACTGGACGCGGAAGGGTGCAGTTGAAGGGCGAGGTTGCGTGTCTCGGGAATCGTCTGCGGCTGCGCGGCGACATCGAGGTCGAGAAGCCCGTCGAGCGCGGAGTCGAGAGGATCGAGGCGGAGCCGTCCGTCAAGTTCCTGAATCCGCCGAAGGTCGAGCCGCTTGTCCTCGAGTGCGCCGCAGGCGAATCGCTGCAGGGCGTGCTGGACAGGATCCCTGAGGGCACGCTGCGCCCGACGGTCGTCCGCGTGGCGCCGGGACGCTATCGCGAGAAGGTGCGTCTGTCTGGCAGACGCGCGGGCGTGAAGCTCGTCGCGACGGATCCGCGTCCCGGGAAGACGGTGATCTCGTGGAACGACACGCCCGCGACGCCGAACGGAAAGGGCGGAACGCTTGGCACATTCGGAAGCTACACGTTCTACGTCGACATCCCGGACTTCGAGATGGACGGCTTCACAGTCGAGAACACCGGGACGCCCGAGCGGCTTGCGGCGACGGGCGGGAAGGAGCAGGCCGGACAGTGCGTCGCGCTGTTCGTCGCTGGCGATAGGAATGTCTTTCGACGCTGTCGCTTCCTCGGTTGGCAGGATACTGTCTACGCAGGCGGCGAGTCTGGCGGTTCGGCGGCGCGCCAGGCTTTTGACAACTGCTACATCGAAGGGACCGTCGACTTCATCTTCGGCGGATCAGTCGCGCTCTTCTGGGACTGCGACATACATTCGATCCAGGGCGGATACGTCACGGCGGGTTCGCATTCTCCGGAGCTTCCGTTCGGCTATGTCTTCGCGAAGTGCCGCGTGACGTGCGGCAACGGGAAGAAGACGTCGCTGGGGCGTCCGTGGCGTCCGTATGCCAACATCACCTTCATCGACACGGACTTCGGCGATGCGGTGACGCCCGAGGGCTGGAACGACTGGACCACGGACTTCGGACGGCGCGTGTGGCGCTCCGCCGAATACTGCTGCCGGCAAAAGGGGGAGGCAAAGCGCGACGCCATCGTCGAGGTCGGCGGCGTGAAGGAGCTAAAAAGGCGTCTTGAAGAGTGTGGCTATTCGAAAGTTTTTGATATAATAGGCAGTGCGGACGGATGGAGGCCGCTAAGAAAATGACAGACGACGGAAAGATAACGCTTATGATAATCGACGACCACCCGATGGTGCGGGACGGTCTCGAGATGATGCTCACTGCGCGCCGTATCTTCAAGATCGTTAAGACGGTCGCGTGCGGACAGGAGGCGGTCGCCTACATAAAGGCGAACGGAATCCCCGACGTGGTGATAAGCGACGTTCGGATGCAGGGCATGGATGGATTCGAAACTCTTGCAAAGATACGCCGCTTTTATCCTAACGCGCGGGTGCTGCTTCTCGCGGGGATGCCGACGATGGAAGAAGTCGAGCGCGCGAGAAAAGCCGGTGCCGCTGGCTACATGTCGAAGAGCGCGAGGATAGAGCAGCTTTCCGAGGCCGTGCAGGAGGTGGCGCACGATCCGTCGTTCTTCGCCGAGGACTCCTTCGTCCCGACGCCGAGCATCCTTTCACCGCGCGAGACGGACGTGCTCCGGTTGCTTGCCGAAGGCCTCAGCCGCGAGCAGATCGCCGAGAAGCTCTGCATCAGCCCGGAGACGGTGAAGAGCCGCGCCAAGACGATGATGATAAAGCTGGATGTCTCCAACTCAGCTGGTGCGGTGCATCGTGGACACGAACTCGGGATACTGCACGCATGAGAAGAACTGCGCCATTCCTTGCCGCCGCGCTCTTGCTGGCGCTTTCCGCGTCCGGGGCGAATCCGTTCGCCGGTGCGGCGAGCGGAAGCGAGGTCTCCGCCGAGGGAGTGGTGCACAACGTGTCGATACTATCCGACGGACGCGTCGCGTTCGACGTGAGGGGAGAGGTGCCGTTCCTCGCAGTGTTCGAGGATGCGTCGATGATCGCACCCGTCGACTTCGAGGACGCGCTCGTCTCCATAACGGGGATGCTTGAGCTGCGCGATGGCGCAGACGGCGGTCCGGAGATCATGGCTGAGGATGTTGCTTCCGTGCGCACCATCGTTCCGCCGCCGGAGGACCCTTATTCGCTTCCCGTTGTTGACATTTCTGAGGTTTCGCTTGCCCGCGAGGAATCGTTCCGCCACCGCCTGCATGCGCGTGGGGTCGTCACTGTATCGCGGAGTGCGGACGCGTCGTTCGTCGTGTATTCCGGAGGACTTGAGGCCGTCGTGAGACCCAGCGCGCGCAAGGCGCAGCTCCCGAAGGTTGGCGACATTGTCGATGTCTGCGCGTTCCTCGAGATGGACGGTGAAGAACCCGCGATGAACGACGCGCTTGTGAGGGTTGTTGGGCACGACGAGTCGCGCCTTCCGCCGTACTGGACAGCGGGCAGGGTTTGGGCGCTGATGGGAATCGTCGTGTCGTCGCTGCTTGTCGTGGGGCTTTCCGCGCTCGTCCTTCTGCGGCGTTTCGAGCGCGAGCGCTACAACGCGACGCGGCGCGAGAGGCTGAGGCTTTCGCACGACCTGCACGACAACCTGCAGCAGCTCCTCGCCGCGACGATGTTCAGGCTTGACGCCGCGCAGAGCCTCTTTGACTGCGACGCGAAGTCCGCGAAGGAGCAGCTCGGCTGGGCGAAGAAGGCAGTGGAGGGCACGCAGGCGGGCCTGAGGAGCGTGTTGTGGGATCTGCAGGAGGAGAGCGAGGGACCAGATTCGCTGACTGGACTTGTCCGCTACGCGGTATGGCGGATGCCGCACTGGAAGGGGCGCGTAACGACGGAGTCATCCGGCCGCGAGCCATCCGGCGCGAGATCGTTTGGCGGACGCTTCCTGATGATCATCCAGGAGGCTGTATGGAATGCCTTGATGCGCGGGAGGGCATCGAATGTGCGCATAAGGCTGTTCTTCCGCCGCGGACTTGTGAGGCTGATCATTTCTGATGACGGCGCAGGCTTTGACGCTGCTTCTGCACCGGGTGTAGCGGAAGGCCATCTGGGCCTGTCGTCCATGCGTCAGCGCGCGGAGGAGATCGGCGGAAGCTTTTCGGTGAAAAGCGAAATAGGACGCGGAACGTCCGTGATAGTGGAGGTTCCGTGTGAATAAGTAGAAAGTTCGGGAGGTTAAATGATGAAGAAGATTTTGTATTTGTGCATTGTTTTTGCCACGGGTGCAGCGTCCGCGGCGGTGCTGCGCGTCGGCCCCGGCGAGGAATACGCGACCGTTCAGTCGGCGGTCGACGCGGTGCCTTCCGGCAATGCGAGCGAGGCCGTCATTGAGATCGCGCCAGGCGACTACGAGGAGCACGTGCTTGTTCCGCGCGACAAGCCGTTCGTGACGATGCGCGCGAAGGAGCCGGGGAAGGTGCGGATAAGGAGCGGCGAGAGCGTATACACGGTGAAGGACAAGCAGCTTCCGCGCTGCACGGCGCTTTCCGTAGAGGCGAACGACTTTACGGCGGAGGGGATCGTCTTCGACAACTACGCCTCGCGCGCGAACGTGGAGGCGGGTGGGCGCGGAGTGGGGCAGGCGCTCGCGGTCTCGGTGACGTCCGACCGCGTGACGTTCAGGAAGTGCGCCTTCCTCGGGCATCAGGACACGCTTCTAGCGGACGGACCGCACCAGGGCGACGGCGTTTCGCGCCAGTACTACGAGGACTGCGAGATCGAGGGGACGGTGGACTTCATCTTCGGCGGGGCGACTGCGGTGTTCAACAGGTGCCGGCTGCGCTTTGCCGACCGCGGATACGTCACCGCCGCTTCGACGCGGGAGGGGCAGCGATTCGGGTTCGTGTTCGTCGACTGCACGCTGTCCGGAAAGGACGGGATGAAGAAGTCCGAGCTGGGTCGTCCGTGGCGTCCCTACGCGCAGACGGTGTTCATCGGCTGCCGCTTCGACGACGTGCTCAAGCCCGAGGGATGGAGCAACTGGCGCAAGCCGGAGAACGAGAAGACGGCGTGGTACGGAGAGTTTGGCTGCACGGGGCCGGGCGCGGAAAGCGCGTCGCGTCCTGCGTGGATCCACACCGGCACTCTCGCCGCGGCTGACGACTACTTCTCCGCCCGCGGCGCGAACGGATGGAGGGGCGTTCTTTCCGGCGCGGACGCATGGAATCCCGCTAATTGAATTTTCACCCTACGGGGGGCAGTATGAAACGCCCTCCAAATGGTAAAATAGTGTCATCAAAGCGAAGAAAGGACCAACCGACATGAAAGTGACGAACCTTGCACTCGTGGCAGCTACTATGGCAATCGCGGCGGCGGCGCGCGCGGACAACTACTGGTACGGGCAAACCGACGGCGATGCATCCAAGGCTGCCAACTGGTTCAACTCCAATCAGAAGGAAGGGCATTTCGTCAGCAGTGAAAAAAGCATCTTCTCCTACGGGGATGCGACCAAGGCTGGATTCTGGACAACGCGGACGGTGGATTTCAGCTCTCTGACCGATTCGCTCGGGCAGCTTGTCCTGGCCAACGGAACGGACGAGGCGTACAAGCTTTCATTCACCGGCGGCGCAACTGTTGCAGGTCTTAGTCTGGGCGACAACGGTCAGTATTCGTCGTACGACGGATGGCTTGCGCTTTCCGCCGGAACGTGGAATGTCGGGGACTCGGTCAATATCGGCGCCAAGGGCAAGACGGGGCGTCTTGACGTGCTTGCGAACGCAGTGGTAAGCCAGACGGCGGGAGACATAATGCTGGGTACGGACAATTCGGCCTCGGTTGGATATCTTTCTGTCGCCGATGCGTCCGTTTCTGCGGTGTACGATCTGAAGATTGGGCATTACCAGGGGACAGCAGGTGAAGCCGATGTGACCGGAGCGTCGCAGGTCTCCGTAAAGAACGTCCGCGTCGGAAACGGGAAGAACACGACGGCCGGGCTGAGTGTCAAGGGCACGAGCGCGCTTGCGTCACGCGGAACATTCACGATCGCAAACGGCGATGGATCGAAGGGGAGTGTCGTCATCGACGGCGGGTCGATAGAGATTTCATCGGGACTCTATATTGCGCGCGGAGATTCTAGCGGCGGAGCCAATGCGGCCGCGACGCTCGCCGTCACAAACGGGACAATCAAGGCGGCGAGCATGCAGAATGGATACAGCGCGGGTTCCGTGTCAACGGTCACTGTTGGCCCCGGCGGTCTCGTCGAAATCACTGGCACTGCGCAGCTCGCATGGGGCGGCGGCATAAAGGGAGAGATTGACGTTGATGGTGGCACGTTCAAGGCCAGTCAGCTCGACATGGGATATTATGCAAACAACGGCAGCGTCAATTCAAAGGCGGCAGTAGCGGTCTCGCACGGCGGCGTTCTAGATGTCGCGGGCGATGTCCTCTTCGGCAATCTGCAGGGAGACAAGTCCGATCCCAATACGCTAACGCTCTCCGAAGGCGGAACGGCCGTCGTCTCGCGTGTCTACTGGCAGAACGGCAAGACACAGAACACGGGCGACAAGCTCGTTTTTGACGGCGGCGTTCTCAAGGCGCGCGCTGCGAATGCCGAGTTCATCTCGAAAAGCGACAGCCTGACCGTTGAAGTGACCGCGAAGGGCGGCGAGATTTATTCGGACTATGCGGTTACGGTCAAGGCCGCGCTGACCGGCACGGGCACGCTTGTAAAGAGCGGATCCGGGACGATGACGCTTGAATCTGCTCCGACGTGCGGCATCCGCATTGATGGCGGAACGGTCGTGATTCCGGACAACTCTACGCTTCCTGGCAAGGTGACGATCGGTTCAGGTGTCGTCTACAGCTACAACAGCGCAGTTGACTACCAGGGCGGCATTGAAATCGAGGAGGGTGGCTATCTTGTCGTCTCCGCAACTGTGGAAACTTCGCTCACGGGGATTACAGGAGCGACTGCGCAGAATATCATCGTCAGGACCGGCGACGCGGGAAAGGTCGGTTCTGTGTCTGTTGACGGCACGACCGTCACGATAACAGTGGCTGACGGTACGGTTACAACGACGACATGGATTGGCGGTGCGAATGACCAGTGGCAGACGGCGGCGAACTGGACGCATGGCGTTCCGACGGCCGACGCCCAGACCAAGATGACGGTCGAGTTCATTTCGGATGCCACTGTATACCACGATGGAGACTGCTGGGCGAAGACCATGAAGCTGAACGGCCACAAGGTTATATTCACGCCAGTGTCCAATACCCGGCGCGGACTTAAGCTTGGCGGATTTGCCGAGAACGACACGGGACGTCTAGTGATCTATGCAACAAAGCTTCAGGGGCTTGGTGGTACGAGCGATTCGAATCTTAAAACGCTTGAAGTTCCGGAGGGTGTCACGCTCGAAATAGGAAATGGAATGTACAACATTCTCTCAGATAGCTGGGGGACGATCTGGGTGCGCGGCAAGGTGGTGATGCAGGAGAATTCCGAGCTTCGCCTTGAATACTGCGTGGATCTGCTCGGCGGAGTCGAAGGCAACGGTACGATTACCGTGGATCGCGGCGCATCGAATCGTACCGTTGGCGGTCGCGCGCAGTATACGCGTTATCTCGGCGGAGACTGGTCTCGATTTGCCGGAACATACCATTCTGGTGTGAACAACGGCACGTACGAAAAGACCAGGTTTGAGGCATCGGCCTCCATTGCAAATCAGGCAAAATGGATTATCGACGGAGATATCGTACTTGGGTTTGAGACTACGGCGACGACTGAAATTGCTTTCAACGATCTTGTGCTGACGAACGGATGCACTCTTACGTCGCCTTGCAAACTGCAGCTTGCTGACTGCACGATTGGTAACGCAGTCAATTTCGGCAATGACATCTCCGTTGATGTGTCTGGCGGAAAGTTGACATTTGTAGAGGCTGCAGAAGGTGTAGAGGCGAGCGGAACCATCGCCAACTTGACAATTGCTTCGGACGGAATAGTCGCCGGTACCAACGCCGTCGCCATCACGTCGCTGACGGTTGAGGGTTCTGTTGCGGGGCCTGGCACGAAGCTGACGAACGTCACGACGGCAAACGTCGACGGCGCGAAGGTGGTGATTGAGGATTCTTCGGCGCTGACTGCCGGCGCGACATACAACCTCATCTCGGCAACGACGCTTTCCGGAACGCCGGAAGTCTACGCCGTTGATTCCGAGGGCAATCATGTCGCGGCCTCGAATGGGAAGCCGAAGAACTGGTGGCTCGCCAAGGCGAGGAGCGACGTTCTTCGACTCGCTGAGGGCAATCCCAACGGCGGGTTGGCGATCATCATCCGATAGATATCTAGCCGCGCGATTTGACGCGCCTCGCACGAAACTTTCACCTGCTTCGCAGATTGCCGCGAGGCAGTTGAAAAGTTCGCATCACCCGCTTTCTCCTCGCGAGCTACCCTATGCCCACCTCGCGAGCTGCCCTATGCTCACCTCGCGAGGTGTCCGCTATGCGGCTTGGTAGGACTTGGTATTCTGCTTCACGCGCATCGTCGTGACGCATGCGAGCCCGAGCTCGACGAGCGCGTGATGCTAGGCACAATACGCTCAATGAGGTGGAGACGCGGCTTCCAGCCGCGATATGAACTTGGCAACTCGGCATGGTAAACTGTCACTTTGGGGCGGACGCTGATTCCCCTTATTTTCACCCTATGGGGGGCTGGTCCAAAATCCCCTCAGATGGTATAATAGCGTTATGATGAATCGACTTCTAATACTGTCAGCCCTTATGGTCTCTCTCTCCGCTTCAGCTGGGGATGCCCTTGTGTCTGCCGCCAGGATGCTGGAGAGCGAGATGAAGCGCAATCCGGTGCCGTGCGGAATCGACAAGCGCAAGAAGCCGAAGTGGGAGTACACGGACGGACTCGAACTCCAGGCCGCGCTCGCTGTGGCGAAGAGGTGTCCGGAACTCCGCGAGAAGACTATCGCCTGGGCGCAGAACTACATCGACCGCATGGTGACGAAGGACGGCGAAATCCTCGGCTACAGAATGGAGGACTGCAAGCTCGACTGCATCAACCCAGGCAAGTTCGCCTTCGACATGTATGAGATTGTGGGGAACGGGGAACGGGTAACGGGGAACGGGGAGCGGGGAATTGGGAAAGGGGAAGAGGAGGCAAGGCTGAGGAAGGTGCTTGACACGCAGTTTGCGCAGTTCGCGATCCAGCCGCGCGTTGCCGAAGGCGGCTTCTGGCACAAGAAGGTGTACACGCACCAGATGTGGCTCGACGGACTCTACATGGGCTGTCCGTTCTACGCGCGCTACGCATCGCGTTTCCTCGAAGGCGACGCGAGGCGCGCGGCTTTCGACGACATCGCGAACCAGTTCGCAGTCGTGACGCGCCATACATACGACGCGAAGACGGGGCTCTACCGCCACGGATGGGACGAATCGAAGTCGATGATATGGGCCGACAAGGCGACCGGGCAGAGCGCGCATGCGTGGGGGCGCGCGCTCGGATGGTTCGCGGCGGCGATAGTGGACACAGAGGAGTACTTCCCGCCGGACCATCCCGGGCGCGAACAGCTTCGCAAACTGCTCCGGGAATATACCGCTACGCTCATCCGCTGGCAGGACAGTTCCGGCGCGTGGTGGCAGGTCGCGGACCAACCCGGACGCGAGGGCAACTACCTCGAGTCGACTGCGACTGCGCTAATCGGCTATGCGATGATGAAAGGGGTGAACCGCGGGATTCTCGGCGAAGACGCGAAGGCGGCGGCGCTTAAGGCGTGGAATGCGCTGAACCGCGACTTCCTGAAACGGGAAACGGGGAATGGGGAACGGGAAATGGTGTCGCTCACGCGGTGCTGTTCGGTGGCGGGGCTTTCGGCTGACCGCGACGGGTCGTTCGAATACTACCTGCGCGAGAAGATCGTCGACAACGACCCCAAGGGCGTCGGGCCATATATGCTCCTTGCACTTGAGATTGAGGATGCGCAAAAGCGCGCGTTTGACATACAGGCTGAGATAGACCGCGTTGCGGCGTCGGGCGGCGGAAGGGTCGTCGTGCCGGCGGGCGAGTGGACGAGCGGAGCGATCCATCTCAAAGACAACGTCGAGCTGCATCTTTCCGAGGGCGCGAAGATAGTCTTCACGGAAAATCTCGACGACTATCTCCCGGCCGTCCGCACGAGCTGGGAGGGAATCGAGTGCATGGGCTATTCGCCGCTCGTCTACGCCTACGGCTGCACGAACGTCGCCATAACGGGGAAGGGTACGCTTGCGCCGTCCGTCGAAACGCGCTGGCGCGCATGGGGGCTTGCGCGCAAGAAGAATCCTGCGCACGACGCGGCGAAGAAGCGCCTTGCGGAATGGGCGCGCGACAATGCGCCGATGGAGGAACGCCAGTACTGGAAACTTGATGAGAGCCTGATGCGTCCGCCGCTCATCCAGTTCAACCGCTGCAAGGGTGTGCGGCTGGAAGGCGTCACGATACGCCAGTCGCCGTTCTGGACGATTCACCTCCTGTGCAGCGAGGATGTCGTCGTACGCGGACTTGACGTCTACTGCGATCTCAAGAACTCCGACGGAATCGACATCGAGTCCTCGCGCAACGTCCTTGTCGAGAACTGCACGTTCGAGCAGGGCGACGACGCGGTCGTGATAAAGTCCGGAATCAACCACGAGGGACGCCGCCGCGCGATGCCGACGGAGCATGTCATCGTGAGGAACTGCGTCATCAACGACGGACACTCCATGCTCTCGATCGGCAGCGAGCTTTCCGGCGGGATACGAAACGTCCTTATGGAAGACTGCCGCGCGGAGAAAACCGTCGACAAGATTTTCTTCATCAAGACGAATCCCGAGCGCGGCGGATTCGTGGAGAACGTGACCATGCGCCGCATAAAGGCGCTTGACGTAAAGTACGAGGCCGTTTCGGCGATCACCGACTATTTCTGGAAGCCGGACAGCGTTCCGTTGGACGGAGTCCTTCGCGCGACGCCCGTGAGCGACATAGTTCTGGAGGACATCTCCGCGACGAGCGCAAAGGCGGTCTATTCGTTCCGCGGATACAAGACGGAGCCAATCCGCGGGCTCAAACTCAGGAACATCAAGGTCGGCAAGGTGAAGAATCCGTCATCCGCCGAGCTTGTGGAAGACATGTC
>CAMOCC010000077.1 GCA_946610035.1 uncultured Verrucomicrobiota bacterium
GAGGCGTACTTGATGCCCATTGCCAGTCGCAAATCAGATGAACTCATTTCGCCATTTGCTGATCGGACGCCTCCACCCTCTTCATCCACGTATGGTCGTGGTTTCCGACTATGAGATGCTTGCGTCCGTTGAGCGCCTTCAGGATCGGCTCGACCTTCGCCTCCCGGAAGAACAAGTCATCACTGCGGGGACTGTCCCCCTCATCCCTTGTTAGCGCACTTGACGCGGCTGGAAGCCGCGTCTCCAAAATCCCTGGAGGTACATGGTTGGTAGTTCGCGAGGTGGGTGCAGGGTTCTTCCCAAGGCCTATGATGGAGACGTTTGCCTCTGCATAAATATCTCGTTGCACCCGACGTAGGGGAATTCAGGCAAAAGAAAAACCCCCAGAACTTCCGTTCTGAGAGCCTTGCGCCGAAATTGGCGGAGAGGGGGGGATTCGAACCCCCGGTGGAGTTGCCCCCACGCCGCCTTTCCAAGGCGGTACTTTAAACCACTCGGACACCTCTCCGTAGCCGTTCGCTCGTCTGGTGCCAGGAGCGGGACTCGAACCCGCACATACTCACGTATAGCAGATTTTGAGTCTGCCGCGGCTGCCATTACGCCACCCTGGCTCTCCCCAGTCTGGAGCGGGCGAAGGGAATCGAACCCTCGTAGCCAGCTTGGAAGGCTGGAGCTCTGCCATTGAGCTACGCCCGCTTTTACCAAACGAACGGCATATAGTATATCATTTTTTCGTCGGCTGTTCAACGGGGAAAATGATATAATATTCAACAAATGAAAATCAACAGAAGAATACTCCCTCCAGGGCGCATCGGGTTGGCCGTCAGCGGCGGTTCCGACTCCGTCGCGCTCGCGTTCCTGCTCACAAAGGGCGGAAAGAAGAGGAACGCCGCGGACCGCTTTGTCATCCTCCACGTCGACCACGGCCTCAGGAAGGAGTCGAAGGAGGAGTACCGTTTCGTCAAGGGTCTCGCCGCACGGCTCGGAATCCCCTTCCGCGGACACCACGCGAAGATCGTGCGCGGACATTGCGAGTCGCTCGAGATGGCCGCGCGGCGCGTAAGACTCGCCTTCTTCGAGAAATGCATGCGGACCATGCGCCTGGACGCCATTGCAACCGGCCACCACATGGACGACGTGGCGGAGACCTTCCTTATGCGCATTCGCCGCGCATCGGGCCCCGAGGGTCTCGCCGGGATAAAGGAGTCTTCCCAAGTGGGCGCAATCAAGTTCGTGCGTCCGCTTCTCGGCTGCCGTGACACTGAGCTCAAGGACTACCTTCGCAAGTACAAGGAGGAATGGCGGGAGGACGCCTCGAACGACGACGTCTCGATAGAGCGCAACAAGGTGCGCCACGAGGTGATCCCGTTCCTCGAAAAGACCCTCGACCCCAATCTGGTCGAGCACATCGCCAAGATCACGTCCTTCCTCCGCGAAACCCTCGACCAACTGCCGGGCCCACTAGGTGCGGGGACAGTCCCCCACCAGCCGCTCGGAGGGGTCGAAACGGGGACACTCCCCCCTGCCCGCCCAAGGATAGGCGCCAAGCTCGACAAGCGCCTCTCCGGCAAGAAATAGCGAGCCGCAAATCAGCATCCGCACGGGGACAGTCCCCCCACCCCCCATGGGGACAGTCCCCGTTTGTTTGGGGACAGTCCCCGATTGTATGAGCGCTAAATGCAAGGAATCGCAGGGAATCGCCGAAATTCCGACAGATTCCATTTTTGCGGCAAGTGCTTCCGGCGAGATGGAACGCGGATTGTTGGTCCTGACGGCATATGCCTTGTCTACAAACGGCGCGAGGATGCGAAGCGTCTCCTCCACGTCCTTGTCGCCGCAGAAGCCGGCTATGAGCGTGTACCGGGCCTGTCCCCTTTCGGCGAGGGCGCGCGCGAGGGCGCGCGCGGCGGGGGGATTGTGCGCACCATCCACAATGCAGTCTCCGATCCGCTGGAAGCGTCCCGGCCAGACAACGGATGTAAGCCCCGACATGTCGCCCTTGCCGAGTATCTTGAGCGCGGCAAGGGCCGTGACCGCGTTCTCCCTGTTGAAGGTTCCGGCAAGTGAGAAGCCGGTCGGTATGTCCGCCTCCGATGCAAGATCTGGCGCGTAGTGGAACGGTGCGTCCACTTCCGCCGCACGGCGTCGGAAGACGTCGACTACGGACGGCTCGTTCGCACCGACGACGACGGGGACGCCGGGCTTGATGATGCCCGCCTTCTCCGCTGCGATCTTCTCCACGGTGTCTCCCAGCCAGTCGCAGTGATCGAGGCCGATGCGCGTGATGACGCAAAGCGACGGGGAGCAGATGTTCGTCGCGTCGAGGCGTCCGCCCAGACCCGTTTCAAGGACGGCAAAGTCGACATTCGCCCTTGAATAGACGAGGAAGGCGACGGCCGTAAGCGCCTCGAAGAACGTAAGCTCCCCTACGTCCCCCGCCGCGCGCTCGACTTCGAATGAGATGGCTTCAAGCGTTGAATCGTCAAGGGGGCGTCCGTCAAGGAAGAATCGCTCGTTCAGTCGGACGAGGTGCGGCGAGGTGTAGCGACCGCTTTTGAATCCCCCGGCCCTGAGACAGGAGTCGATCATCGCGGAGACAGCCCCCTTCCCGTTCGTACCGGCTATGTGGATTGCGGGGAATTTCCGCTGGGGATCGCCGAGGCGCGAGCAGATGGTGCGGATTGCATCGAGTCCGGGCTTCATTCCGAAACGTCTGCGCGCAGCAAGTGCTGCCAGGAAACCGGTATCTACGGGCATGGGACTGTCACCTCCAGGCAAGGACCATGGCTGCCGACGCAGCGTAGAGGGCCATGACGGCCCAGAGTACGCGATCGGACAGGATTATCTTCTCCGGACGGCCTACATCCGCGCGCGAGTACGTCAACTGCAGGTAGCGGATGAGCCCGAGGGCGACGGGGATGGCTGTAAAGGCGAGTTTCGCTCCGCAGTCGTAGCGTCCGATCGTCTCCGGGACGAGCGTGTAGGCGACATAGACGGCGAGCGTGACCATAGCGGACGAGGCGACAAGCATGTCCAAAGTCGGCATGCGGTAGCCAGAGAGCGCGGCACGCGATTCCTCGCAGACGAGCTTTTCATGGCGCCGCTTGCACAGGGCGAGGAAGAGCGAGAGCGAAAAGGCGCAGACCAAGAGCCACGGGGAAAGGCGGACGTCCAGGACCGTCGTCCCCGCGACGGCGCGAAGGACGAAGCCGCCGGCGATCACGACGACGTCAACATACGGGATTCTCTTCAGTCCGCACGAGTAGGCGACCTGCATGACGCTGTACAGGAGGACTATCGCCATCATCGGCCAGCGGTCCACATGGCGGAAGAACATGACAACGGACGGGATGAAGCCGATCACGAAGCAGGCGACGGCGGCGTGAAGCGCGGTGATTGCGGATATGAGACCAGCTGCGACGGGGCGGAGGCGCTTTACGGGGTGGAGACGGTCGGACTCGCGGTCCTTCACGTCGTTGAAGAGGTAGAACGCCGACGAGACGAAGCAGAAGCTGGCGAACATACCGCACATGAGGACGGCCGGACGCCATCCGCCTGCCATCGCGCGCTGGCTTGGATCGCTCACGGCGAAGAACCAGGCCGCGGGGATGAGGAGGTTCTTGGTCCACTGATGGACGCGCATGGCGCGCGCCCAGTTCTTTACGGACTCGATCATCTGCTCCAGGTCCTCCATCGGATGATGCCCCAGAGAAGCGAATGGTCGGTGTAGAGCGGACACGATTCGTTTTCGTAGAAGGTCCAGAACTTGGACCAGTTGCGGTCGACGGACGGCACCCAGCGTATCGGAATCAAGTCGAGGAAGCGTCCCCTCGTCACGTCGCCTTCCGTCTCGGACTCCCAGAACGGCCAAATGCGGAAGTGGTTGCGCCCGGAGGCGTAGAACGGAAACACCCTCACCTCGTCGTCGTAAATCTCGACGAGCTTCCATCCGAAGCGCGTGACACGCGAGGACTCCTCGCCCTTCATGAAGTCGAGGTTGACGGAGCGTTCATAAAACGGCCAGACGCTCGTGCGCGAGCGCGTGCGCGTTCGCTCAATGTCGACAAACGGCCACGGGCACCGCAGCCGCCACGCGCCCTGCGCGGTCTCCGAGTAGGAGAAGAACGGAGGGAGGAACAGGTCCTGGCTTTCGCGCGCGCGCCTGACCTGTCCGTAAAGCGGCCAGAACATCCACGAATACCCTTCCCCCGCAGTGTCGCGATCCTCGCGGTAGGACGCCCATGTGACGATCGGCCAGAGCACGTACCGGTGGTCGGATTCACGTTGGTAGTTTACGCCGTATACGGGCCAGAAGCTCCATGCGCCGTCCGACCGCCAACTGAAGAACGGGAAGAGGACCGAGTTGGACGTCATCCATTCGCGTCCGCGCGGCATACGGTACCTGTGCCAGAGCGGCCACAGGCAGAACTTGAAGTCGTAGAGCATGGCTACGTGGGGGTGCCCGCCGTAGAGGGGGAAGAGCCCCCAGTAGCCCTCGTCCTTCTGCCGTCCGTTGAACCATATCGGAAGAAGCGTGAACTGCCACGAATCCTCCTCGGGGTGGTCCTGCCACCATGCGATGTAGCAGAAGCGCCACCAGTCCCTGTGGCACGTGAAGACGGGCCACAGGACGTCCGTCGTCTCCCCCTCGGCGGAGACGAGCGGTCTGAGCGCCCAGTAGTCCTCCGCCGGCTTCTGCTGGTAGAAGGGCCCGACCTGGAACGCGACGGCGAGTAGTGCGCTACTTAGCAAGGTTCAGGAGATCCTGGAAGTTCTTGAGGTCCGCAGGTTCCAGCTCGGCCTTGCGGCTGTTGACGATGCGGATGTTCTTCTTCGCCTCCGGCATCTTGCCCAGCTTGAGCTGGACGCGCGCGAGGGAGATGAGCATGCGCGGATCCTGCGGGACGCCCTTCGCGTCCTTTGACATGTCGCACGCCTTCTGGATGCAGCGCTCCGCCTCGGCGAGGTCCTCGGGGCGGCCGCCGTCCAGGAGGATCGTCCCGAGCGTCTCCCAGACGACGTAGAGTCCGGGAGTCGCGGAGATCGACTGGCGGGCGAAGCGCTCCGCCTCCTGATAGCTCCCCTTCTGGCGGAGAAGCTCCGCGAGGTCGTTTATGGCCATCGGCACGGGGCGTTCGGTCTCGACGGCGCGGCGCAGGTGCACCTCGGCCTTGTCGAGTTCGCCCTTCGCGAGCGCGATGGAGCCCATGACGTAGTTGGGCAGCGGCGCCATCGCGTCGTAGCGCAGCGCCTCGGTTGCGCGCTGCTCGGCGTCTTCGCGGTCGTTGAGCTGGATGTCCAGTCCGAGGATCATGTCGCCGGTGCCGGCATTCTCGGGGTTCGCGGAGGCCACGACCATGAGGTCATCGCGGGCGGACTTGAGGTTCTTGTCGCCGCCCTTGCGCATCTTGCTGAACGCCTTGGTGGAGAGGACGGACGGACTGGCCGGGTCGATCTTCTCCATGCGCGGGATGATGCGGCGCTCGAGTTCGTCCTCAAGCTCCTTGCGGCGCACCTCGCGCGCGGCCTCGTCGGAAATCTCGGCGAGGGCGTCGAGCTGGCGCATGACCGTTGCGGCGAGGAGCGACAGGGCCTTGAGGTTGTCGGGCTCGAGATCGGTCGCCTTGAGGAGGACGGACTTCGCCTCGTCGAGCTCTCCGCGCATGAGGCGCAGTGTTGCGACGTCCGTGTAGGCCGCGGGGTCGTCGCCGGCCTCGGCGGTCGCCTTCTCGAGTAGCTCGATGGCCCTGGCGTTGTCGCCGGACATCATGGCGAGGCGGGCGAGGCCCGTCAGCGCTATGCGGCTCTTCGGGTCGCGCTCCAGCTCCTTCGTGTAGATGCTGCGGGCGGTCTCGCGGTCCTTGGCGCGTCCGCCGGCGTAGAGCGGCGCGAGGATGTTCAGCTCGGCCCAGTCGCGCTGGTCGACGGGGACGAGGTCCATGGCGCGGCGGATCTGGCTCACGCCCTCCTCGTAGTGTCCGCCCTGCACGTCGCCGATGCCGCGCTTGAGGATGATCGCCGGGTTCATGAGGTATCCGTAGAAGAGCGGGAGCGCGCGCAGCACGTAGCGGCGGGACTCGTCGTTCCTGATCGACTCGAGGGCCGAGAGTATCTCCTTGCGGCGGGACTCCGCCTTCTTGTTCTTGCGCTCGAGGAGCTCGTACTCGTTGAAGAGCGCGCTCACATTGTCCGAATCGATCTCGCGCAGCACGAGTTCGTAGAGGTCGAACGCGCGGTCGTCGTGCTTCGCCGCCTCCTCGGCGAGGCCGACGTTCTGCGCCTTGCGGGCCTCGGTCTGCTCGCGGCAGCCCGCGTTGCAGGCGACGAAGCCGAGGTGTCGGCGGAGGTTGAGGCGGCGGCGGTCGAGGTCGCTCTTAGTCTCGTGGAGGCGGTAGCTCCCCCAGCCCTCGGGCGCGGAGAGGATTTCGGCGAAATGCCGTCGGTCGTCGATTGATGCGGCGGCGCGCGCCGGGTCGCCGCCGAAGAAGAGGAGCTCCGGCACGGGGTCGACGCCGGGCGCGTAGCGCCAGATGTCGGGCGCCCCGAAGACGGCGACCTTGGAGGCGATCTGCGGGTCGGACCCGAACCAGTCCTGGAGGAAGGTGAGTATGCCGTACTTCCTGAGGCGGGCGCAGAGTCCGCCAAGCCCCTTCTCCTCGGCGAGCGCTGCGAGGGACTCGATGTACTTCTCGTCCTGGTCCTTCTGGAGGCAGATGAGGTTCAGCTCCTTGCCCGCCTTCTTGGCGGCGAGGCGCAGGTGGCTGTCGAGCGTGCCGTCCGTGACGAACCACGTGCGCCCGTCGAGGTCGGCGACGATCCGCTCCGCGACCTGGTCCGCAAAGCGTCCGCGGTCAGCCTCGAACTGCGAGAAGAAGTCTATGAGAAGCGTGAGCGCGAGGATGACGGCGTACATGCCGCCGGCCGCGAGGCCGAGCGAGCGGCGCCCCTTGACGGCGTCCCTTGCGCCGTCCACGGACTCGTTGACCATGACCGCCTTCCTGGTGAGGCTCCACCAGTACGCGAGGATGCATCCGGCCGTGAACGCGACGAACGCGCTGACGACCACCGGCGGATACTGCGTCTTGCCCATGACGCTGGACGCGGCGAAAGGCGTCGCGATGGCGATGACGGAGACGAACGTCATCAGGGCGTGGAACGTGATCTGGGCACGCCCGCGCTCCCCGCTGAAGGCCTTGCGGACGGAGAAGACGGCGATTGCGAACGGAAACGTCGCGAAGATCGGGATGACGTAGGCGGACTCGGTCTTGAACCAGACCTTGATGACGTCCTTCTGCACGTCGGCGTACGGCCCGAACCCGCCGTATGTCGACACTATCGTCCAGATGGTCGCCGTCACGAAGGCAAAGAGGAAGAGCGCGGCGGAACCGTAGCCCTTCCCGCCCCTTGCGGACGTGGCGGACCACACGCCCAGGATGAAGAGCGGAAGGAGGAAGAGGAACACCACGGTGTCGGCTGCGCCGAAGCCGGCCATCACGCCGACGAGGACCGTCGCAATCCATGCAACCGACTTCGGGAGCTTAGACCCGGCGAGGATGGCGGCCAGCGTAGCAAGCGCCCACGTCGCGTCGAAGATGCGTGGGTCGAGGTGAGTCGCCGCCTCGCGAACGGCGGGCGTGAAGAGGAAGACGACCGCCGCGGTGACTCCGCAGAGCCGGCTCATGCCGACGGAGTCCTCGGCGCTGAACTCGCCGCCGATGCGCCCGCGCAGGAACCGCGTCGCAAGGCAGAACAGCAGGAAGGTGGAAAGCGCCCCGCACACAGGCGCGATGACCGACGCGCAGCCGAAGGTGCGGACGAACCAGGCCATCAGCGGATACTTCGCCGCAGGAGCGGACTCAAGACCCGCCCACGCGCTGGTCAACGTCGCCGACTCGCCGGGAAATGCGTAGTCCGCAAGACCCGAGAAGTACACGACAGCCGCCAGTACGCCCAATGCCGCCGCTATCGCCCAGTCGACCGGCTTAAGACTCTTCTTCGCTGTTTCCGCCATATCAATCTAGCCTTTCGTTGTTTGAACAGTATTGGATATTATATCAAATATACGTCCGTCACGGGACGATATTTGCAAAAACGGCGGAGTGGTCCGAAATGGGACCGGCGGGCACGACGACCGGGGCGGACACCGTGCGCAGCGACCTCGTCATGATGTAGTCGAGCGTCTTCCCGCGCCATTTGCCCCTTCCGGGGTTGGTAATACGCCCCTCCGGCCCCGTCTTTTCAAGGATATTCTCGAATCCCGCCTCCGAGAAGTCGGTGAAGATGGTCTCCCTGCCCGCGTCGTCCGCCCATGCGTCGGCGTTGAAATCGCCGGCGACGATGACGGGGTGCGGACGGCGTCCGCGCTTCGCGCCCTCCTGTCGGACGAGCTGCCGCGCCGCGTTGGAGCGCTTCGCGCGGTTCGCCTTCGCCTCGGCGGCGGTGGTCTGTCCGTAATTGGATTTGAAATGCACCGCGTACACTGCGGTCGTGACGGCGCCCGGCATGACGACAAGCGCATGGGCGTACCCGCGCGGGGGCGTCTCGTCGACCTGCTTCGCGAGCTTCCACCTGCTCCAGTTCGCCGAGACGACGGGAAGCGTGGTCGCGATGACGTCCTGCTGCATGTCGAAGCGGTCCCTTCTGCGGTAGGCGGAGACGATGGCGACGGTGAGGTTCGTGCGGCCCACGGCGCGGCAGAGCGCCTCCGCCGCCTCGGGTCCGCGTATCTCGTTGAAGCAGAGGATCAGGTCGTTCGTGCCTGCGGGATCGACCTTCCGGATCCCCTCGCGAAGCATCCGCCCCGCATCCGCTATCGTCTTCGCCTCCACCTCCGGCTTGGCCCTGTGCTCTGCCCTGCCGGACGGGAACCACTGTCCGTTCCACGTTCCGACCGTGACTGCGGCGAGGAGTGCGAACGAACGGAACTTCATTGCATCGCCTTGATGACGGGCGCGGGCGGCTTGTTGTACACGCGCGAGAACGGCGGGACGGAGTCCTTGAGCCACACGTTGCCGCCGATCTCCGAGTCGTGCCCGATAGTCGTTTCGCCGCCGAGAATCGTGGCGTTCGCGTAGACTACCACGTTGTCCTCGAGGTTCGGATGACGCTTGAGGCCCTTCACGAGCACGCCCGAGGAGTCCTTGGAGAAGGAAAGCCCGCCCAGGGTCACGCCCTGGTAGAGGCGGACGTTGCGTCCGATCACGGTCGTCTCGCCTATGACGACGCCCGTGCCGTGGTCGATGAAGAACCTCTCGCCGATCGTCGCGCCCGGGTGGATGTCGATGCCGGTCTTCGAGTGCGCGAGTTCGCTCATGATGCGCGGGATGATCGGCACCTTCAGCTTGTACAGCTCGTGCGCGAGGCGGTGGACCGTGACGGCGAAAAGCCCCGGATACGCCATCACGACCTCCATGCGGCTCGTCGCCGCCGGGTCGCCCTCGTAGGCGGCCGTCACGTCGGTCTCGACGATGCGCTTCACTTCGGGAATGCGCGCGATGAAGTCGGCGACTATGTCCTTCGCCGGACGCTCCGTGGGCAGGAGCGCGATCTCGCGTTCGAGGTCCGCCGCGATCTCCCCTATCGCGCCCTTTGAGTTAAGCTCACCGTAGACGCAGGGATGAAGCGCGGCCATGCCGTGCTTGAGGATGTGCGCTATTCTCTGCGGAAGCGTCATTTAGCCTTCCTCCTTATGCGCGCGGTGATGCGGGAGGCCCCGAGGTTCTTGAAGCCCAGCGCGAGCAGCGCCTTGCCGACCGGGTGGCGGCACTCGCACTTGACGTCGACGATCTCGATCCCCTCCGCGTCGCAGAGGGCCCGGAAGTCCTTCAGCGTGATGCAGTGGATGTTCGGCGTGTCGTACCACTGGAACGGAAGCGACTTCGAGACGGGAAGGCGTCCGGTGAGGCCCAGCGTCAGGCGGATCCTGTAGTTCGCGAAGTTCGGGAACGTGACGATCGCCTCGTCCGCGATACGCAGCGCCTCGGCGAGGAGCCCGCGCGGATTCTTCACCTCCTGGAGCGTGTCGGAGCAGACGGCGAGGTCGTAGTGCTTGTCGGGGATCATCCCCAGCCCCTCGTCCGCATCGAGCCAGAAGCAGTCGTTGCCGTCCGCAACCGCCTCCTTGAAGCGGTCGATGTCGATGTCGACGCCGTCGCACTCGGACGCGTGCCTGACCTCGGCCAGCACGTTGAGGAGCGTTCCGTCGCCGCAGCCGATGTCGATGACCTTCGAGCCCTCCGGCACCATGTCCACGACGTGGCGGTAGTGCCTGACCTGCCATTTCATGACCTTCGGGTCGCGGGTGCACAGGAACCCGCCGACGAGCCCGGACAGGTCGTCGATGTCGGTGAGGAACGAGTCGTGGCCCGTCCCCGCCTCGAGATGGCAGTACGAGACTTCCTTCCCGTTCCTCAGCAGCGACGCCACGATGTCCTTCGACTGCCACTCGGTGAAGAGGATGTCGTTCTGGTACGAGACGACGAGGCACTTCGCCTTGACGCGCGCGCACGCGGCGTCCAGCGACCCGTAGCGCCCGCCCGCGTCGAAGAGGTCCATGGACCTGGTGATGTGCAGGTAGCTGTTCGCGTCGAAGCGGCGGACGAACTTCATCGCCTGGTAGTCGAGGTAGCTCTCGATCTGGAAGTAGGTCTTGAACTCGGCGTCCCTCTTCGCGCGCTCGTCGGCCGGGGCCTCCACGAAGTTCTTCTGGAGCTCGCGGCGGAACTTCGCCTGGAGGAGGTCCCTCGAAAGGTACGTGATGTGCGCGAGCTGGCGCGCGGACGCGAGGCCGGCCTTCGGGCCCTTCCCGTCGCCCTCGAGGTAGTAGTCGCCGCCCCTCCACTCCGGATCGTCCGTTATCGCGGCGCGTCCGACGACGTCGAAGGCGAGCGCCTGCGTGTTGAGCGAGGGCGAGGATGCAATGATGCAAGCGCGCTCCATCTCGTCGGGACAGCGCGTGATCCAGTCCATGACCTGCATGCCGCCGTAGCTGCCGCCGATGAGCGCCGCGAGGCGCTTCACGCCAAGCTGCCTGAGCAGCATGCGGAAGACGTCCACCGTGTCGGAGAAGGTGTACTGCGGGAACGAGGAGCCGTAGGGCCTGCCGGTGTCGGGGTTGACGGACATGGGTCCGGTCGTCCCGCTGCATCCGCCAAGGACGTTCGCGCAAATGACGTGCCATCTGTTCGTGTCGATCGCCCTTCCGGGACCGATCATCTCCTCCCACCATCCGCTCGGCTTCGTCTCTCCCGGACGGATACCGGCGACGTGCGCATCGCCCGTAAGCGCATGGCAGATGTAGATGACGTTGTCATCCCTCATCGGCGCGCCGCATTCCTCGTAGACGACCTCGATCTTCTTGAGCAAACCGCCCGACTCGAGCCTGTAGCCGCCCTCCGGCAGCTTCAGATTCATCACTTTCGGCTCCACTACGCCGACGCCTTTGTTCGATTCTTCCATCTACAGACACTCCGTTTGAAATGCATATTATATCATATTTGCGGCCCCGTGTGTCTCACGACGTTGGAGTCCAAGGATTCCAAATGAAGGCGCCAGCCACGGCTTGCCGCAGCTGGCGCTTCAT
>CAMOCC010000078.1 GCA_946610035.1 uncultured Verrucomicrobiota bacterium
ATGTAGTCGCAGGCCAATCGCTCGATTGACGCGGCTGGAAGCCGCGTCTCCAAATTTTTCCCCCCTGTTGCCTATTGCCCTACGTCTACCGGGTTCGCCCGCGCCGCCGCCTTCGCGATCGTCCCTGCGTTTCTCACGTACGCGCATCCTGCACCAAATCTGCTCATGAAGCATATTGTATCATATTTCCCCGGCGAAGTCAGGACGTGACTTGGGGAGCAGACTATTTCCCGAGGCAGCCAGCCTCGCAGTGATCTGGGAGGCTGGCAAAAACTTCTTTTGGCCAGCGTCAAATCGGGTGATTTGAGGCGGGGCAGCGCAAAGTCGTGTGGCTAAAACTGCACGCATGCGCGGGGACTACAGGGCGAACGAAAGCTTTCTGCCGCTGTCGGAGTCGGGCGCGATCCAGGCCTCGAATTCGCCCGGCTCCACGCGATACACCTTGTCGACCGTGTAGCCCAGCGTGGCGACGGGCACGCGTATCTCGACACGCTTCGTCTCGCCCGGGGCGAGTTCCACGCGCTGGTAGCCCTTCAGCTCGCGGCGCGGACGCACGGTCCTCGCAAGAACGTCGCGCGTGTAGACCTGCACGAGTTCGCTTCCGCCGCGGGAACCTGTGTTCGTGATGTCCGCCGAGAAGACGACTTCCGCGCCATCGACCGCCACGCGCTCGCCTCCGTACTCGAACGTCGTGTAGGCAAGTCCGTACCCGAACGGATAGACGCTCGCGAACGGCACGTCGTTGTAGCGGGTCGTCCAGCGGTCCCCTGGGACGTGATGTCTCCCCGTAGTCGTGCGGTTGTAGAATTTCGGACACTCCCCCGTCGCATTCGGGAAGTCGGTCGTGAGCCGTCCGTACGGCTCCGCCGCGCCCGTGAGCACGTCGGCCACGCCCCATCCGCCCGCTCCGCCCGGATTCCACGCCATCACGACGGCGTCCGCCTTCTCCGCCAGTTCGGGAATCGCCAGCGGCCTTCCGCCGAACACCACCGCGACAAGCGGCTTTCCGCACGCCTTGACCGCATCCACGACCGCAAGCTGCTCGCCCGGAAGCTCGATGCGCGCGCTCGAATTGTTCTCGCCTGTCTTCTCAAGATAGTCGCCGAAACATGCGATGACAGCGTCCGCCTCAGCGCACGCCCGCTCTATCGCCGCGCGGTCTACGCGGCCGGTCAGCGTATACGCCTCCGTATATGCGACGGATACGCCGTCCGCCAGAAGGCCCGCGAGAAGCGTGTCGTTCGTCGTGTTGGAGAAATCGAAGGTGGACCACGTTCCCTGCATCTGCCGGGAGTTCACGGCGATGTCGCCGATAAGCGCCACTCGCGGCGCTTTCAGCGGCAGCACTCCGCCGTTCTTGAGAAGGACGCAGCTTTTCGCGGCCGCCTCGCGCGCGAGCGCACGGTGCGCGGCGAAGTCGATCGTCTTCTCAAGCGCCGGCGCGTCGATCGTCGGATGGTCGAAGAGCCCCAAGCGGAACTTGAGCCGCAGCACGTTGCGCACCGCCGCGTCCAGCGTCTCCACGCTGACCATTCCCTTCTCGACGGCCTCGGCAAGTCCGTCCGCATAGTGCGTCGAGACCATCTCCATGTCCATGCCGGCGTTCAGCGCCTTGGCGGCTGCGTCCGCGCCGGGCTTCGCGACTCCGTGCGGCACCAGCTCGCCTACGGCCTCCCAGTCGGAGATCGTCATGCCCGTGAAGCCCATCTCGCCGCGAAGTATGTCGCGCAGCAGATACGCATTCATCGAACACGGCACGTCGTTGAAGCTGTGGAACGCCGGCATCACCGTTGCGACCCCCGCCGCGACGGCGGCGCGGAACGGCGGAAGGTAGACGTCGCGCAGCGTCGCGTCCGAAAGCTCCACGGCGTTGTAGTCGCGCCCCCCAAGCGGCGCGCCGTACGCGACATAGTGCTTCGCGCACGCGGCGATGTGACGTCCGTCGGCGAGATCGTCCCCCTGAAGTCCCCTCACCATCGCGGCTCCGAAACGCGATGTGACGAGCGGATCGGAGCCTGCCGACTCGGCGATGCGCCCCCAGCGCGCGTCGCGCGCAATGTCGATCATCGGAGTGAACGTCCAGTTGCAGCCGACCGTCAGCGACTCGACGGCGATCGCCTCGCCGATGCGGCTCCAGAGATCCTCGTCGAACGAGCAGGACAGTGCGAGAGGAATCGGATAGCATGTGCGCGAGGAATGGATCATGTCGTGTCCGACGAGCAGCGGGATGCCGAGGCGTCCGGACATAGCGGTCTCCTGAAGGATGTTGTAGTTCCTGGCGCCGCGCTTGCCCAGAAGCGATCCGTATCTTCCGGCCTTGACCTTGGCGAGGAAGTCGGCGTCCAGAGGCGCTTCCGACATGTCTTCGGACTGGGCGCCGTCCGGATTCCCGCCGTTCGTCTGCGACAGCTGCCCGATCTTCTCGTCCAGCGTCATGCGCGAAATAAGTTCGGTGATCCTGCTCTCCACGCCCAAGCCTACTCCTTCGGAGACGAGAACGTCACGGAGCTTCGCGTACTCGAGATCCTGCGCGGCGCAGCCGGAGTCTACCGACAGCGAGGCCGCAGCTCCCGCCGCCTGGCCGAGCGCGAAGAACACAGGCTCCATCCTGATCGAGCCGAACGCCATGTGCGAAGCGGAGACGCATACGGGGACGAACAGGTTTTCGCATTCGCCCTTCTTCGGAAGGATCGCGCCGTAGTCTATCGGATACGGCTTGCCGCCAGCGCGCCAGTCTTCGATGTTGCCTTCGTTGCGGACGAATCCCTTCTTGTCCACGTATCGCCTGACATTGTGCGAATCCATGCCGTAGGCCGCCATCGCGACGGGGCGGCTCGTAACGCGTTTCCTCAGGACATCATGCTCGGTCACGACGTAGTCGCCTATCATGCGGCGTCCCTCGCGAACATAGAGCTGCGACTGCCAGCCCTGGCCGAGTCCGTCGGCGAACTCGTCCTTGCAGGTGCCCCACTTCGCGACTTCGCTCCTGATCGGCTCCGGGACGCGCGGATTGTTCGCAAGCGTCCAGAAGAGCCCGCGCTGGTAGTCGAGATGCGCCTTCAGTATCTTCGCGCGCTCCTCGTATGAAGCCTCGGGCCAGTTCCAGTTCTGCCCGACGAAGTCCGTCGAGAAGCCTGTGCGGTTGTTCGTGTCCGTCTTGCGGTTGGGCATGCGGGAATTGATCCACGGCATGTACTCCCACGGCTTGTCCTTCTTCTCTACGAATGTCTTCGGATCTATCGCCTCGAGATTCCGTAGCAGAAGCTCGTAGTTCAGCGGATTGTATCCCTCGGGCTTTGCGAAGGGGATGCGGTTGGACGGGTCGTCCGTGAGACACGAGCGGAAGCAGTACGCCTGAACGCGCCTGTCGCCCGCTCCGTCCGGCTCATCGGTATCCTTTTCGACGAAAGGAAGGAGCCCCGATTTCGGATCGCCGGGCTTCACGTATGCTGAAACGCCCTCGTTGAACTGATGGTGCGTTGAGAGCTTGCGCTGGACGCCGCTTATCGTCTCGCCGTAGACTGCGTTTGCCTCGCGCCCGACCGTATAGCTCACGCCCGCCGCCGCCATGAGGTCGCCCTCGTATGTCGCGTCGACGAACATACTGCCGCGGAAAACCTTTCCGGAGAGAGTCTTTATCGCGCCGATGCGGGCACCGTCCTTCACGACGCCGCTCTTGCGGTCGAGAAATTCGCCGCGAAAGATTTTCAGCCTGTTCTGACGCTCCCAGCGCTCGAGGATCGCGAGCGCGGCGGAAGGCTCGAACGTCCACATGGAGTCCTTTGCGACGGAATCAGCGCACTGTCCGTCAGGCATGTAGTCCTCGCGCTTCTCGTATTTCCAGTTCGCTTCGCTCCTGTACCAGTCCGCGACATCCCTGTAGAACTGGAGCGCAAGCCCGCCGAACGCGTCTTTATTGCCGATGTCCGTCTGACCGAGTCCGCCGGTCGTGAGTCCGCCGATGCGCGTCTCGGGACATACGATCACGGCGGACTTTCCATGTCGCTGCGCCTCGATAGCCGCAGTGAGCGCGGCGGGCGAGGAGCCGTAGATCACGACATCTGCACCCACTTCGTTCTGCCGTCCGCCGTCCGCAGGCTTCGTCCAAATGCTCTTGAAAGGCGGCGGGACGGCGGGAGTTCCCGGCTTCGCGAAGCGCCTGTGGAACGCGGCGGTCGATTCGGGGAAGCATATCTTGTTCTTTCCGTCGGGAACGAGCTGGTGGTTTCCGTCATCCGCACCCACGTCGAAGTAGCACTGGAAGAGGACGTTGTTCGCCGGATCCTCGATGAAGTCCGCCATGCGTTCTATGTAGAGCGGATCGTCCTCTCCTCCGTGTCCGTCGTCGCGATGGCAGACTCCCCATTCGCAGATCGCGAGCGGCTTGTTGCCGTGGCGACGCGCGAAGGCCGGCCACCACGGGAGCCCGAACGCCTTTTCGTTCGCGGTCTTCATCTTCCACGCGCGGTCCTGCCGCGCGGTGCGCTCTTCACGCGTCGCGTCCTTGGGAATCGGATAGGTGTTCGGAACCCAAGACTGATCGTAGACGTCGAGTCCGATGATGTCGACATGATCATCGCCCGGCCAGGCCGCCTCGATGTCGTAGTTCCAGTGCGGCTCCATCGCGGGGTTCCAGCAGAAGAGGAACTTCTGTCCTTCCGCCTTGCGCATCGCGTCGACGGCGCGGCGGAAGAACGCGGCGAAGTCGCGCGCCTCCCGTTCGTTCTCGGCGCGGTAGGTGTACCATCCGCCGTTGAACTCCCAGCCGAGGCGGACGATCGTGTCCGCGAGGCCCCACTTCACTAGGTTCCGTCCGAGCGCGGCGAAATGCGCGTCGTATTCACCAGCCGCGCCCTTCGCGAGAGAGACGGGTTCGCCCGCGCGCGGACCCGTCTTCGGACCGCTCCTGTTCCACGGCCCGACGAGCATCGGGACGCTCAGCACGAGGCGGCGTCCCGGCGCGAAAGTGCGCCACTTGCTCCACACGCCGAGCTGCCACTCCTCGCCCTCGATCTTGTTCCAGGCGTCCTTGGGCATGAAATCCTCGGCCCACAGCCCCTGCTCGCCGACCCATGCGCCCCACTGGTCGTAGAGCCCCTTCTCGCATCCGCCCGTCCCCCAGCGGTATGTGGAAAGGTAAGGCTTCGCGGACACCGTCCCGGACGAAGACGCCGTGACGCTCGTGGAAGCGAGAACGGCAAATGTGAATCCCGCTATGCAGCAAAGTACTGTTTTCATGTTCGTATTCTTCCTTTTATTCCGTGAAGTCCCGCGGAACGGAAAACTCCCAGCCATCGGCGATTAACTGTTCGACAATCTTCCTGAACGCATTCCAGCTCTGGTCGTTCCACATGTTCGGATGCCCCTGGATGACGGCATACTCGTCAAGTCGGTGCTTTGCATAACCCCTGGCGAAACTTTCGTACGAAATGCGTCCAACTGAGTGCTCAAGATTGAAGGTGCGCTTCAAGACACGCTTTCCGCCGTCGCTCTTCGGGTTGCCGTAAAGCCACACGCTGATATCATCGCGCTCTGACAGGGCGGTCGAGGTGTCGGCGTCCCACGAGTTGCCCGCAGTCCCAAGCGCACGCATGGAAAGACCCGTTTTTGCGCGGAACATGTCTTGCGACTTTGCGAGGTTTTCGCGCTGGTGCGCAAGCCCGGATCCCTTGAACTCGTCGACGCGGGTCTTCCCGTCCATGGCGTGATCCCAGCCGTGGTTCCAGAATTCCACGCGCCCGCCGTTTTCGAGAGCGTTGCGCTTGAGCCAATCGACATACTCCTGCGGCGCGTTGTCGAGAGAAGAGACGATTACGCCGAAACCGGCGACAATGCCCTTCTCCTCAAGAAAGCGTATCACGCGGTCGTAGCGGCGATACGTGCGCAGCGTGACATCGTCCAGTTTGAGCATGACGCGACGCGGACGTGCGCGATCGGCGTCCGAAAGCGGTTCAAGCACGACTGGCGCCGCATCGGGCGGCAGGGCCGGAGGAACGGGAAGATCACCGCCGAACGCTGGCGATGACTCCGGTAGCGGAGGCAGGTCGTCCTTTGGAGTCCGACCCCAGTTTTCAAGGCGAAGCCCGCGCACTTCGAACGTCTGGCACCCATACGCCGGATAGAAATGGAGCCTTAGTTCGCCCGCGGCGCGGTCTTTGTTTGCGCGGCCAAGGAGCCTGACCCAGCGCCATTCGCCACCAGCGGCGATTTCACCGCGTATCAGCCCCGCCCAGTCGTCCCCCTGCAGTTTCACGAGGATCTTCGGCTCGCCCGTGCGCGACACGCCACGCACGGCGGCGACGAGGGAAAGCAGATCGCCCGCCGCAACCGGAGCAGACGTCTCCACTGACGAATCGCCGCCATGCCATACCGGCTCTACAGGCTTCGGAGTTACGGCGAGAAAGCCTTCCGGAACCGTGTCAGACGCTTCCAGCACGGAAAACATCTGCGGCTTCTTCGCGGCAATACTATGCGCAGCGTCTTCCGGAAGCAGCGGAACTGGTGAACCTGCGACGGGCACAACTTCCGCCGGGGCGGCAAGCCCGGCCATCACGCTGAAACACAGCAGGGCAAGAGAACGCTTCATCGTCAACGAATGATGATGACAAGTGGATCCTGTCCCACATGAATCGCTCCCGTGCCTGCTGTTGCGACCGCCGTACCATCTTCGTTCAAGACGGCAGAGGAGTCCTCAAACCAAGTCCAGCCGCGCGACAGCGCATCGGCGAGCGCGTAGGTACCGTGCGAGACAATGACATTGCCGTTGGTATCGACAATGCGGGAAACCTTGAGTATGTTTCCGAACAAGTCGACGTGCGCACAAGTGGCGACGTTCGTCTGAACTTCAAGCGTATCAAAGAGGAGGTTCGACTCCACCCTGACGCGGGCGTTGTCCGAGGCCTTTAGCGTCGCGGGGGCGAAGGCGGCCCTGGCCGTGGCGGCGGCGTCGTCCGCAGGAATCGGCGTGTAGGCGCGGATGTACGCAGCATGCGGGTGGGCATTGCGAATGAGCAGCGTTTTCGCCGAAGAAGATTCCAGCCAGACTGTGCCGGCCGCACCCTCGTAATATGGTTGGTTGTTATACTGCCACTGGTCTGGCGAACGCGAACCGCTTGCCGAGGCATTCGCTGCGGATGCCGAATTGACACCAGTCGCCACAAGCGATACACGACCACCTGAATTGGCCGAAGTCGAGCCGGAGCCGGACGAGCAGGTCGCATCGGCCGTGAATGTGCCAGTGCCTGAAATTGACGCCGCGCGGATGTAGATCGAACCGCCGGAGCCGCCAGTTTTCGAGGTTGCGGATTGACCGTTGGCTGTGATTTCGCCATTGTTGACAAATGCACCGCCCACGACAAGGTGAATAGCGCCGCCGCCGATGCCCCAGTCCGTGGCGGAGTCCGTGCCGCTCGTCGCGCCTTTGCCCGTCGCGACCGGTTCGAGAATCGATCCGTAAGGCAAATAGAGAGCGTCGGCTACAGCGGAATACATGTCGTTGGTGCTTGAAATTACATAGCCGGCGTGAATGCCGCGCTTGCCTTCGTCAGATTGCGTCCAGAAACCGCGACCGCGTCCCTGAGCGGACACCTTGACCCCAGTTCCGACCGTGAAGTCGCCGCCAGCGGAAACGGCGATGCGGTACTTCTCGGCAGGTGCCGTCGAGGTCGTTGAAGAGCGTCCCTGCACGGGATGGACCCAAACACCGCCGAGTATTTGCACATCGTTGGAAATCGTAAAGACGTTGAATCCCAGGTCTCCGTCCGCCCCTTCGTATGTGATCGGGAAATTGACAAGTCCGTTATAGTCGGAGTTCTGCGTCCAGGAGGTGACGCTTCGTGTTGCCAGGGCGTCCCAAGTGAGATTGCGGCTGCTCCATGCGCCAAGAAGGATTTCGTCCTCTGCTGTCGGCGCATGGCCGAGACTCCAGTTCGAAGCGGCCGAGGCATTTCCGTCGTTTCGCGCGATCCACACGTTGTAGCCGTCCGGAACTGCATAATCGACTAGAGTGATCGAGGCCGTTCCGGCATTCTGGGATACGCCGTAGAAATCGCCGACGGAGATCGTGAGCGTCAGCGTTGCGTCCGCTCGGAGAGTGATGTCGCTGAACGGTTCGGCGACGACCGTGGCAGTGGACGATCCCGCCTCGAATGTCGCAGTGCCGGAGAACGCCCGATAGGAGACATTAGCCGTGGCTGCTTCGGAGGAGACGGAGTAGAAGACGGCCAGCGGCAGCGCCGCATCGCCAGGGCGGGAAAGCGTGAACGAGCCGGAAACGAGCCCTTGTTCGTAGGCATCGGCGCCGGCTGCGGCGGAAACGTCACCAACGAGGAAAACATCAGCCGCAGGACGGGAGACAACCGCGCCGGACGGGGCGGTTGCGCGGACGGAGGCGGAATACGTACCGTTGGCCACGGAGTTGTCGGTTGTCCATGAGACATTGTAGGCCGTCGCCCCTTCCGCCGCAGTCCAGGTCGTTGAGTATTTGACAGTGTCCCCAAGAAGGACATCAATGTCGTATTGTTTTCCAGCGACTCCGGAAACGGTCGCGGAGATTGTGTAGGTGCCGTCGCCGTTGCGGACGACTGTCGGAGCGGCTGAGATTTCCGCAATGTCCGCAGCCGCATTCTCAACGGATCCAAATGAAACGTAGCCCGAAGTGACGACCTGTGCGTATTCGGCCTTGAGATACTCATCGGACGGGACGCCGTTGTAGATGCGGATTTCATCCATGTAGCCGGTGAACGGGCCATACTCGTTGCCGCTGTTCGGAGAGTAGTTTCCGGCGGAAATGCCAGCGTGAGACGTGGGGGCTTCCAATGTCGAGGACGAAGTTGTCCCGTTTACATAAACCGTTCCGGCAGTGCCGTCGAACGAACACGCCATGTGTGTCCAGTTCATCGAGCCGACAGTGCCGTATCCATCCGCCCACGAGAGTGTCTTGCTGTTTCCGTCCCCTCGAAGCATTATTTTGGCGGCACTTTTGATGACCATGAATTCAAACCCCTTTTTCTCTGAGGCTTCCTTGCTGGAGAAAAGGCGGAAGTCAGGTTGCTCGGCAGCGGATTTCACCCATGCGGAAACGGCGAACCGAGAAATTGAAGTCAGGTCGGAGAGGGGACTGTCGGAAACCGTCCCCAGCGGAATTTTGATCTTCTTCGGGGAAGTGCCAGTCGTGCGGTTGTTGTACCACGCCGACCCAAGGTGGTCGGCACGGGCATCTGAAACCGTGAATCCGTCGGCGCTCGGCGTGGCAAGGCGCCCGTAAGAAGTAGAATCGGCGGAGGATTGGTTTGCGTCATATTGGTTCCCGTGCCAGACGCCGACGTATTTCGACCAGACTTTTGTCGGGTCGTTGGCGTCGGGAGCGCCGCTGCCGTAGCGGACGGTGATGACGTCGCCTTTCTTAAGGCTCGGCACCTTGACCCAGACGAGCGACTCGCCGGCTGGTTTCCAGGTGTCAACTTCGTATGGAAGCGGAGTTCCGGAGGAATCTTCGAAATAGAGGTCGGATCCGTCGTTGGACTGGAAATCAACGTAGGCGAACCCACTTATTGACGACTCCGAGAGCCGCACTAGCAGCGGGAAGTCCGTGAGCGTGACGTTTTCAGGAACGCCGGCCACGGTGATCTCCAGCTTCTTTGCATACGTCGCCGCGCGGGCGGTTCCGCAGACCGCAAAGAGCAACGATGCGCAAAACACGGAAGCAAGAATCCGTATCGATGTGTTTTTCATGTTGGTTTCCTTGTTGTTGTTTTCAAATGGATTTAGTTGATCTGTCCGGCGCCAACTTTTCAACCTTTCAACTTTTCAACCTTTCAACTTCTCATCTTTTCAACCCTTCAACCGTCTTACTTTTTCTGCCAGACGCGGATCCAGTCGATCTGGAACTCGTCGGGGAGCTTCTCGTCTTCGATGGGCACGTTCGCCCATCCGCCAGACACCATATATAATATCACATAACTCGGCACATTGCAAATGCGACTTGACTCAAGGCGACCGATTTCGACCCCGTTTCCGTAGACTACATACTGTCCGGGAAGCCAGAGAAAGCCTACGACTATGTAGCCGTCCTTGTCCGCCGGGAGGTATGCGCCGGACGTTCCGACGGACTTGTGGTCCTTCCCGTATCCGTCCCAGTGGCAGGCGATGTTGAAGCGGTGCGGACCCCACGCCGTGAGGTGCTCCATGACGTCGAACTCCATGCCGCCGTTCTTCGTGTCGGCGCGAACCCACTGCGGACCCTTGTCCGCGCCGCGGTCGGGCATCGTCCAGAACGCAGGCCAGAGCCCCGGAGCCGTCGGGAGCTTCATGCGCGCCTCGAAGTATCCGTACGTCCACGTCTTCATGCCGTATGTGCTGAGGAATCCGCATGCGTAGTCAGTAGTCTTCGCGGACGGATCGTCGTTCTGGTGTCCGGTCTTCTTCTCGTACTTGAGGACAGCGTTGCCGTCGCGGAGGAAGACGTTGTCCTTCGTGAAGTGCGTGCGCTTGTCCCAGTAGTTCGCCGTATAGATCTCCCAGTCGTTCGTATTAAGCGCCTTGCCGTTGAACTCGTCGTGCCAGACGAGCTTCCAGTCGCCGGGAACGGGCGGCTTCCTGCCGAGCCAGCCAGGAAGCTCCGCGACAATATCCTCGGCCTTGATTTCGAGAATCTCGAACGTCTTGCGCTGGCCCTTCGCGCTGAAGACAACCCCCTTCACGCGGTGGCTCTCGAACTTGTACGTGCATCCGGGCAGCGTGCCCTGACCCTCCTTCGCGCACCAGCTCTTCGGAGCGAAGAACGTCTTTTCGATGACGGCGGTCTTTCCCGGTGCGATAGGCGTCTCGTCCGTCTCGATCGCCTCGCCGCCGTCGATCTTCATGCGCGGGGCGATTTCAGTGTCGGAGGTGTTTTTGACGACGGCCTTGACCTTTAGCCACGAGCCGAGGTTCCAGCTGCCCATCGCGGGCTTGACGCGCACCGCGCCCCATTCGCGGTCTCCGAGCGTCACCGCGACGGTGCCGGCCTTGGTAAAGACGGCCTTCGCGTCGTTGAAAGTGGAAAGGTTCTTCTCAGTGCCCTTCTTCATCGGAACCATCACGCCGCCTTCGGGAACGGTGACGACATGGTTCGGATTCAGCGGCGGCTTCTCCCCGGAGGGACCGTTCGCGAAGATGTCCGTAAAGGTGAACGTGCGCGTCTTGTCGCTCTTGCCGCCGACGAAGAGCTTCACGAGCTTGATCTTCGACGGATCGAGCTTGGGTCCGGGCTTGAAGCCGTACTGGTAGCCGAAGATGACCTTCAACGTGCGCGACTCGCCCGGCTTCAGGTAGGCGAT
>CAMOCC010000079.1 GCA_946610035.1 uncultured Verrucomicrobiota bacterium
CGACACGCTCATCATCGGCGGCGGCATGGCCTACACCTTCAAGAAGGCGCAGGGCATCAAGATCGGCAACTCGCTCTGCGAGGACGACCAGGTCGCCTACTGCAAGGAGATGCTCGAGACGGCGGCCGCCAAGGGCATCAAGATCCTCCTCCCCGTCGACAACGTGATTGCGGACAAGTTCCCGGCCGAGAAGGACGCGAGCGACATCCAGATGAAGGTCGTCGAGGGTGACATCCCGGACGGCTGGATGGGCCTCGACATCGGACCCAAGTCCGTCGAGCTCTTCGGCGAGGCGGTCAAGGGCGCCAAGACGGTCGTCTGGAACGGCCCGATGGGCTGCTTCGAGTTCGCTCCGCTCTCCAAGGGCACCTACGGCGTCTGCGAGGCGGTCGCCACGGTCAAGGCCAACGGCGGCGTTTCCATCATCGGCGGCGGCGACTCGGTCAGCGCCGTGAAGAAGTCCGGCAAGGCCCCCGAGATGAGCCACGTCTCCACCGGCGGCGGCGCGTCCCTCGAGTTCCTCGAAGGCAAGGTCCTCCCCGGCGTCGCGGCCCTCAACGACCGCTGACAGCCCGCCCATGCGGTGATAAAGATGCGCCACGCAGACCACACTGCGCGGCGCATTTTTCATATCGCCAGGCGGAGGATTCCCTCCACGACTTTGACAATATCCAGCAATAATTCAACACAGGAGGTCCGTTTCATGGTATAATTAGAGATACTATGAAACAGACACTATCTTGTATGGCTCTCGCGGCGGTGTCCGCGGGATTGATCCTTCCGGCGTCGGCGGACTCCGTCGCCGCCACAGCGACGTGCGGCAGGAACGAAATCCGCCTCTATGAACAGCCCCTCGCATACGAGGTCGTAAGGGACGGCAAGGCGGTGGTCCCGAAGACCCCGTGCGCCGTCATGCTTGACGGCAGATGCCAGAAGGACGCGAAGCTCGTCAAGGCTGTGAAGGCGCGCGGCGGCTCCGCACCCGTTGCGACGCCCGTGTACAAGAAAGCGTCCGTCGACGTCTCCGCCGAGTACGCCATCGCCGATTTCGGCGACTTCGCGGTCCGCCTCGCCGCGCGAGCGGACGGCGTGGCGTGGCGCTTCGAGCTCAAGAAGGGCGCCGTGATCAACGGCGAGGACGCGTCGCTCACGGTGCCCGCCGGCGCGAGGTGCTGGTTCAACCGCACCGGCGATTGGGGCGCGGAGGAGACTGTGCCGGAGTTCGCGGACGCCGCGAAGCTCCCGCGCGACGGCAGGATGTTCTACCTTCCCTTCGCGTACTCAGTCGACGGCGTCACCGTCGCCGTGACCGAGAGCGACCTCCACGACTACCCCGCCTGGTACCTCAAGGACGCACGCGACGTCGAGGGCGGCGTCAGGCTCGTCCCCGCCATGGAGCGGTACCCGAAGGCGACGTTCCGCGAATCCAATGATTCGGACTGGAGCAACAGGAGGAAGGTGGAGAAGGGCGGACGCTGGGTGCGCGTTTCGGAGCACGAGGGCTTCCTCGTGAAGGCCGAGGGCGCGCGGACGCTTCCGTGGCGCGTCTTCATCCTCGCCGATTCGCCGTCGAAGCTCTGCGAGGCGGACATCGTGTACGCTCTTGCGACGCCCGCCAAGGCTGACGCCGACTTCTCCTGGGTCAAGCCCGGAAAGGTCGCGTGGGACTGGTGGAACTGCTTCGACAACCAGGGCGACAAGGGATGCAATACGAAGACGTACGAGCGCTTCATCGACTTCGCCGCGAAGTCAGGCGTCGAATACGTCATCTTCGACGAGGGCTGGAGCGCGGCGCTCGACATCTGGAAGTTCCACCCCGACGTGGACGTTCCGCACCTCATCGACTACGCCGAAAAGAAGGGCGTCGGGATAATCCTCTGGATGGCGTGGGCGCAGGTCTACGGCGACGAGGAGAAGGTCGCCGAGCACTTCGCGAAGCTCGGCGCCAAGGGCTTCAAGGTCGACTTCATGGACCGTTCGGACGCCGAGATCGCGGTCTTCCTCGAGAAATTCGCGGAAGCCTGCGCGAAGAACAGGATGCTCATCGACTACCACGGCGCGTACCGCCCGGTCGGCCTGAACCGCACCTACCCGAACATCGTCAACTACGAGGGCATCCACGGGCTCGAGCAGATGAAGTGGGCGCCGAAGGACAAGGACATGACGTTCAACGACGTCGCGTGCTTCTTCCTGCGCCTCACGGCCGGTCCGATGGACTACACGCCGGGCGCGATGCTCAACCACAGGATAGGCGAATACAGCGCCGGCGAGGGGCAAAAGTTCCCCGGCTCGGTCGGGACGCGCTGCCACCAGATGGCGATGATGGCCCTCTACGAGGCGTATCTCCAGATGCTCTGCGACTCGCCCACTAACTACGAGAAGAACGAGGAGTGCTTCAAGTTCATGGCCGCGACGCCCGTAGTCTGGGACGAGACGGTCGGACTCCCGGGATGCCCGGAGACGATGGCCGCCGTCGCGCGCAAGGCGAAGGACGGCAGCTGGTATGCGTCCGGCCTCACCAACCGCGAGTCGCGCGACTTCGAGTTGAAGACGGACTTCCTGGGCGGCGGCGAATGGTCCGCCGAGATATTCCGCGACGCGCCTGAATCCGACGCGGAGCCGATGAAGTACGTCCACGAGACGAAGTCCGTCAAGGCCGGAGATTCGCTCAGGCTCCATCTCGCCTCGGGCGGCGGCTTCGCAATCCGCTTCACGAAGTGACCTGCGGAGGTAGCGGGAATCAAGGGCGTCGTCCTCGCGGACGGCGCCCTTGTGCGTTTCTGCGAATCGGAACAAATGTGATGGAAATCCACACAGGGCGTCCGATTTTTGATACAATATACGACTCACTAAGGAAGGAAGCCATGAAGAATCTCACTGCGGACGAACTCCGCGACATGTATCTGAAGTTTTTCGAGTCCAAGGGGCACGCAATCATCCCCGGGGCGTCGGTCATCCCGGAGAACGATCCGACGGTCCTCTTCACGACGGCGGGTATGCACCCGCTCGTGCCGTATCTGATGGGGCAGATGCCGCATCCGGCGGGTACGCGCCTCACCGACGTGCAGAAGTGCGTCAGGACGGGCGACATCGACGAGGTGGGCGACGCTGCGCACCTCACGTTCTTCGAGATGCTCGGCAACTGGTCGCTGAACGACTACTTCAAGCGCGAGGCCATCAGCTGGTCCTTCGAGTTTCTCACCCAGAAGCTGGGCTTCAAGCCCGAGCAGCTCAACGTCACGGTGTTCCGCGGCGAGGGCAAGGAGGGCGACGAGGGGTACATCCCCGCCGACGAGGAGGCCGTCGAGATTTGGAAGTCCATGGGCATTCCCGACGAGCGCATCTTCCGGCTTCCCCGCGAGGACAACTGGTGGGGGCCTGCGGGGACGACGGGCCCCTGCGGCCCCGACACCGAGATGTTCATCGACACAGGCAAGGAGAAGTGCGGTCCCGAATGCCGTCCCGGATGCCACTGCGGGAAGTACATCGAGATCTGGAACGACGTCTTCATGCAGTACAACAAGAACGAGGAGGGCAAGTTCGTCCCGCTCGGCCGCCACAACGTCGACACCGGCATGGGCGTCGAGCGCACGATCTGCATGATGAGCGGCGCCCCGACCGTCTACGACACCGAGATCTTCGCGCCGATCATGGCGAAGATAGATGAACTTAGGACCTTGGGCAAGGGTGCGGGAGCGCCAGAGCTCCCGTCCATTCCTGCGGAAGATGTCCTCCGCGCCCGGCGCATCATCGCCGACCACATGAGGACGGCGACATTCATCCTCTGCGATCCGAAGGGCGGGGTGAAGCCCGGCAACATCGGGGCGAACTACGTCCTCAGGCGCCTCATCCGCCGCGCGGTCAGGTACGCCCGCCAGCTCGGCATCGGACCCGGCTTCACCGTGAAGCTCGCCGAGGTCATCTGCGAGAAGTACAAGCACGTCTACCCCGAGCTTGCCGAGAACCTGGCGCAGTGCCGCCTCGACCTCGAGGCCGAGGAGAACCGCTTCAACCAGACGCTCGACAAGGGCGAGGCGATGTACAAGAAGGTCGCCGAGCAGCTGAAGGCGCACGGACAGACCCAGATCAGCGGCAAGACGGCGTTCAAGCTCTACGACACGTTCGGCTTCCCGTTCGAGATGACGCTCGAGATGGCGGCGAAGGACGGGCTCACCGTCGACAAGGAGGGCTTCGACGAGGCGAACCGCAAGCACCAGGAACTTTCCCGCACGACGTCCGCCGGCTCCTTCAAGGCTGGCTTGCAGGACAACTCCGAGGTGGTGACGCGCATGCACACGGCGACGCACCTCCTCCATGCGGCGCTCCACAAGGTGCTGGGTCCGAGCGCGAACCAGAAGGGCTCCAACATCACCGCCGAGCGCCTTCGCTTCGACTTCACGTGGCCGGAGAAGATGACGGACGCGCAGATCGCCGAGGTCGAGAAGCTCGTCAACGGATGGATCGCCGACGCGATCCCCGTCACGAAGAAGACAACGACCGTGGAGGAGGCGAAGTCTGAGGGCGCGATGGCGCTCTTCGGCTCCAAGTACGGCGACCAGGTGACGCTCTACTCCATCGGCGACGTCTCGAAGGAGATCTGCTGCGGACCCCACGTGTCCAACACCAAGGAGCTCGGAAGCTTCAAGATCGTGAAGGAGCAGTCCAGCTCCGCCGGTGTCCGCCGCATCAAGGCGGTGATCGGGAACATGTAAATGAAGTTAAGAGTTAAGAGTTGAGAGTTGGGGGTTGAGGGTTTTCGAGTTTCAATCAAAAGCTCGCGATCAACTCTCAACTCATAACTCTCAATTCATAACTTCACTCATAACTCTCAACTCATAACTTTTACATGCGTGTCGTCGTCACAGCCGGTCCCACGCGGGAATACATCGATCCGGTGAGGTTCCTTTCAAACCCCTCGACCGGGAAGATGGGCTTCGCCGTCGCACGCGCGGCCGCGGAGCGCGGCTGGGACGTGACGCTTGTCGCCGGACCCGTCGCCCTTAAGACGCCGAAGGGAGTGAAGCGCGTCGACGTCACGAGCGCGAGGGAAATGCTCAGCGCCGTGAAGGACGCCCTGGCGGATGCGTCGAAGGACGACGTGTTCATCGCGACGGCGGCGGTTGCGGACTGGAGGCCGGGGAAATGCGCGAAGTCCAAGCTCAAGAAGCGCGAGATGGACGGCGTCCTCAGGCTCGTCCGCAACCCCGACATCCTCAAGTCGGTGAAGGGTGTTCGCAAGGTCGGCTTCGCAGCCGAGACGAAGGACGTCCTAGCCGAGGCCGCGCGCAAGTGCCGCGAGAAGGGCCTTGAGTTCATCGTCGCGAACGACGTGACGGCGCCGGGGTGCGGATTCGGTACGGACACGAACCGCGTCGCCTTCATCGGCCCCGACGGCGCAATAGAGAGTCTTCCCCTCCTTTCGAAACTCGCCGTCGCGCGGCGGATCGTCGGGAAGCTCAGCCGTTGATGTAGGGGTTGGAGCGCTTTTCCGCAGCGATTGTCGTGTGCGGACCGTGTCCGGGGATGACGAGCGTGTCGTCCGGGAGCGCCGTCAGCTTCTTGAGCGACTCCATCAGCTTGCCCATGCTGCCGCCGGGGAAGTCGGTGCGACCGACGGACCCCGCGAAGAGCGTGTCTCCCGAGAGGAGCAGCTTGTCGTCCTTGAAGTAGAAGCAGACGCCGCCTGGGGTGTGGCCGGGCGTGTGGATCGCGGTGACGGCGGGAAGGGCGGACGGAAGGTCCGCCACGTCGCGGATGTTCGCCGGCGTCCCGATCGATTCGTATTCGCCCCATGACTGGTTGAAGGGGTGCCCGAACATGGGAGTGTCCCCGGGATGGACGTAGACGGGAAGTTCCGGGAACGCCTTCTGGAGGGGAGGAATCCCCGAGATGTGGTCGAAGTGGGCGTGGGTGAGCAGCACGCCTGCGGGTTCGAGTCCCTTTTTCGCCAGGATCTCGAGTATGCGCTCGCCCTCCTGCCCGGGATCGACGATCCATGCGCGCCCCTCGTCCGAGAGGATCGAGCAGTTCACTTCGTAGCTTCCGACCTGTATCGTGAGTCTTTCCATATGTTTTCGACCGCCTTTCTCGCCGTAGCGAATGCCAGTGTCAGGTTGTAGCCGCCGGTCGGGCCGTCGATGTCGAGGACCTCTCCTGCGAAATAGAGATGGGGGACGATGCGCGACTGCATCGTCTCGGGGTCGACGTCGTCGAGCGAGACGCCGCCGATGGTGACTATCGCCTCCTTGACGGGACGAGGCTTCAGGTTCCTGAAGCGGAGCCGCTCGTGCTCGAACCAGACTTCGATCTCCCAGTCCTTGAGGTGCGCGTGTTCGATGAAGCGCTGCGAGTTGTACACGGCCGCGCCCGAGAGTCCGAACGATTCGCAGTCCACCTCCCCGCGATAGTCGAAGAGGGTTGCGCCGTCGGGGCCGAGCACCTTGGCGCGTCCGTCCTCGTAGCGGCGTCCCGCGCGGCGCGTGATGCGAGGATCGTTCGTCTCTAGTCCGATGAGGCCGGGGCGGTAGGGGACGAGGCGGTGGCCGAGGTCGCGCGCGAAGTTCTGACCGTCCCCGACCGACCCTAGCTTCGGATAGCTTACGCCGCCCGTTGCGAGGAGGACGTTCTCGGCCCAGAGGGTGAAGTTCTTCGTGGCGACGATGAAGCCCGTCTTCTGCGGCTGGATGCCGGTTACGGGGCAGTTCGTGAGGACGGGCGTCTCCGAGTCCCGCAGGAGGTCCCCGAAGGCGTGGACTATCGTCGTCGCCTTGCCGTCCGCCGGGAACATGCGTCCGTCCGCCATGCGCCTGAGGGGGACGTTCAGCGACTTGAAGCCGGCGATGATCTTTCTTGGGGGACACTCCCTGATCGCGCGCTCGACGAACTTCGCGGCGGGTCCGACATCGGAGAGGAAGTCGTCCGCCGAGATGTCCTTGGTGAAGTTGCACCGTCCGTTCGCCGTCATCAGCACCTTCGACCCGAGCCTCGCCTTGCGTTCGATGAGCACGGCGGGTACGCGCCTTTCGGCGGCGACGGCGGCAGCGAACATTCCGGCGGCGCCGCCGCCGACGATCGCGAGCTTGACGGGAGTGTGCTTCAGGGCTGTCGTTTTCATCTCAGGTGCATTTGGAATCCGGAGTCGTTGCCGTCCGTTCGCGCGAGACGGACCACGGGTTCGGACATGTTCCCTTCGCCGTCCTCGGACTCGACCTCCACCCAGTAGAGGACGTTCGGGTCGAGCCCGGTGAAGCGCGTGGAATTGCCCCGCACGGTCCTGGAGGCGATTGTGCTGACGTTGGTGTGCGCGGGGACGTAGTTCTCGATGAAGTCGATGTCGTCGACGATGACGCGATGGTTCTTTTGGCTGGTCGCGTTGTTGAGTATTATGCGGGCGTTGCCGGGGACATCGGAAATGTCGACCACCGACCTTGCGAGTTCCAGCCCAAGGTCGACGGCGGCGAAGTCGTTCGTCGCGCCGCCGGACGCGTAGCTGACGTTCATGGTCGTCGCTTCGCTGCCGTTGTTGTATCGGCATGCGGTGATCGACATGGCCATTCCGGAGCATGACTGAAAACCGGGGAGTGAGAGCTCGCCCCTTGAATCGCGTATGGAAAGCTGTATCTGTCCCGACGAGTTGGTGGGCAGGTAGAGCCTGTAGCCTTCAAGGTCGGGGTATTTCTCGAGGATTTCGCTCGTCTTATCCTTGTTGCCCCCTCCGTTGCTGAATTCGTCGAAAGTGTAGCGCCTTACGGACGTTCCCTCCTCCGGGAAGATTTCGCGAGTGGAGATTGTTGCAGTGTATGATTCGGCGGAGCCGTCCCAGCTCACGGCGATGCTCGTGGCGTTCGCCGACGTTATGGAGACGTTGGACGGCGGAATGACGCTGGACTCCGCGAATGCGGAGAGCGATGCAAGTGCAAGCAAGACTACTGTACTCTTCATAATGGCGGAAGATTATACCAAATTTTGAATGAGCGTGAGGCGGAAAATGTAAAAAAGTTTGAGTCGGCTGGCGGATGCTAGTTGGAGCCTTTCCGTCCTGGCATATGGGTAGGAGGACTGTCCCCCGGTGGCATGCGGCAGGAATCGCACGATTTAAGGCGGATCGCACGAATCTTTGTCCTGCCTCGCAGAATGCCGCGAGGCGGATGGGACGTTCGCGTCCCCCGCCTGGGTCTCATGAATCAACGCGATGACGGACTGAGGTTCTTGAACCTGAGGCCGAATCTGGCGAGGTACTTGACCAGCCTGTCGGAGCTGTTGGACGAGGATTTCGATTTCATCGAGACGGCGAAGAGCTTGCGCGAGGCTTCGGCCGCGGACGCCGATTCACGGCAGATTTCAACCACGCGGGAGAACTGCACGAGGTCGAATTCGTCAAACCTCTCGCGGTAGTTCTTTCCTAGAAGCGCAGCAAGGTCCGGCCTGCCTGTATGCGGTTCTTCAGGGCAAGCGGATTCAGGCGCGCTTCTTGCGATTTCCTCTTCGACGAGCTCGACCGTGATCCTGCCGCCGTCGGAAAGCGTCGCCATCCTTACGACCATTGCGTTGAGGTCGCGGAAGTTCCCCGGCCAGGTGTTCGCGGGGCTGTACGCAAAATCCAGGAAGAGAGCCCTCGCCTCGCTGTTGAAGGACACGTGCTTCCCCGTTCGCTCTGCATAGCGCTCAAGTTCGTAGTCCAGGTTCGGCTCGATGTCCTCGCGCCGGTCCGCGAGCCCCGGAAGCCTGAAATGCCAGAGGTTGATGCGCGCAAGAAGGTCGTTGCGGAATTTTGCCGGGTCGGCGAGCGACCTGTTCGTTCCGCAGATCAGCTGGAAGTCGCTTGTCTCGTCCTTTGCGGCGCCGAGCGGACGGTAGGACTTCTCCTCAATCGCCTTCAGGAGCATTGCCTGGGCCTCTAGCGGAAGCTCGCCGATTTCGTCGAGGAACAGGATTCCGCCGTCGGCCTCCTTTAGGAAACCGGCGTGGTCCGTGCCTGCGCCGGAGAACGAGCCTTTCTTGTGCCCGAAGAGCGCAGACTTCGCAAGGTCTCCGCCGAGCGTCGCGCAGTTAACGGACACGAACCTGCCTTTGACCTTGGCCGATTCGCTCTTGAGGAGGTATATCTGCTTCGCGAGCTGGCTCTTGCCCGCGCCGGTCGGTCCGGTAAGGAGGATCGGGTCGGAAGAGCGCACGGCCACGCGCTCGATGGTCTCGATCAGTTTGTTGAAAGCGGCGTTCTTCGTGTCGATGCCCTGCTTGAGGAACGAAAGGTCGTTCTGGCGCTCGATTTCAAAGCGTTTCGCCAGCTTGTCGTACTTCGACAGGTCCAGGTCGATAATGTTGCACGTACCCTTGGCGTCATTGGAGTGGCGCACGTGTCCCTCCTTCGGAGAGGTCTGGACGATCTTTGCGGAAAGGTGGTGCGACTCCACGAGAAGGAAGAGGCATATCTGTTCAACGTGCGAGCCGGTCGAGATGTGGATGTAGTAGTCGGTCTGCTCGTTGTGGAAGCACTGGCTCTTGGCGTAGTCGTAGAACTTGCCGTAGACCTCTTCGAAGTCCCACGGGTCCTTTAGCTGGATGTTGTCGAAGACCACCTTCGTCTCGGGCGAGACGCTTTCGATATCCGCCTTCACCCGCTCGGCGAGAGGCATGTGTTCCCTGTTGAGGATGAGGTGCAGCTCGTCGATGGGCAGACCATCCTGCCGAACGAGTCCGATGTTCGGACGCCACGTGTCCCATCTCGACGGCCCCGCGCCGCCGTGGGCGTCCTTCTGCGTTCCGAGCACGGAAATTACGGTTATCTTCTTTTTCATGCCTTCATTATAGCAAAATGCCACGGCCCCTGTATATCGAAAATTATAGCATCTATCTCAGAAGATAATAAGTAGGACCCGCTGCGACAACTCTCCGGTCACGCCGATGGGCGATGTCCCCTGTACACAGCAGGAGCAGAAGCCGAATTCCGGCAACGAAAAGCGCGGCAGGAATCCCGCCGTCCGCGGCAAATACCTCATCGAGCAGGAGAAGCCGAGCTCAAGTGGCCGATTGTGGTCTCGGTCACCGTCACGCGCGCGAACATGTCCGAGCCGCTACCGCAATTGCCTGCATTCATTGTGACTTGAGCGGGAAGGCGAGCGGACGCATCGCCGCGGAAGTCGCGCACGCTTTCGGCGTCTCGCCGCCAGATTCGCGCCAGATCCGTTCTGGGTGCTCACAGACATTGACGCGAGCGCATGAGATATGCTATAATGTTTCCGCGAATTAAGGAAAGAATGTTGTAGATTTTCCTTGAACGGGAGAAATGTTGTGACTAAAGATGAGATAAAGGCCTGTGTTCTGCTTAAACAGCGAGAAATGCCGTTTGACGTTAAGGAACGTGAGGAGCGTCTGCCGCTTGATGGCCGGGACATCATCACGATTCCTGGCGTTCGTCGGTGTGGGAAGTCGACGCGGATGGAGTTGGCAATCAATGGTCTTATCGCACGGGGTGTTCCCAAGGAGAACATTCTATGGGTTGGATTTGATGACGAACGGTTTGCGTCGATGACTGTCCTAGAGCTAGACCTTATTCTTGACGCCTATCGGGAACTGTACCCTGATACGTCGCTGAAGGACGTCTGGATGTTCTTTGATGAACTGCCGTTGGTTGAGAATTGGGAGCTGTTCGTCCTTAGGGTGTACAAGAGCTATTGCCGGCATATTTTTATTTGTGGCTCAAATGCACATACCTTGTCCAAGGAGATGAAGAGCGAACTGAGGGGATGGCCGCTTGAGTTTGAGACATGGCCGTTATCGTTTCGCGAATTCTGCGACTTCAAGGGGTTTGACAGATGTAGTGCGCTTGAAAGCGAACGGGCGAAACTACGTATCGGACTTGACGAGTTCAATCGTCTAGGGGGGATGCCGGACGTGGTGCTGACAGATAGCGTCTCGCTTAAATACAAGCGGCTTCAGGGATATTTCGACACGATGATCCTGAAGGATTTCATCGAGCATTTCAACGTGAAGAATCCTTTGGTTCTGCGTTTCTTCCTGAAGCGGGTGATGGCGGGAATCTCGAATCCGATTTCGGTGAACGCCATCTACGGGGACGTCCATGCGCAGGGCCTCAAGATCGCCAAGGACGAACTGTATGGCTGGCTTGAAGA
>CAMOCC010000080.1 GCA_946610035.1 uncultured Verrucomicrobiota bacterium
GTCGGCCGCCTGCGTGGTCTGCGATATGACCGCGATGCCGGGGATGCCGAAGGCGCATGCCGTCCGCCTCGCGAGCTGCCCTATGCCCACCTCGCGAGGTACCTGCCATGTACCTCGGAAGGTGCACGCTATGCAGCTTGGGAGGACTTTGCCTTCGGCTTCATGCTCATCTTAGGTTTCCTTTTTCGTTGTTTGAGTGAAGAGGGGGCAATGCGTACGTGGCGCGGGTTTCGCGCCACTCAACGACTTCGCGTATGTCGATAGAAGTATTTGGGGATGCGACTGCGTCGCATAAATCGGCCGAAGGCCGCTCTAATCACTGCACAACAGCTTCTACTGATCGTGGTTGAAAAGCGCGAAGCAGTGAAGCGGGAATGCGCCTGTCGCGGAGCGATCAGGTTGCCCGACGAGCAAAGCGAGGAGCCTTGCGAAGCAAGGTCGCAAGAGGTCGCGCGAGAACCCTAACCATCGGAGTTTTTACTCAGGCAGAGGGGGACAGTCCCCGTGGGGGTTTGGAGACGCGGCTTCCAGCCGCGTCAAGTACGCTAAAGTAGTTGCATGCCAATCACTCGATTGACGCGGCTGGAAGCCGCGTCTCCAAGTATATGGCTCATCGGGGTGGAAATCTTGACCACGGAATGCTCTGAAACGCCTTCGGCGACACTGAAAACGGCTATTGAATAGAGGCTCGCGAAATATCAGCCACCATTCGTTCGTCCCCCCGCGCGCTCCCGATTCTTTTGATTCGGTGCGCGAGTTGTGAATGTACGTCGTGGAGCGATCGTCGTTTCTTGTTCCGTCGCGAGATGCGCCTGCGCCGAAGGCGTCAGGTTGGGTGAGCGCGTAGCGCGAACTGCGAAGCAGCCGCAAGGCCCCGCGCGACGGAACCCCCTCTAATGGGCCCTTTCAATAGCTGTCTGTTTGCCCATATTTCAGCGCATACACATATACAAGGTATCTTTCATGCTGTCTTCCGTCTCCCGCGAATGCGGGTGTCCATCTTCCATATACCGATATTTTCGGATGGGCAATCATCGGCTGAAATGCGTGAAACACCCATTCTACAGCCATTTCCGTGCCGCACAAGGTGCGTTTCCGAGTGTTCAGTGGTTGAACCAACCTAACGGAATTTATCCGCACCCGTTAGGAGTTAGGAGTTAAGGGTTAGGAGCAGGACATTGGCAGCTGGCCTGGTCAGCGTCCGGCGAAAGCCGTGGCGTTTGACTCTAGCATGGTCTCCAGCTCGTCCTGTGTAAGCCCGCGAAGCTCCGCCAGCTTTGCGGCTATTTCTGCTACGCTCGGTGTTTCGGACGCATTCTCGGCAGTCGCATCGCTCTCGACCAGAAGCCGGTCGGACGGTATCTGCTTCACCAGTTCGCGATAGTTGACCGCATGGTCGTTCAGCAACGCCGGACCCACGGATATGAAGCCGTTCATCGCCACTATCTGCGGGATGAGTCCGCCGGAGCGCGAAAAGCCGTGGAAGAGGAACGCCGGAATCCGCCCGGCATGCACCTGAGCCGCCTTCGCAACCTCGCCCCAGCACTTCGCGCCGTGAAGGACCACAGGTCGCCTGAACTCCGCCGCGATCGCCAGCTGCGCCTCGAAAGCTTCGCGCATTGCAGGCGAGATGTTCCTTTCCTTGAGGCGGTCGAGCCCTATCTCGCCGACCCCGGCGCGAGGATCAGCCGCAAGGCGGGATTTAAGGGCTGTTAGGGACAATTTAGGGTCGTTTAGGGTCTCCAGTTCGACCCTATCCGACCCTAGGAAGCACCAGGGATGGTAGCCGTGGAAGACCACATCGTCCGGACCCGCCATGTCGCCCGTCGGGTCGCAGAGGAAATGGCGCGTCTCCCCGCGCCGGACATGGCAGTGTGCGTCCGTCATTTCACAACTCCGTGGTCAGCCCCCATGTTCTCCCCGAGAAGCGCAAGCTTGGGGTCGCTCGCCTCGTATCCCTGTATCCACCCATTCTCGAAGCCGAAGTCGGACGCCGCCTCGGTGACGCTTTCGTACTCCTCGCGCGTCACGGGCCTGTCGAATGGCGGCGTCTCCAGCGCCTTGTACGCGGGCGTGTACTGCGCCATTATTGACACCGCCACATCGCTCGAAAGCTCCGTCGCTATCCACGCAAGGTTCTCGATCGCCTCGTCCGCAAGACCCGGCAGGACGAGGATCCTTACGATAAGCCCCTTCCCGCGCCCAGTCCGCTCCCACGCCCACTTGACCGCAGCCCTCGACGCGGCGACGTACCCCGGCGCGGCAGATGCGGCGACGGCCGACTTGTCGTTCGCATACCTCAGGTCGAAAAGCGCCCAGTCGCACAGGTCCGCGTACTCCTCCAGCGTCTCGACCCTCTCGTAGCCTGACGAATTCCACACGAACGGAAGCCTTATCCCCTCGTCGAAAAGCGGCTTCACAGCCTCCCTTATGAACGGCAGATACGGAGTTGGCGAGACGAGGTTCCAGTTCTCCACCCCGTCCACAACCGCCAGGTCTCGGAATATCCGCGTCAGCTCCGCGATCGTCTTGTCCTCGCCCGCGCCCTTCCAGCTCCACGGCGAGTTCTGGCAGTAGAGGCACTTCATCGTGCAGCGGGAGAAGAAGACACATCCGCTGCCGCGCTCGCCGGTGATCGGCGGCTCCTCGCCGAAGTGCGGGCCCCACCTGAAGACCCTCGGCGCATTCATCGCGCCGCACCAGCCCGGATGCGCGGTCGCGCCGAAGCGGACCGCCCGGCAGCGACGGGGGCAAAGCTCGCAGACTCCCGTCATTTCTTCTTCGCCAGCTTTATCTCGATCGGCACGAAGAGATCGGGATTGTTCGCGCGCTTGACTATCTTGTCCGCATACTCGTCGCTGTAGTATCGGTCCGTCTCGGTCCTGTCCCGGCGTCCGTTGTAGCGCTGCAGTGCGGTCCGCCAGTCGTCGAAGAAGCCCTTCGGACGCTCCGCAGCCGGACGCGCGGATGCGCCGAAGCCCTTCCGCGAGAGGTACATTATCGCCGCCCTCACGTTCCCTTCGGGCGTTCCCTCGTTACGCTTCGCAGGCTTCTTCAGCCCCACGAGCTCCTTCTCGCGCCCCCAGTCGCCCGGAACGTTCACCTGGAGCGGGTCGACCGCCCATGCGGCCTTCGACCTCGGACCGTTCCCGCCGGACTCCTCGATCATGTGCGATTTCACCTGCGCGGGCGTCAAGTCCGCTATCTTCGCCGCCTGCGCGGCAGTCCCCCCGCACCATTCCGCCTTGTGCGCGTTGAAGTCCGCAGTCATCTTCGCTATCAGCGCGTCGTACTCCTGGTAGCGCGCATCCTCGAACCCGCGAAAGACCGGGAGCCCCGCACCGCCTGCATGGACGCGCGGCGCGCGCTTGACTGGCTTCGGAAGCTTCACCGGCTTCGGCGCGGGCTTGCCGGGCGTAGGCAGGACCTTCGCCTCCTGCATCGGCGTTATGACGTGCTTCCACACGAACGCCTCGATGCGCTGGACCGTCCGGAGCTCCTCGTCAGTCAGGAACCTGCGGTCGACGTATATCTCGCCCCAGTCGTCCACGAGGAGGTTGCCGAGTCCGCCGGTGTCGATCCTGTACTTGACCGCCGCCCTCGACGCCGGCACTTCGGCGACGCCCCTCTTCGCAAGCTCCGCAGCATGCTTCGCCTCGCGCGCGCGGACGTTCGCGTAAATCTGCCGTGCCTGCATGAAGAGCGCCGCGCCCTCCACCATCGCCGCCGGATCGAAGGAGAGTCCGTCGATGTCGGCCTTCGATATGTCGAAGACGTCGCCCGCTACGGCGGGGGACGACCCCGCCAGCCACACGGCGACAACCGCTCCGACGCACCGCCGGAAACCCGTCCCCATTCTGTTTCCTACAACCATGAAAAAATCCTTTTTTGATAGTTGCCACTACCGGCTATCAACTACCAACTGCGCCCGCCCTGGAGAACTTTGGGTTGTTGCCGGCGATGACGATGGCGACTTCGCCCTTCACCTTGGCGGACGCGAACTCGCGCGCGAGGTCCGAAAGATACCCGCGCGAAACGCGTTCGTGCATCTTCGTAAGCTCAATGCAGACGGCGGCCTCGCGGTCGCCGAGGGCGTCGAGCGCCGCGGCGAGCGTCGCCCCGACGCGGAACGGCGACTCGTAGCAGATCAGCGTGTGCTCCTTGTCCGCATCCTCCGCGAACCAGTTCCTGAGGGCGCCCGGACCGCGCGGAGGGAAGCCTCGGAACGTGAACGAGCTCGTGGAAAGTCCGCTCATCAGGAGCGCCACGTTGACCGCGCTCGCCCCGGGGACGACCTCGTATGGTACGCCCTCCATGGCGCAGGCGCGTATGACGCGGTAGCCGGGATCGGATATCGCGGGATAGCCGCCGTCCGAACAGAGGGCGACCTCCCTCCCGGACTTTACTGCGGCGATTATCGTCTCGGTGACGCGCTCTTCGTTGCCCTGCCGGTAGGATATCATTTCCGGACGCGGTACGCCGAAGTGCGAAAGGAGCTGCCATGTGCGACGGGTGTCCTCGCACGCGATGAGACTCGCGGACTTGAACGCGTCGAGTCCGCGAGGGGAGAGGTCCCCCAGGTTTCCGATTGGTGTCGCTATAACGTGAAGCATGGGGGTATTATACCATTTTTCGGCTCAGCGTTTCAGCAGCCGGACCTCGTAGATTCCGCCCGCGAGCCACTTCACGGCGCGGAAACGGACCTTCAGTTTGCCGTCCGCCGGGATGGCCGACGCCGGGATCTGGTATTTCGTCGTCTCGAAATCGGCCTTCTTCGCGCCGTTGAGCGCGCGGCGGCCTACGACCTTGCCGTTCACCTCGACGTCGAACTCGCGTCCGGCGTCCCCGCTCCAGCATGTCAGCTCGAGTTCGAGGTTCTTCCTGCCCTTCGCGTCGAGCGTGTAGCCCCAGTAGCCGCCGTGGCGCCAGTGGCGGCCGGCGTGCAGGCCCGACTCGGTAGCGCCTTCGGACCACAGGTCGTGCTCCGTCTCGGGCTGCTGTTCGCCGCACACGACCTTGTCAACCGTCGCAGCGTCCCTCTCGGCGCGGAGCTTCTCCGCCGCCGCAAGCTCCTTGGCGCGCGCCGCGATCCTGTCCCTGGTCGTGAACTCCCAGTATATCTGGTAGCGGCGCTCGTGGAGAGTCGCGAAGGGAACGAGCTCGAGGTCCTTCGCCGGCGCCTTGCCGGTCCGCCCGTCGAAGACGATGTTGCGGTCCAGCTCGAAGACGGGGAATTCGCGTCCGCCAGCGTATGCGGTCCGCCCGATATGCGAGGCGATCTTCGCCGGGTCCACGAGGAGCGACGGGACCTCGTTCAGCGGAACCGTCGGGCCGTGCGCGACGTGGCCCATCCTGGAGTCGTCGGCGAAGAGTCCGTCAAGCGCCTTCGCGCCCGCATCGTGCGCGAGGAGCATCGGACCGAACATGATCGCTCCCCATCCGCTGCCGTCGGGCAGCATCTCGACGCGGGCCGTCATCGGGATGAACACGTTGAGGACCGTCTTTTCCGAAAGGACCGGAATCTCGACTGTCGTGTACCCCTTCGTTGTCACGCCCTTGTAGGTCGCGCCGTTGACCTCGATCTCGAGCTCCTTGCACCATGCGGGCTTGCGTATCTTGACGTTCTTGAACACGCCTTTGCCGTTCTCGATCACAATGTGCGAGCGCCATCCGTAGGGATAGTCGGTCTTCTGCGTCACGCGGAACCCGTCGCCGCTGAGGGTGCTGGACACGAAGAGGTTTACGTAGAGGGAGGCGTTGTCCCTCGCGTAGATGAACTGTCCGTACTTGCCGGGGTTCTCCAGGCCCGTCCCGGTGCAGCACCAGAAGCAGTTCTGCGGGGTGGAGTAGACGCGGTAGTGCTCGGGGCGTATCGGCGTGAAGTAGACGAACCCGGGCTTCACGGGGTTGACGGCGCTCAGGAGGTGGTTGAAGAGCGCACGCTCAACGTAGTCGCAGTATTCGCCGTCAGGCCTGCGCTCGAAAAGCCTCTCTGTGAGGCGGAGCATGTTGTACGTGTTGCACGTCTCGGGACCCTCCCTGTGCTCCAGCAGGCGCATGAAGTCGTTCGTGCCGTGGAAGTGCTCCGCGACGGAGTTGCCGCCGAACGCGACGGACCTGTTGCCGACAACCGTGTGCCAGAAGAAGTCCGCCGCGTCGAACTTCCTCGTATCGCCGTCCATCGCCGCCATGCGGGCCAGGCCGACGATCTTGGGAATCTGCGTGTTGGCGTGCTTGCCGGTGAGCCGGTCCTCGTGGCGGTAGAGGGGGTCGACGATCTCCCTGTGCGTGAAGCGTTCGGCGGCGCGGCTGTACTTCCGGTCGTTGGTGATCGCCGCGATGTCCGCCAGCGTTTCGTTCATGCCGCCGATTTCGTGTCCGAGCATGCGCTGCATGTCCTGCTCGGAAACTTTCGCCGTCACCGCGACGGCCCAGTCTCCCAGCTTGACCAGGACCTCCTTGGCCTTTTCGTTCCCGCCGAGGAGGTACGCGTCGCGAAGGCCGGCGAAGGTCTTGTGTACGTTGTACCAGGGGACCCAGCGCTTGAACGTCGGGCCGATGTCGCCCTTTGCGAGGGCCGCCCAGACCTCGCGCCCGTTCGGTACGCCGTCGAGGCTGCCGTCGCCGCGCGCGGCCTGCGCCTTCGCGAGCTCGTCGACGATGTAGTCGAGCCTGCGGCGGAACTCGCCGTCCGCATCGTTGCCGGATGCGATCATGTTCGAAAGAGCCGAGAGGTAGTGCCCGAGGGTGTGCCCGTCGAGTCCGCAGCTCTCCCAGTTGCCGTAGCTCCGGGCCTTCTGCGGCAGACCCGCCTCGCGCATGAATGGCGCGAGGAGCCTGTCGCAGTCGAGCGACTTCATGTACTCCGCATCCGCCTTGACTGCGCGAGTGAACGGAGTGTCGCCCGTAAGACGCACGCTATGCAGGTCGAAGAGGTCCGCGCCGAGGACGGTGGCGGAATACGCCGCAACGGCGGCGCAGATTACGGAGGAGAGGTGTTTTTCAGTTGTTTTCATGCCGTAATTATATCATTTTCCGGGCCGCCTTTGTATTCCCATTTCGGGTAATTCAAACTGGCGCGAGGTGTCTGACACTCCGCGCCAATTTTAGGGCGCCCCCGCCCTTGCTGCAAGGCGCATCAAGAGGGCTCGCCACACGGGTGCCGGTGTGCTGCGGCACTCTTTCGCTGACTGCTGCTATTCTTCTGTGTCTCCCAATATGTCGAGCAAGGCCTCCATGTCATCGCGGGTGGATATGGAGGCAATCCGGGCCAGCATGTCTTCGGAAGTGAGGCATCTGCACAGTCGCGTCAGGAACTGACGGTATTCCGTATGGTCGGAACTGGAGCAGACGATCACGAAGAAGATGTGCGTCCTAGAGCCGTCTATGGCGTTGACGTCAATCGAATGGCCTTGCCGCAAAATGCCGATGCCCACAAGCATCTTCTCCAGCCCGGACATGTATCCGTGCGGAATCGCGATGCCGTGCACTGCGGAGAAGTTGACGTCGCGCTCGAAGTGCGCGAGGACGGTCGAGACCATGGCGTCTAGCTTGTCCATGGACATGCCGCCCTTTTCGAAAACGGCCTTGAGAATCCGGCGGACGATGCCCTCGGGGCTCGCCTCGTCCGCGCAGGCTGCTATTCCCGGGACGAGGGCGGATGCCGGCGCCGCCTCCTTGCACAGCGCAAGGTCGCGTTTGAAGGCGATCGGGGACTCGGTGTAGATCATGGGCGAGACGAAGTCCACCCACCCCTCCCTCACCCACCGGGGCCAGTCCTGTCCGCGCTTCGCCGCCGCCTCGGGGGTGGGGAACACCGCGGCGGAAAGCGCGCAGCCCGGACGCGCGCGGCGGAACATCCGCGAGAAGGTCCGGACGAAAAGCGAGATGTCTTCCATATTCCCGGCGGTCGCCTCCTCGGCGGACGGCATGCGCACGTAGTCGAGCTGGACGCCGGCGACACCCTGCGGGATTGAATCAAGGAGCTCCTGCACGCGCCTGCCGCGCGCCTCTCCGCCGTGGGGAATGGTCCACTGAGACTGTTTAGGCAAGGAATGGGATACCATCGTGCGGCAAAGAGTCTTGGACTCAAGCCGTACACGGTCAGAGACTGGCTCAGGCGTTTCAAGCGTCTGGACGACAGTTGGGCGACAACCGACGGATGGGGGCACTGGCGTCGCGCCGAGGCTCGAGATTTGGTAAAATACCAACATGAGTTCGAAAGCAATCCAGAATGCCGTCTCCCGCATGATGCAGGCGACCGATCCGGATGCGATACCAAAGGAGGTGTCGTTGGAGGAGAGGGTCAGGCTGCTAGAGATGCAGAACAAGATTCTGCGCTTCCACCTTTCAGCGCAGCTGGAGCGTGGTCAGCAATCCTCGCCGGAGGATGTCGTAAAAAAAAAGAGATAGAGGCGGTCGAGAATCTTGTTGCGCAAGGATACGACCGCAAGTCCGCCTGCATTGCAGCCGGCATCAGCCGTGCGACATACTATCGAGCCAAGAAGATCTCGCCTAAGGCCGAGAGCGACGCCGAGCTTGTCGAACTAATGTGCAGGATCGAGAATGATCGCCACGTGTCGCAGACGTATGGCGTCGACAGGCTGACCGCTGAGATCAACAGGCAACTCCAGATCATCGACGAGGCCACTTCCGCAAAGATCCTCGGCAATAGCGCCAGGGTGAATCGCAAACGCACACACAGGCTCATGAAGCTGTACGGAGTGCATTCGCGCCTGCGCCGAAGAAGGCATCCCGACAACTATTACAAGGGCATCGGCTGGACCATGCCCCTTGCCCAGCGTACAAAAAAAGCCCCTCGGGCGAATCCGGAGGGCTTTTTCTACGCCTATGGGGCGAATGTTACTTCGCGATGACGCGGGCCATCTCGAGAACCTTGTTCGAGTAGCCCCACTCGTTGTCGTACCACGCGCAGATCTTGACGAAGGTCGGATCGAGCTGGATGCCGGCCTTGACGTCGAAGATGGACGTGCGGGGGTCGTTGCGGAAGTCGGTCGAGACGACGGCCTCGTCGGTGTAGCCGAGGATGCCCTTGAGCTCGCCCTCGCTGGCCTTCTTCATCGCCGCGCAGATCTCCTCGTAGGAGGCGGGCTTCTCGAGCTCGGCCGTGAGGTCGACGAACGAGACGTCGGAGGTCGGAACGCGGACGGACATGCCCGTGAGCTTGCCGTTGAGGACGGGGAGGACCTTGCCGACCGCCTTCGCAGCGCCCGTGGAGGACGGGATCATGTTCTCGAGGATGCCGCGGCCGCCGCGCCAATCCTTCTTGGACGGGCCGTCGACGGTCTTCTGCGTCGCGGTGGCGGCGTGGATCGTCGTCATGAGGCCGCGCTTGATGCCGAAGGTGTCGTTGAGGACCTTGGAGATCGGCGCGAGGCAGTTCGTCGTGCAGGAGGCGTTGGAGATGATGTCCTGGCCGGCGTAGGTCGTGTGGTTGACGCCGTAGACGAACATCGGGGTCGCGTCCTTGGAGGGGGCGGACATGATGACCTTCTTGGCGCCGGCGGTGATGTGCGCGCGGGCCTTCTCGTCCGTGAGGAAGAGGCCGGTCGACTCGACGACGACGTCGGCGCCGACTTCGTTCCACTTGAGCTGGGTCGGATCCTTCTCGGCGGTGAGGCGGATTTTCTTGCCGTCGACGGTCATGGTCGAGCCATCGACCTTGATGTCGTGATTGAACGTGCCGTGGACGGAGTCGAACTTCAGCATGTACGCGAGGTAGTCCGGATCGAGGAGGTCGTTGATGCCGACGACCTCGATGTCGTTCGCGAAGTTCTCAACCGCCGCGCGGAAAACCATGCGGCCGATGCGGCCGAAGCCGTTGATGCCAACCTTGATTGCCATTTTTTTTGTTCCTTTGTTTTTGTGTTTACCTGTAGAAAATCGGAATCCGGGGCGCCCTCCCGGGCGCCCGGATCGAGGCTCAGGCCTTGGTGACCTTGCCGGCCTTGAGGCAGCGGGTGCAGACCGTCACCCTCTTCGTGTTCCCCTTGCCGTCCGTCGTGCGGACCGTCTGGAGGTTCGGAAGGAAGCGACGCTTCGTGATGCCGGTCGTGTGGAGACCGATGCCGCCTTTGTACTTCGGCGAGCCCTTGCGGACGACGACGTTGCCGACCGACGGACCCTTGCCGCAAATTTCACAAACTCTGGACATTTTCGTGTTCCTTTCGTTTGAGGTTGATTAGTTGCCGGGCGTCCATTCGGACGACGCGAACGCGTTGTCGAACGCGGCGGAGAGCCCGCCGAGGTCCTCGCTGCCCGCTGTCTTCGCCGAGACGGGTTCCGGAGTCGTTCCGGCGGCCTCCGCCTCGAGGGCGCGAAGCTCGTCGTCGCTCATGCTCATGGCGCGGATCGAGAGGCCGATGCGGCGCTCGCCGCGATCCACCTTGACCACGCGGGCCTCGACCTCCTGGCCGACGTCGAGCGCGTCCTTGACCTTCTCGATGCGCTGGTCGGAGATCTGGGAGATGTGGACGAGACCGTCCACGCCGTCCTCGAGCTCGATGAAGGCGCCGAACGAGGCGATCTTGGAGACCTTGCCCTTGACCACGCTGCCGACCGGGTACTTCGCGGCGATCTCCGCCCACGGATCGGTCTGGGCCTGCTTGAGGCCGAGGGAGATGCGCTGTTCCTTCGGGTTGACGTCGAGGACGACCGCCTCGACCTCCTGGCCCTTCTGGAGGCACTCCGACGGATGGTTGATCTTGCGCGTCCAGCTCATGTCGCTGACGTGGATCATGCCGTCGATGCCCTCCTCGAGCTCGACGAACGCGCCGTAGGCCGTGAAGTTGCGGACCTTGCCCTTGACCTTCGAGCCGACCGGGAAGCGGTCCTG
>CAMOCC010000081.1 GCA_946610035.1 uncultured Verrucomicrobiota bacterium
GTGAATGCGACTCCCCGCTTCGCGGGCAGTCGCATTCACTCTGTCTTCTCACCCAAAAAAAGTGCAGGCGGACGCGATTGACGTCCGCCTGCATCCATTCCCGCCGTGCGGGATGGCGTCAGAACTCGAAGCCCTTGCGGATGTAGGGCTTGATGAGCCTGTTCGCATCGGCGCGGTCGAACTGCTGGAGCGAGGAGTTCCACTTGATCGTGTCGCCGGGGTTGCATACCTGCTGCGCGACGCAGCCGACGAGGATGCCCTCCATCTGCGGAATGCAGTACTCGATGTCAGAGAAGCAGCGCGAGTGCGTCTGCTTGTAGTACGGCCCGTTGCCGAAGATCGCGTTGATGAACTCGCCGTAGTGTCCCTCGGCGAAGCCCTTCATCTCGACCGTCGACTTGCCGTCGCCCGCGTCGGAAGCGGAGCCGCAGAACGGAATCGCGCGCTCCACCGCCTTGGCGGCCTCGTGCTCGAACACGTCCTTGAACTCGGTGTCGACGTCGAGCGCGATGGCGCACTTCCCGCCGTAGTCGTCCTGCATGAGGACCGCGCCCTTCGAGCCGATGATGTAGCAGCCCGTGTTGGGCACCTTGCCCTCGTGCTTGGCGGCCCACTTCGGCATGATCTCCGCGTCCGGCTTCACGCCGCCGTCGTACCAGTAGAGCGTGACGGCCGGAAGCGTCTTGCCCTTGCGGATCTTCGACTGGCGCTCCTTGTAGGTGAGCCTGACGACGGACTTGAGCGGATACGCCACGTCGTTCTTCGACTCGATCGTGTCGAGCGTCGCGTCGGAGACGCCGCCGAGCTCAAGGCCGCGGAACGCGAGGTTCATCGTGTGGCAGGCCATGTCGCCGAAGGCGCCCGCGCCGAAGTCGAAGAAGCCGCGCCACGTAAACGTGTGGTAGACGTTCTTGCCGAGCTTCCACGGATCGTAGACGTCCGCGTCGTCCGGGTACTTGTCGAGGAACGGACGCTCCTTGGCCGTCGCGAGGAAGGCGTCCCAGTTGAGCCCGGGGCGGATCGGGTCGCCGTTCGGGTGGCTCTTGACCCACTTCGCGACGCCCTCGCCCTGCGGCCACACGGGGCGGTTCGTCCAGACGTGGACCTCCCTGACGTCGCCGAGGATGCCGCTCTGGACGACCTCGGTGCAGCGGCGCATCGAGTCGAGCGACGAGCCCTGGTTGCCCATCTGGACGATGACGCCGTTCTCCCTGGCCGTGCGGTTGAAGTAGTCGAGCTCCCAAAGAGTGCGCACGAGCGGCTTCTGCACAAAGACGTGTATGCCCTTCTTCATCGCCTGGACCGCGACGGGGGCGTGGACGTGGTCGGGCGTGGAGATCGTCATCGCCTCGATGCCGAGCTTGTCGGCGTCGTCCAGGAGCTTGCGGTAGTCGGTGTAGAACGGAACGCCCGAGAGGTCGAGACCGGGGAGGTCGTCCTTCACCTTGCCCATCGCCGCCTTGTACTGCGCCTCGTCGCAGTCGCAGAAGGCGACCATCTCGACAAGGCCCGTCTTCAGCATCGGCGTCCAGTCGCTGTACCCCTTGCCGTTGACGCCGACGGCCGCAAGCTTGACCTTCTGGGAGGGATTGCGCTTCCCGATCGTGAAGCACCCGCCCGCGGCGAGCGCCGAGACTCCCGCAAGGCCGCGGAGGAAGCCCCTTCTGCTTGAACTGATTGTCATTTTTTCCTTCTCCTTTTGTTTGTTCTGGGGTGGCGTCACTTCACCAGCGACGCCTCTGAAATCACCTTGTTCCTGACGAGCACGCCGAGAGCGTCGTTGACGCCCTTGACCTCCTTCTCGTCGCCGTGCTTCGCCTTGTACGCGGCGAGCGCCGCCTCGAAGGCTTCCTTGTATTCGCCCTCGTTGGCGTACGATACGACCTCGCCAAGGGCCTTCACGTTCTCGGCCGTCGCCGCCTTCGGGTCGGCGATCCTGGCGAAGAGCTTCGCAGCCGTCTCGCGGCGGAGCTTCATCACCTCGCCCTCGTCGGCGGACATCGCGGAATGCGTCTTGTTGTCCCAGCGGCTCGGAATCTCGCGAATCCAGATGTTGCGGTACGAGACCGGGCAGCCGTGGTCCTGGAGGTAGAGCGGACCCTTCACGGGGTGCGGCTTGAGCGGACGGCGCCTGCAGTGCGTCGTCTGGCCCTCCATCTCCCAGTGGTCCTGGACGAGCACGCCGTTGAAGAAGACGGTGATGCTGCCGGGGTGGAGGAGCGTGCCGCCCTCCCAGACGGGCTGGTGGAAGACGATGTCGTAGACCTGCCATTCGCCCGGCTTGCGCTGCGGGTTGACCATGGGCGGGTTCTCCGCGTAGACGGCCCCGGCCTGCCCGTCGGTGTAGTTGTCGACGTAGCCGGGCCTGCCCTCCATGTCGCGGCTCGTGAAGTAGCTTTCGAGGACCTGCACCTCGTAGCCGTAGTCGGGGCCCATGAGGAACACGCCGGAATTGCCGCGCATCTGAGGTCCGCCCTGCGTCTTGACGTCCGCCGGATGCCTGAACTCGATGTGCAGCTGGCAGTCGCCGAACTCGCGCTTCGTCCTGATGGAGCCGAGCCCCCAGCCCTCCCTGGACGTGAACGCGCCGTCCTCGAGCCTCCACGTCGGCGCGCTTCCGTCGTCCTTGCACCAGTTCGCCTCGTAGGACTCCTTCGTCCCGTCGAAGAGCACCACCGCGTCGGACGGCACGCCCTTCTCGTCCACCTCGACCTTCGCCGGCTTCGGCCTGTTCCAGTCGTGCACGGCCCATGCGTGCTTCGCATCGGGCACGTCACCGTACAACCCCGCCATCGCCACTGCCGGCGCGGCCGCGAGAATCAACATTGCAGTCTTCTTCATTTCGACCCTTCTCTTATTGTCGTTTATGGTTGGTGGAAGCTTCAGATCGGCTTCTCCGTCACGCAGTCCATCGTCTTGCCGGTGTAGCGCGACTGCTCGGCGAGGAACGCTATGCGATGCGACTCGAGCGCCGCCTCGAGGATCTTCGGATAGCGGTCGGGCGACGCGGTGCGCACGAGCTTCACGAACTCGGCCATTATCTCGCGGTCGCCGCCGCCGTGGTGCCCGTGCTGCGCCGGGATGATGGTCGTCGAGTCGCCTATGAACGGCTTGATCTCGATCTTCACCTCGTCCGCGATGATCTCCCCGCGCGTCCCGTAGAAGTGCGTGATGCGGTTGCGCTGCTGAGAATAGCTCTCCATCTCGAGGATGATCGTGAGCCCGCCGTCGTACTCCATGAGGACGGTCTGGTGGTCCACCGAATCGTTCCCGCAGGCGTACACGCAGCGTCCGTACGGCGAGGTCTCGATCATCTTCAGAATCGCCTCGTCCGACTCGTCCGGGAAGTGGTACCGGAGGTCCGTCCGCTCGTAGTAGAGCTTGTACGCGTCGAAGGGACATGCTTCCCTTACGTGCTCCGGACAGTTCTGGCAGCGGTCCGCCGCGCCCTCGGGCCTGTTCTCCGGCCTCCAGTGGAAGAGCGAGCCGAAGCTCGACACCTTCTTGCACGCCTTGCCCTTCGTCCACCACTCGATGAGGTCGAAGTCGTGGGTGCACTTGTTGACGAGCATCCCCGTGCCGCGCGACTCGACGGACCAGTTGCCGCGGCAGTAGGCATGCGACGACTTGCCGTACGAAATGGCGGCGAGGTGGTGGACGCTCGTGAGCTCGCCGATCTCGCCGGAGGTGATCACCTCGCGGAGCTTCTTGTAGAACGGCGCGTACCTGAGGACGTACCCGGTAAGGACCAGCCTCTTCGTGCGCATCTGCTCGTCGCGGATCGCCTCGCACTCCGCCCACGTGCAGCCGATCGGCTTTTCGAGGAGGACGTGGTAGCCCTTGGCCAGCGCCGCCATGCACGCCTTGTAGTGGAGCCTGTCGGGAAGCGCGATGACCACGGCGTCCGCGTCGACGTCCGCAGCAAGGGCGTCCTCCCAACTCTTCCACGTCGGGCAGTCCGCATCGGACGGGAACTCGGCCACGGGGTCCGCAAGTCCCGCGATCTCGAAGTCGTGCGGATGCGTCTTCGCGTAGGCGCCGTAGACGCGCCCGCGTATTCCATAGCCCAGTATCAGGGCCTTGACTGGTCCGGCATTCATTTGGTCACTCCACGGTTGATTCAGCTTCTCAGGTACGCAGAGTACGCCTTGTACGTCTGCCAGCAGTCGAACTTGGACGCCAGCTCGCACGGCGCGTGCATGTTCCAGAGCGGCGTGCCGAAGTCGAGCACCGCCATACCGAACCTGGACATGTACTGCGCGATCGTCCCGCCGCCGCCCTTCTCGGCCTTGCCGAGCTCCGCCATCTGCCAGACGACGCCCCCGTCGTCCATGATCTTCCTGATCCTGGCGATGAACTCCGGCTCGCAGTCGCTCGACCCGCTCTTCGACGCGCCGCCCGTGTACTTGGAGGCGGCCGGCCCCATGTGGAACTTCGCGCCGTTGCCGGTAGAGTCGACGTCGGAGAAGTGCGGATCCTGCGCCGCCGTCACGTCCGCCGAGAGCATGGAGCTCCTCTCCAGCGCGCGGCGGACCATTATGTCGCGCGGGTTCCTCTCCTGGCGCTCGATGAGCTCCGCCACCGTGTTCTCGAAGAAGGAGCTCTGCATGCCCGTGGCGCCCACGGACCCGATCTCCTCCTTGTCGCACATGAGGATCGACGCCGTCACGTCCGGCACCTCCGACGAGGCGTCCAGAAGCGCCTGAAGCCCCGCGAACGAGCAGACGCGGTCGTCGTGCCCGTACCCTGCGATGAGCGCGCGGTCGAAGCCGCACTCGCGCGGCATTCCCGCCGGGACGACCTCGAGCTCGGCGGAGAGGAGGTCCTCCTCCGTGACGCCGTACGTCTTCTTGAGGAACTCGACGAAGCCCTTCTTGTCCGCCTTCGGCTTGTCGCCCTCGCCGTCGTCGCCCTTCTTCGCCTTCGCCGGCGTCGTCCACGCGACGACGTCCAGGTCCTCCGCCGGGAAGAACTCGTCGCGCGTCTTCTTCGCCTGGTCCTTGCCGAGGTGCGGGAGGATGTCGGATATCATGAAGACGGGATCCTCGGGCTTGTCGCCGACCTCGACGACGACCTTCGTCCCGTCCTTCTTGACGATCGTCCCGTAGAGCGCGAGCGGACGCACCAGCCACTGGTACTTCTTTATGCCGCCGTACATGTGGCAGTCGAAGTAGACGTAGGCGTCCTTCTCGTACAGGGGCTTCGGCTTGAGGTCGAGGCGCGGGGCGTCCGTATGGCCGCCGACGACCTTGAGCCCCGCCTCGGCGATCGGCTTCCTGCCGACGACCGCGGCCATGATGGTGCGGTCGAGACAGCCCCTGTAGACCTTGTCGCCCGCCTTGAGCGTCTTGAACGTCGAGATATCCTTGAAACCCTTCGCCTTGAGGAGGCGGACGCTCTCCGCATAGCTCCTGCGCGCCGTCTTGGCCACGCCCAGGTAGCGCATGTACTCAGTGCAGTATTCTTCCTCGCCTTTGAATTTCATCTTCATATAACAGTCAAGCCTTTCTGTCATTTTAATTTCCGACAATTATATCACAAAAACGAGCACTGCATTGTAAAAAAAGCACCAGACACCAGTTGCCTTCACGGGTATTGACAGATCTGGGGAAAGATGATATATGCGCTAAATGACAGTAATTTCGCCCAAAAGGACAAAATAACGGCTTATATGACGGACAAATCATCCGGCATGTCAGCCGATGCCCACGGCAACTGCGGGAATGCCCACGCGCCGCCGTTCGACCCGCGCCGAGCGCAACGGACGCGGGGGGCACCGCCTCCCTCCGTGCCGGCGCCGGCGACGACAAGCCGGGTGATTGGAGGCAGGCTCGGGCGGCTACTTGCGCTTTGCGAGCATCTCGTGGTATTCGGAGTAGCTGCCCTCGAACCACGTGGTGCGGCCCTTGCCCTCGAAGGCGAGGATGTGCGTCGCGATGCGGTCGAGGAACCAGCGGTCGTGCGAGACGACCATCACGCAGCCGCCGAACTCCTGGAGCCCCTCTTCGAGCGAGCGGAGCGTCGCAACGTCCAGGTCGTTCGTCGGCTCGTCGAGGAGGAGGAGGTTGCCGCCGCTCGTGAGGAGCTTCGCGAGATGGACGCGGTTGCGCTCGCCGCCGGAGAGCACGCCCACCTTCTTCTGCTGTTCGGGTCCGCGGAAGTTGAACCGCGAGCAGTAGGCGCGGCCGTTCATCATCGAGGTGCCGGCGAGGCGGACGAATTCGCCGCCGCCCGTGATCGCCTCGTACACGGTCTCGTCGTCCTTGAGCTCGCTCCTCGTCTGGTCGACGTAGCTGAGCTTCACCGTCTCGCCGACTGTGAACGTCCCCGCCACGGGCTTGAGCTGCCCCGTGATGAGCCTGAAGAGTGTCGTCTTCCCCGCGCCGTTCGCGCCGATCACGCCCACTATGCCGCCGCGCGGAAGGTCGAAGTTGAGGTCTTCGTAGAGGACCTGGTCGCCGAACGCCATCTTGACGTGCTCCGCGCGGACGACGAGGTTGCCGAGCCTCGGACCCGGCGGGATGCGGATGACGAGGTCGTCCTCGCGCGTGTTGACCTCCTGCTTCTGCAGCTCCTCGTAGCGCTCGACGCGGGCCTTGGCCTTCGCATGGCGTCCGGACGGGTTCGTCTGGATCCACTTGAGTTCGTTCTCCAGGAGCTTCTGGCGCGACTTCTCGACCTTCGCCTCGCGCGCGAGCATCGCCTCCTTCTGCTTCAGCCACTCCTCATAGTTGCCCTTGTAGGGGTAGCAAATGCCGTGGTCGAGCTCGAGGATCCAGTCCGTGACGTCCGAGAGGAAGTAGCGGTCGTGGGTGACCACGATGAGCGTCCCCTTGAACTCCTTGAGGTACGCCTCGAGGCGGAACGTCGTCTCCGCGTCGAGATGGTTCGTAGGCTCGTCCATGAGCAGCACGTCGGGGTTGGAGAGCAGCAGCCGCGCAATCGCGACGCGGCGGCGCTCGCCGCCGGAGAGGACTGACACGGACTTCGCGCCGTCGGGGCATCCGAGGTCCGCCATCCTGCGCTCCACGAGGTTCTCCAGGTTCCAGTAGTCGTTCTGGTCGATGATCGCCTGAAGCCTCTCCATCTCGGCCGCCGCCTTCGGGTCGTCCAGTTCGCAGCAGAGGTCCTCGTAGCGCGTCACCATCGCCTGCGCGTCGGCGACGCCCTCCATCACCGTCTCGAGGACCGTCTTCGAGTCGTCGAGCTGCGGCTCCTGCGGGAGGTAGCCGACCTTCGTCCCCTTCGCGACCTGCACGGTGCCCATGAGGTCCGTGTCAAGCCCCGCAAGTATCTTGAGGAGCGAGGACTTGCCCGCGCCGTTCGCGCCGATGACGCCGATGTGCGCCCCGTAGAAGAAGGACAGGTTTACGTCCTTCAGAATCGTCTTCGTGCCCGCCTGCTTCGTGACGTCTATCAAGCTGAACTGGTATTCACCCGCCATGGTATCCTCCTGTGTTGTTGCAGTTGTTGAATCGTCTTCCCGACTCAGAACTCGACCGCGCGCGACATGTCGGGGACTATCGCGACGGACTCTCCGGGCTTCAGGTCCGAGAAGCCCGGTATTCGCGCTATGGCACGGAAGTCCAGCGCCTTCAGGACAACGTGCACGAGCGTCTCGCTCCCGAGCGGCTCCAGGAAGTCGACCTTCGCGATGAGGCGCCCCGCGTCCGTCGACCTCTCCAGCTTCAGGTGCTCCGGCCTGAGCCCGACCGTCCTCAACGGCGAGAGCGTCCCCGTCGGGAAGAGGTTCATCGGCGGCGTCCCTATGAAGCCCGCGACGAACGGATTCGCCGGACGCTCGTATATCTCGAGCGGCGGCGCGACCTGCTGGATGCGGCCTTCGGACATCACGACGATCCGCTCGCCCATCGTCATCGCCTCCGTCTGGTCGTGCGTCACGTATATCATCGTCGCGCCCAGCCGGTTGTGGAGGCGGATTATCTCCGCCCGCATCTCGACGCGCATCTTCGCGTCAAGGTTGGAAAGCGGCTCGTCGAAGAGGAAGACGGACGGCTCGCGCACTATCGCGCGCCCGAGCGCGACGCGCTGGCGCTGCCCGCCGGACAGCGCCTTCGGCAGGCGCTTCAGGTACGGCGTGAGCCCCAGGGATTCCGCGGCGGCCGCCACGCGGCGCTCTATCTCGCCCTTCGCGTAGCGGCGCAGCTTCAGCGCGAACGAGAGGTTCTCCTTCACGGTCATGTGGGGGTAGAGCGCGTAGTTCTGGAAGACCATCGCGATGTCGCGGTCCTTCGGAGGGAGGTTCGTCACGTCCCGTCCGCCGATCTCGATCCTCCCGCCCGTCGGGAGCTCAAGCCCCGCCACCATGCGAAGCGTCGTCGACTTGCCGCAGCCCGACGGACCCACCAGGACGAGGAACTCGCCGTCGCGGACGGTCAGGTTGAAGTCCGCGACCGCGGGGCGGTCCCCCTTCGCGTATGTCTTGCCGACGCCCGTGAACTTCACTTCCGCCATGTCGCACGCCCCTTCCGGAAATCAGTCCAGCACGCCCTTGGACGGCGGCTCGGAATCGTCCCACCACGAGCCCTTAGAACCCGAGACCTTCGCTATGGGCTTCGTCGTCAGCTGCTTGCCCTTCGTCGTCGCGGAGCGTATCTCCACCACGTCCTTCTTCTCGGTCTTGCCCGTCTCGCGGTTGATGCGGTCCACCTGCTCCTTCGGGAGGAAGTGCTGCTGGTGTATCTTCTGCCCCTTCGCGGGCTTGAACTTCACGTACAGGACGTCCGGACAGCCCTTCTGCAGGAGGAGTATCTTCGACTTCGGCTTCTCCGGCGCGAGGCGGTAGTCCTTGTTGCGGATGAGTCCGCCGAAGCGGAAGCGCTTTATGTAGCTGAAGCCGTAGCCGCCCTCCTCGTAGACGCACGTGAAGTCCAGCTCGTCGCGGTCCTTCTCCTGGTTGTACCGCATGACGGCGAGGAGGTCCTTGTCGACGAATATCTTGTCCTCCGGCTGGACCTTGCGGAACCTGCCGTCCTTCCACACGAGTATGAGTTCGTCGAGCGAAGAGCACTTGAAGAGCTCGTCCCCGCCGCGGATCCCGGAGCCGACGTAGTGGTTCTCCTTGTCCCACCTGATCGTGAGCTCGCTCGCGGTGATGGCCCTTACGTCCACCTCCTTGAAGGCGCCGTCCATGACCTCCGTGCAGCGCGGATACCTCTTCGCGTACTCCTTGACGAGGCCCTTGAGGTACTTGACGACAAAGGCCCTCAGATGCTCGATGTTGTCCCTTACCTGCGCCTCCTCCTTGAGGATCCCGTCTATCTCCTCGCGGTTCTTGTCGATGTCGAACTGGGAGATGCGGCGGATCTGCAGCTTGAGGAGCCTCTCGATGTCGTCGTCCGTGATGCCGTGGCGAAGCTCCTTCAGGAAGGGCTTGAAGCCCGTTACGATGGCCTCCTTCACGCCCTCCATCGTCTTCTCCTGCTCGATGCGCTTGTATATCCGCTCCTCGATGAAGATGCGGTCGAGCGTGCGCGCGTGGAAGAGGTCGTCCAGCTCGCCGAGGCGTATCTCCTGTTCGCGCCTCGTCAGCTCCGTCAGGCGCTCGGCGTTCTTCTTCAGTATCTCCGACACGCTCATGAGCTTCGGCCTGCCGCCCTCGAGGACGATCGGACGCGACGAAAGCGACTTCTCGCACGTCGTGAACGCGTAGAGGGCGACTATCGTCTTCTCCTGGCTCGCACCCGCCTGGAGCTCGAGTTCGATGCGGACCTTCTCCCCCGTGAGGTCGTGTATCTTCCTCACGGGAACCTTCTTCTTCTTGATGGCGTCCTCTATCGACTCGGAGAGCGAATCCGTCGTCTCGCCCCACGGCAGCTCCGTGATGACGAGCTTGTTCCTGTCCTCCTTCGCGATCCTCGCGCGGACCTTCACCTTGCCGAGCCCGTCCTGGTAGTCGGAGGCGTCCATTATGCCGCCGAGCTGGAAGTCCGGGACCAGTTTGAACGGCTTCTTCTGGATCGCCGCGATCTCAGCCTCCAGAAGCTCTATGAAGTTGTGCGGGAGTATGGAGGTGGAAAGGCCGACGGCGATGCCGTCCGCGCCGAGCATGAGGAGCAGCGGAATCTTCGCGGGGAGGTAGACCGGCTCCTCCTTCCTGCCGTCGTAGTTGGGGACGAACGTCGTCGTTTTCTTGTTGAAGACCTCCTTGCGGGCGAGTTCCGTCAGGCGGCACTCGATGTACCTGGTCGCGGCGTGCGGCATCCCCGTGTAGAGGGAACCGTAGTTGCCCTGTCCGTCGATCAGGTAGCCCTTCCCCTCGCCCCAGAGCTTGTTGGCGAGAACGCATATCGCGTCGCCTATGGAGGCGTCGCCGTGGGGGTGGTACTGCATCGCGTGGCCGACGATGTTCGCGACCTTCGTGTACCTGCCGTCGTCCTTCTCCCAGAGCGAGTGCATGATGCGCCTCTGGACGGGCTTCAGGCCGTCCTCGACGGCGGGAATCGCGCGCGAGCAGATCACATAAGCCGAATACTGTCGGAAATTGAAGTCGAACAGGTCCCTCATCGGGCCCGTCCCCGTAAGCCCCTTCGTGTCGGGCGTCTTGACCGGCGCCGCGGGCGCGGACGCCGCAGCCGCCTCTTTAGCGGGTGCTTCCTCAGCCGGCGCCGCCGCGTCGCCGCCGTACGAAAACAAGTCGAGGTTGTCGAACATGCTGGGCGGCACCTTGTCCGCCCCGTTATCCTTCGATGAATCTTTCTTAGCCATAGAGGGCGAATATTATATCATTTTTCGCCCCCATTGTGCTAAAAGGTTGAAAAAGGCAGCTTCCCGGGTGAGAAGACAGAGTGAATGCGACTGCCCGCGAAGCGGGGAGTCGCATTCACT
>CAMOCC010000082.1 GCA_946610035.1 uncultured Verrucomicrobiota bacterium
AGTGAATGCGACTCCCCGCTTCGCGGGCAGTCGCATTCACTCTGTCTTCTCACCTCCCTCACAAAGTTTACACAGCGTCCGCTTTTTTTGATATAATCTACTATACTCGAATGGGAGAAGGTCTATGAGAAGTAGAGTTGCACTGTTTCTGGTGCTCGCGCTTGCGGTTCAGGCGCGGGCCGCTACCGTGTCGAATCTCGAGGCGATCCGGGTTGCGAAGACGTGGTCGAGGTCGGCAAAGACCACGGGCGCCAAGATCGGGACGGACGTCTCCAGCGTGCGCAGCATAGGGGTCAACGGCGAGGTTGCGTTGCACGCAGTGCGCATGGAGGGCGGCGGGACGGTGTTCGTAGCCGGCGACGACGCCCTGGAGCCGGTCATTGCGTTCACCGAGTCCGCTCCCGCCGAGGACGGCCCGCTCATGGACATACTGAAGCTCGACGCCTTCCTTCGCAAGCGTGCCGTCAAGGCGCGCAGCAATTCCGCCTCCGCTGTGCGTCAGGCGTCCAACGCCTCCTCTTCCTCCTCCGGACGCGCGTCCTTCGCGGCATCTGCGATTGAGCGCAAGTGGTCCGTCCTTTCCCGCGTTTCGACGGCTGCCGAGGAGTCCGGGGGCCCGACGGTTCTCCGCTCGTCAACGCTCATGGCGGCGGCGCCGAACTCCTACGCCGAGAACGAAGCCGAGCAGGTCCTGTCCGAGATTCGCGTAAGCCCCCTGCTCCAGTCGCGCTGGGGCCAGACGACCGTCGACGGCAAGAACGGCACGCCCCTTTGCTACAACTACTATACGCCGAACCATTTCCCGTGCGGCTGCGGTGCCACGGCGATGTCCCAGATATTCTACTATCATCGGTATCCCGCAGTGCTGCCCCAATACCGTGAAAACGGGTATTTGTGCAGTGTCGCCAACGTGGAGACTAATTTATTCGTCATTGCGGACCCTGACAACATGTCGCAGGCCAAGCCCTACGACTGGGCGGCGATGGTCGGCAATCCCGACTTGAACACGCCGGAGTCCGCCCGCGAGGCCATTGGCCATTTCACATACGACGTGAGCGTCGTAATGGGGTCGAGTTTTTCCGAGACCGGCACATTCACCCAGCCCGAGGGCGTTGCGACGGCCATCACCGAGTTCGGCTATCCCGTCGGCTTCCTCTACGTCGACGGCGAGAGCTGGTCTGATGAGACAAAGGGTCCGAATGCGGACTCCGCGCTGCGCAACAATCTCATCCTGGCGAGCCTCGATGCGAAGATGCCCGTCCAGCTGGGCATCTACGGGTGGGCAAAGTACAGCGGCCAGGTATCCAGCTGGCCGGACGGGCACTCAGTCGTGGCGGACGGCTACGGGATGGCCGATGTCGACGGCGAGAAGACGACATACGTCCACATCAATCTCGGCTGGGACGGGGATGACAACGCATGGTACAACCTCCCTGAGATCGACACTGCCAGCGTGGGCGCGTTGATGGACGATTCGAACGGGTACGACTTCCGCTTCATCGGCGACATCGCCTTCGACATCACCACAAACGAGACGGCCGTCGGCAAGGAGCTTCTCACCGGACGCGTCGCGGATACGTACGGCAACGCACGCTCCGATGCGACGGTTTCGGTGTACGACGTGAACGGCGGGCTTGTCGCCGAGACGCGCCCGGACGAGAAGGGCGTCTACTTCTTCTGGCTCGAGGGCGGGGCGTCGTATGACGTCTGGGCGAGGTCCGACGACGGCGAGCTTGACGGAGCGTCCGACGGGCCCGTGGCGCTCGGTACCACGGTCGCCTCCGAAGACAGGACCATCTCCTCGCCCGAGAACGTGGGCAACCGCTGGGGCGTCGACGTGGAGCTGACCATTCCGCGCGTGCGCATCGGCGATGCGACGTATCCCAGCCTCGACCGCGCGCTCGACGCGGCCGTTGCAGGCGACACGGTTGAAATCCTCCATCCCGCGGTGATGAAGCGCCCGTACATCCTTGACAAGGACGTCACCATCACGGCGACCAACGCAGATGCGTACGCCTCCGCGGTCACGTTCCGCGATGGCGCCAAGCTGACCGTCACGAACGGCGTCGCGGCGCTTACCAACATCGTGTTCGTCTCGGAAGTCGGCGCAACGGTCGTCGACGTCTCGGGCGCGGGCAGGATCGACGTCGCCGGCGTAGCCTCCTTCGGAAGTGTCGAGGCCGAGCTCCCCGGCGTCACGACCGAGACGAGCCAGAACTTCAGGCTCGTCGGCGAGCTTCTCAGCGGGATGGTCCTCGACTGCGCAGCCGCGCCCGATGGCGGCGACGCCTTCGGCTCGTACGCGTGCGACGAGGAAACGGCCAGGAAATCCGCCCTTCTGATCGTCAGCCTCGAAGGCGACGACCGCGCCGGAACAACCGCCGGCGGAATCATCAAATGGAAGGACGACTCCACGGTCACGGAGGAGACGGCGCTCGTGTCCGTCTCGAAGGACGGGTCCGATCCGGCGCTCTTCCGCACCCTTGACAAGCTGCTGAAGAACTACAGGGGCGAAACCGGCGACATCCTCGTCACGCTTCTGCGCTCCCGCGTTACGCTGAACGAGGACTGCGAGCTTGACGGTTCCCCCGCGAACTGGACCGTTACCGCCGCCGAGGGGGACGGACGCATCGTGTTCGGCGGCAATGCGGCTATCGCCCTGGCCTCCGGCGTTAACTTTACGGTTGTCGATGTGACGCTTGCCGGCGGGTCGGCCATCTCCGCGGCCTCTCCCGTCACGGTTAAGTCCGGCGCGACGTTCACCCTCGACTCCGGTGCCGCGCTGACGGGCTTCGGCGTTGCGAACGGGAAGCACGTTATTGATGTGGAGGGGGGACGCCTTGTGATGAAGGAAGGATCCGGGATATCCTCCTGCGCCATGGCCACCGGCGGCGGCAACGGGACCGTGTTCCTTGCAAACGGTGCGGTGTTCGACTTTGAAGGCGGCGCGATCACCGGCTGCACCGCAGGAAATGCCGGCGGCGCAGTCTACGTGAACGGAGGGACGACGGTCAATGTCTCGGGTTCCGCCACTGCCGCGGACAACAAGGGCGGCACGGGCTCCAGCAACGACATATGCCTCGCCGCCGGCACGTCGAATCTCGTCCTTGCCGGGCCGCTCGAGGGCTCCGGCGGGATTGGCGTCTGCGGAACCGGAGCCAAGGTGTATGAAGGTTGCGCATTTGCGTCCGTAAAATCCGGCGTTGGCGACAGCGTTGCCCTGCAGGCCTGCGCTCTGTTCCTCAACGAGGCTGATCCCGACCTTTACGCCGGAGTCTCCGGCTCGACGCTGGTGTGGTCCGCCGAACCTCCCGCTGCCGCCCCCGTGGACGAGTCCGAGGCGGTTGCGAAGGTTACGGACAAGTTCTACAGGACCCTTTCCGATGCGTTCAATGCTGCGGAGGGGACGGCGACTATTACGCTCCTTGCGGATGCGGACTTCACTGAATCCGTGGCGGTTACGAACGGGACCGTCACCCTGGACGGCGCAGGGTACACGCTTACGCGCTCCGGCGCGGGGACTGCGTGCTTCGCGGTTTCGAATGCGACGTTCACCGTCAAGAACGTCACGGTGAGCGGCGGCACGGGGCGCGTCATAGACGCCTACAGGTCGGAGTTGACGCTCGACTCGGGCGCGGCGATTGAGATCGTTACGGGCTACGACGCCTCCTTCGTCGCCCCCGTAGTCGTCTGGGGCGGCAAGTTCACGATGAACTCCGGCGCATCCGTCACGGGTTGCAGCAATTCCTACCAAAGGGAGTTGGGCGATGGCATCACGGCCGGCGCGATTGCGGTCAGTGGCTTCTCCGAGACGGGGGGCGAGACTGGTACCGCCGAGGCCCATCTCAACGGCGGCACGGTGACGGGGTGCTCGTCCAGCCAGGCCGGCGGCATCTACATCGGCAACGGTGCGACAGTCGATATCAAGGGCGACCTCGTGATAACCAACAACACGGCCGGGGGCGCCGTCTGCAACCTCCTCGTCAACGATTTGAGCGCCTTGACGCTTGTCGGCGAGCTTACGGGGTCCGTAGGCTACACCGAGGGCATCGACGCCAGCGAGACGCAATTCGGCACCACGACGCTTTCGGGCGATGCCGCGTCCGCAAGCGCCGCCAAGTTCACGCACGACGCCAACAATGCGACGGGACTCGTCCATACGGACGGAACGACGCTCATCTGGGGCCCGGCTCCGGGACCTGTCGATCCGGACGACCCCGACAATCCGGACCCCGACGACCCCGACAATCCCGACGATCCCGACCCGGAAGGCCCCACTACCGAGACGGTTTCACCGGCGCCGATTGCGTTCAAGTCCATCACCGAGACTGAGGCTGGCTGGGAGCTCGTCATCACGAACCGCGTTCCGTACTGCTGGTACCGCCTCGTCTACACGAGCGATCTCATGTCCGGCTTCACGGTCACGGGCGCGTGGGAGCAGGCCGCAGCCGACGCGACGCCCGAGTGGACGACGAACATAGTCACGACGACGCCCGCCTTCTTCTGGAAGGCCGAGGCGAAGGACGGGGAGAAGCCGATCAGCGAGTAACAATACAGTTCAAACATTGACACACCATGGCCAAGGAATCTGCAGCAAAAGAGACTAGGAAGACGACCGGCAACACTGCGCTTGATGCGGTGATGAGCCAGATCAAGAAGGAGTTCGGCGAGATGTCCATCATGCGTCTCGGCGACCGGGAGATCGAGGACATCCCCGTCATCTCGACGGGGGCGCTCTCGCTCGATGTGGCTCTCGGCGTCGGGGGGCTTCCGCGCGGACGAATCGTGGAGTGCTACGGACAGGAGTCCTCCGGCAAGACGACGCTCGCGCTCCACGTCGTCGCGAACGCCCAGAAGGCCGGCGGCGTCGCGGCGTTCATCGACGCCGAGCACGCGCTCGACCCCGGCTATGCGAAGAAGATCGGCGTCGACCTCGACAATCTGATCGTCTCCCAGCCCAACAGCGGCGAGGAGGCGCTTACGATCTGCGAGCAGCTCTGCAAGTCGGGTGCCCTCGACGTCATCGTCGTCGACTCCGTCGCGGCGCTCACGCCGCAGGCCGAAATCGACGGCAACATGGGCGACAGCCACATGGGCCTCCAGGCGCGTCTCATGTCCCAGGCGATGAGGAAGCTCACGAGCGTCCTCGCCACCACGAAGACCCTTTGCATATTCACGAACCAGGTCCGCGAGAAGATCGGCGTCATGTTCGGGAACCCCGAGACGACGCCCGGCGGCAAGGCATTGAAGTTCTACGCATCCGTCCGCCTCCAGGTGCAGAGGATCGGTGCGATAAAGAACGCGGCCGGACAGGTCGTCGGCAACAGGACGCGCGTGAAGGTCGTGAAGAACAAGGTCGCGCCTCCCTTCACGGAGGCGGAGTTCGACATCCTCTACACGTGCGGAATCTCGTACGAGGGGTCCGTCCTCGACGCGGGCCTTGCGCGCGGCATAATCGAGAAGCGCGGCAGCTGGCTCAGCTTCGGCGACGAGCAGCTCGCCCAGGGTTCGCTCGCGACCATCGAGTACCTGAAGTCGAATCCCGAGGTCACGCAGAAGATTGTCGATCTCGTAAAGACGACGCCGGTCAATCCGGCGCTAGCAAAGAAGAAATAGTTTTCGTAATTCCACAAATTTTCATTTTCCATTTTACATTTGTAAGGAGGGTTGGCGGAGTGGTTGAACGCGGCGGTCTTGAAAACCGTTGAGGGCGCAAGTCTTCCGGGGGTTCGAATCCCTCACCCTCCGCCATGCGGAGCAGCAAAGAGAGAGCGTCGGGGCTTCCCGGCGCTTTTTCGTTTCCAGGGAAGCTATGCGGACCTATCAGTGCCTACTCTCACGCAGATGTTCGGATCGATGTTGACGATTACGGACTGACCCAGGATGTTCATGTTGAGTGCGAGCGAGGTCTTCCCCTGGTCTCGGAAGATTATGCCCTCAGAGTTCATGAAGGGGCCTTCCGTCACACGCACCCGCTCCCCGGCGGTGAAGAGCTTCGCCGTCCTGATCCTCGGCGCACCCTTGAGCACCCGCCTTAGCTGCCTTAGCTGGTGGATGGTTTTGCGCGGATTCGGATCGAATATGATGTTGGCGATCTTGTCCGTCTTGCGCACGGCGAATCGCTCGTCCGAATTCAGGCGGGCGAAGACGTATCCGGGGAAGAGTGGCAGCATCGTCACGATCTTGCGCCTGTTGGCCTTGCGTACCTTCTTGTACAGCGGGAGGTAGTGCCAGCACTTGCTGTGCGCGAGTATGTCGTCCACCTTCTTCTCGGTGCGAGGCTTCACGTGCAGCACACACCATACGCGACTCGTCGCCGCGATTTCATTGTCATTCTCTTCGCCGGACATCGTAGAAATCCATTTGAGGACACTCCCGAATCACCGTCATCCCGCCCATGCGCGGGACTGCCGTCGGACTCCGCCACCCTCTGTCAATTCGACACCGTACAGTATACCATTTTCGGGCTGAAAGAGGTGGAAAATTTTGACCAAAATCACAAACTTCGTCTCCGAAAAACATGTAAAGTACACTTGTGCCGACCTCCCGAGGTACATGGTGGGTAGCTCGGGAGGTGGGTGCAAGGTTCTTCCCAAGGCCTATGAGGAATGCTCCAACTGCCTCTCTGCTATCTGTGAAGCAGGTGAAAGCTCCTTGCGAGGCGGGTCAAATCAGGAGGTTTCAGCAGCATCGAATCTTGCTTTGCCGACTGCTCCATTCCCTTTCCTCGTTGCGTCGCGGAGCGACGCAACCCCCTGCAAGCGATATGGCAAGGCCGCCTTGGCCTTGCTGCTTGCTGTTCAGTCGCGCAAGGGCGAGGCGGAGCGACTGAGCGCCGTTGTGTCCGAGCAGCGCGTCATTGACGAGGAGATGAAATGGGCCAATTGTCCTTGACACGAATGCTGTCATCTCGCTTTTTGACGGCAATCGATATATTGCGGACATGCTTGGCGAAGAACAGTCGGTCATTGTGCCGTCCATAGTTTGTGGTGAGTTTGAAGTTGGTACGCAGGGGACGTCGCGGCGAGAACGGGAATGTAAACGAGGGTGACTTTGACGGTTGCTTTCGCTATCGTGAGTCTCGGAGTTTGGGAGAAAATCTCAAAAATACGATTCTCCAGAACTCCAAAACTCCCAGCAGCGAAAGCAATAGAGGCGCAGGGGCGCAGAGAAATCTGAAACACGGAATACACTGAATACACGGAAAATATTTGAACCGTGTAGAACATGTAGAACGGGTAGAATGGGAAGAGGTTAAGGTTAAGAATGATAGCCGTGTAGAGGTGGAGAGGGGGAGAGGTAGCCTTTTGAGAAGACTTCTCGCAAAGTGAGTTGACTATGGCGGAAGGAAAATGGTAGAATACCGTTATCGCCTGAAAAGCAGCGATGTGTGCTTTGGTGGCAACAAACGAAAGGATGTTGAGTTGGTTATCGACGCACTGATAGGGTCCAACGGCAGGGTTGCCCTGTTTACGGCGCCGCAAGTCCGACATTGCACCTGCTAAGGACCAACTCGGCTTGGAGCCGAAAGCCCCGCTGCGGGAGGAACTGTAGAAGACGATGGCATATTTCAGAGGAAAGGAGATGGGAAAGTGAAGGCGCTGATACCAGCTGCGGGACACGGGACGAGGTTCGCCCCGTTCACCAAGCTCATCCCGAAGGAGATGCTTCCTATAGGGACGAGGCCTGCGATAGCGCGGATTGTAGACGAGGCCGCCGAGGCGGGGGTTGACGAGGTGGTTGTCGTGACCTCGCCGGAGAAGCCGCTTCTGAAGCGTTGGTTCGAAATGGAGCCTGCGCGGGTGCGCATCGCATGGGTCGATCAGCTTGAGCAGCACGGACTCGGGCATGCCGTTTTGCAGGCGGCGGGGGCGTTTGAGGGCGAGGCCGATCCCGTACTGATCCTCCTGGGCGATGCGCTCGTCAGCGGGGGCAATGCGTCTGCGGCGATGTGCGCCGTGTCGCGTGCGCACGGCAACGCCAGCGTCATCGGGTGTGAAACAGTCCCCATGGAGCGCGTGAGCCGCTATGGCGTCCTCAAGCCGGCCGATTCCTCGAAAGTCGGGCGGGCGGACTGTCCGGACGGCGCTTCGCACTTCCTTCTCTCCGACATCGTGGAGAAGCCCAGGATGGAGGATGCGCCGAGCAACTATGTCGTTGCGGGGCGCTATCTGCTGAGTCCGAAGATATTCCGCTACCTTCGGGATCAAGAGGCGGGCGTCGGCGGCGAGATACAGTTGACGGACGCGATTAGACGCATGATGTCGGAGGAGCCCGTATACGGATACGTCTATCCCGGCAAGCGTCAGGACATAGGCAATCCGCAAGGCTATTTCAAGGCATTGGAGGCTTTCAATGGAATCGATTAAGACATGTTCTTTCCCTCGGGCGGGCTTCCTCGGCAATCCCTCCGATGGCTATTTTGGCAAGACCCTCTCCTTCGCCTTCTCCGAGTACCGCGTCGAATTGACGCTGACCGAGTCCGCGAAGATGCGGTTCGTCCCGGGCGAGGTGGACGATGCGATGTTCGATTCGCCCGAGAACCTGGTGCGGGACATCCGCCTCTACGGGTACTATGGCGGGATACGCATGCTCAAGGCCGTCGCCAAGCTGTTCTTCGAGTACTGCTTCGACCGTGGGATTCAGCTTCCTAGGAGGAACTTCACCGCAGAGTACAGGACGAACATCCCGCGGCTGGTGGGACTCTCCGGGTCCTCGGCGATATGCTCGGCGATGCTCAAGGCGCTGATGAAGTTCTACGGGGTGGAGATTCCGCTCGAATACACTCCCACGATATGCCTGGAGGCGGAGAAGCTTGAGCTTGGCATAAACTGCGGCTTCCAGGACCGCGTAATACAGATGTACAACGGGCTCGTCTTCATGGACTTCGAGAAGCCCTTCGTCGAGGCCAACAACTTCGGCAGGTATGAGCGGCTCGATCCCGCGCTGCTGCCGAACATATACGTTGCGTTCGATCCGAACCGCGCCGAGGAGAGCGGCAAGGCGCACAAGAAGGTGAAGCGGCTTTTCGAGGAGAAGAAGCCGGACATAGTGTCTGCCATGGGCGAATTCGCGGATATCGCCCAGCAGGGGCGCGACGCGCTTCTCGCCGGCGAGAAGGAGAAGATACCCGCTCTCGTCAATGCCAATTTCGATCTTAGGGACCGAATCTTCAACGTGGCGGAGCTGAACCGCAACATGGTCATGACGGCACGCACCTCCGGCGCGAGCGCGAAGTTCGCGGGGTCCGGCGGGGCGATTGTCGGCACCTACGAGGACGAGGAGCAGTTCTCGCGCCTGAGCGCTGCGCTGGCGACGATAGGCTGCACGACCTTCAAGCCGACAATCGCCGTCACAGACGAGATCGCCCCCGCAGTAGACGGCTCCTGGCGGAATTCATAGAAACCGCCGACGTCGACGCGTCGTCGCGCCGCAGGCGCAGTGTAAAACTGGCATGGGCGGCCTTTGCTGCGTCAATAAGCCCCGTTCGGTTCGACCGAGCGGGGCTTCGCGCTTTTCGGGCGACTCCTCATGTTTCCGTCGCGAGGTGTCCCCGAGGGGCGGCAGCGGTGTTGCAATGCCGGCAAATCGTCATGTCCAAGTTTGAGGGCTTTTTGACATTGGCCACAAAGTCTTGAATTTACCGCGCATTTTGAGTGCAAAGGGTGCGGTTGTCGTCCTTGGAATTGAAAACTGCTTTACTAATTCACAAAAGTTTTCACATTGGCACATGGAAATATGGTATACTAGCAATTGCCGAGCGGCAGGTTTCGCAGGGGAGACGTGCGACCGGCCGGGGTTGGAGACCGTTGCAACTAATGTGCTCGAACGAAAAAAGAGGGGAAAGCAAATGAAGAGCGCCTACTGGCAGAAATGGAACGAAACATACAGGAATGAACTGCTGACGAACGTCATGCCGTTCTGGATGAAGCACGGGTGGGACCGCAAGAACGGCGGCGTCTACACGTGCCTCGACAGGGACGGCTCGCTCATGGACTCCACGAAGTCCGTGTGGTTCCAGGGCCGCTTCGGGTGGATGGCGGCGTACGCCTACAACCACGTCAGGAAGAACGCGAAGTGGCTCGAGGCCTCCAGGAGCTGCTGCGAGTTCCTCGAGGGCCACTGCTTCGACAAGGACGGGCGCGCGTTCTTCGAAGTGACCGCGGAGGGCGTCGGGCTCAGGAAGCGCCGCTATGTCTTCTCCGAGTGCTTCGCCGCGATGGCATACGCCGAATACTCGCTCGCAAGCGGGGACGAGTCGTGGGCCGGGAAGGCGCTGGAGCTCTTCAAGCGGATCCGCAAGTTCACCTCCAACCCGAAGAAGTGGATGCCGTCGAAGTTCGAGCCAGCGGTCGAGGCGCAGGGGCACTCCCTCACGATGATACTCATCAACGTCGCGAACGTCCTCAAGCAGGTGTCGGACGACAAGGTGCTCGACGAGCAGATCACGGAGTCCGTGGAGAGGCTCGTGAAGTACTTCATCCACCCGGAGTTCAAGGCGCTCCTCGAGACGGTCGGGCCGAACGGCGAGTTCATCGACACGCT
>CAMOCC010000083.1 GCA_946610035.1 uncultured Verrucomicrobiota bacterium
ACACGCACTTGTCGACAAGCACCTTTACGGCGAGAGTCGCGATGTCGTGCCCCGAACCGAACATCTGCGCCTGCAGCGTGAAGAACGCATTGCTCGCAACGCCCCACGCACCCATCCACACGCAGTTGGCGAAGACGGTCAAGAATGGACGCGGCGGTCTTATCGATCGGACAGTAAGCAGAAACACGCCGGGGAGAAATCCGCAGAAGGCGATACGGTTGAGTACCGCCGCCTTCCACCCTCCGCCGGTCTGGAAATCGAAGACGGGCTGCAGCGCCGCCTTTACGCACGGCACGCATGTGTAGCCGGCAACCAATGCCGCCGCAAGCATCCACAGGACGACCATCGGCAGCCAGTTCGCCCTTATGGACTCCCAGCCGACCCACCATGGGCCTGCACTGTCACTTGTTTTTCTCATCACAGATCTTCTAATCATCCTACAAACATGACTATCTCCAGTTCTTGGACAGTTATATCATTTAACCCTATATTTAGTCAATGGCAAAATGGCGCAAACTCCGGGAGATTTTCTACGTCATGCCCCTGTTGCTCTCGCCACCGGGCTGTTCGCCGCGCGGATGCGAGGCCAAGCCGTCCGATGCGTCGTTTCCGGCGGGAGACACGAAAAACTCGCGCTTGGCGGAAACGCCCTTCGTCATCCACTTTGCAGTATCAGTCTCGCCGTCATCGCCTTTCGCATCCAGGATCGCATCGATGACCGCCTGATCGGCGCAATAGAGCGCGTACGAAACCTTCGGCGCACCTACGCCGCACAACACTCTGACCTCGCAGCCTTTGGCAGCGACTGGCTCTTTAAGGAGCCGTATGCGTTTGATGCCAATCGACTTGCCGCGCAGAATCGCCTTGCCGTCCGCAACGAACTCCCACTCGTCCACGAGCTCGCCATTGGTGACGTCTTCGCGCATGACGACGACATTGAACTTCTCGCCGTCATTCGCTTCATGCTCGAAAAGCGCCTTGCGCAATTCGCCGAAGTCCCTGAGCGCCTTCACATCGTCCGCGTCGAGAACGCCGTCCTTCGTGGGCGCGACGCCGATGTTCATCGTGCCGCCGTTGCCGACCGTCCCGACGTAGAGCCGCGCGAGATACGCGCCCGATTTCGTCGTGCCGCGCTCGCTTTCATGGTAGAACCAGCCGCGACGGAGCGGGAAATCCGCTTCGTTCACGCGGAAGTATTCTCCGTCCGGCGAACCGGCGTTGCGCATGGGCACGTAGTCGGGATTGCCGAATTTACCGTCGCAGAAGCCGCCCGTGCGGACAACCGTCGCGCGCGAGTCGTCGGAAACGAACCCGCGTTCGTTGCCGCACCATCTCAAATCGGAATCGTCGCGCTCGCCTGCGAAAATAGTCACGTTCGGCTGAAGTTCGCGAACGAACTTGAACGCTTCTCCGAAGCGGTAGTAGTCCGCGCCGATCTTGCGTCTTTCCCTTGCCCCGCCGTAGTAGCCGTCGCCGCCGTTGGCACCGTCGAACCACATTTCGAAAACGTCGCCGTACCGTCCGTCCAACAGCTCCTTCAGCTGTGCATGGTAGGTTTCGACGTACTTCCCGGTCGCGTAATCGGCGCTGTTGCGATCCCAGGGCGAGCAGTAGACGCCGAACTTCAGCCCCGCCCTGCGGCACGCCTCGGACATCTCCTTTACATAGTCTCTTCCTGTTCCCCATTCCCCATTCCCCGTTCCCCGCCAAAACGGAGTTTTGGTAATGTTATGCTCCGTCGTCTTCGTCGGCCAGAGGCAGAAGCCGTCATGGTGCTTTGCGACGACGACAAGCCCCTTGAGTCCGCCCGCCTTGCAGGCCTCGACAATCTGGTCCGCATTAAACGCCGACGGATTCAGCAGCGCGGGGTCTTCGTCGCCATAGCCCCATTCGCGGTCAGTGTAGGTGTTGAGCCCCCAGTGGACGATGCCAATGACATCCTCATCGGCCGCCAGCCGCGCCGCCATGGCCGCCCGCGGCGCGGGCCGCGCAAACGCCGACAAGCCGCACAACGAAAATAGAACCGTTACTGTTTTCATTCTCATGCTCATATAACCTCCTTTTATGCGTCTTTAACGTGTTTCTCACCGGCCGAAAAGCCAGACGAGCGAATCCTTGAGTCCGCCGATGCGATTCTGCCTGAGCCACAGCCGCCACCCGGCGCGGAATGCACGTCTCCCGGAACATCCATGCGGCCTCCGACCTGATTTCATGACTGAATTTTTGTTCATACTTGTCATTTCCTTCACAGATTAATGATTAATAGACTAGTCAAACATGCCAGCCTTTGTTTCGAACGGAAAAAATTGATATAATACACGCCAGAGACATTCACTAGACATCAAGGAGACATGCATGACAACTACATTACGTATTGACGATGACCTCAAACGCGACTGCGATGAGGTTTTTCGCGAACTCGGCCTCACCATGACGAGCGCCCTTACCGTCTTTCTCAAACAAGTTGTGCGCACACGCACCATTCCATTCATCATCGGTGAATATCCGGCATCCGGCGCATCGGAACAGCGCAAATTGGATGGTCGGCAATTTTGGGAAATATTCGAGCGAGGCAGGGCGGAGCGGTTCGCCAAAGGCGAGCGCGAGTGGACAATGGACGAGATCAACGCGGAAATCGCGGAAGCGCACAAGACATCAGTATGAAGCTTGCTGTAATCGATACCAACGTCATCATCGCCGCGCATATTACCAAGCATGACGATTCTGCGACCCGCAGAATCATTCGGGCGGTGTCCGACGGCACTGTGGTGCCTATAGTGACTCCGTCCGAGTTCGTCGAAGTTCTCAACGCCCAAACATAATCTGCCCGATTCGCTCATTCTCATTTCCTCCGTATGATTTGACTACCTCGATCCCTTCTGGCGTTTCGCAGATGCATTCGACCTTCCCGTCAACGCGGCGCCAGCCGGCGCGGATTTCGCCAAAAGGCGTCTTGTGCGTCGCGACGAACGAATCGACGCCTTCCAGGACATGCGGCCTGAAGGCGATCTTCCTAAAGCCCGGCTCCAGCGGGACGATTCCCGCCGCGTATTCGTAAGCCCAAGCCGAAAGATCGCCGAACATAATGTGGTTGAGAGATGAAACGTCGTCCCACGCCTCATGCAGGGTTCCGTGTCCCGATTCGAGCCAATGCGCCCAGCCCGGCATCTTCGGCTGTACGAATAATTTGAAGGCATCGTCCGCATAGCCGTATTCCGCGAGGACGCGCGGCGTCCATTTCGCGCCGAGGATGCCGAAATGCGCACAATGATTCTTCGCGCGCACAGCCCCGGCAAGACGCCTTGCGACCTTCTCCTCCTCGCCGTCCGCGCAAAGTCCCTTGAAGAAGAGCGGCGCGGCGAGTTCCGTAAGACGCCCTTCTCCGTACAGTCCGTCGCCTTTGTAGAACGCCTTGTTGAAGGCGGCCTTGATGCGTTCCGCCGCCGCCGTGCATTTCGCCGCAAAGTCCTTTTCCCCGAAACGTTCCGCCCAGAACGCAAGGCGGCGGTTGAACTGATAAACGTAGGCGCTGTCCGTCAGACGCACGGGCGTTCCCGGCTCGTCCTTGTACCAGTTGCACCAGTCGCGGAGACCGTATTCGTAAAGTCCATCGTCGTCCGCCTGTGCCGACATGTACGCGAGATAGCGCTTCATCGCGTCGTACGCCTCCCGCGCTGGCGCGTCGTCGCCGTAGAAGCGGTATATCTGCCACGGGATCTCGAACAGAACCGCGTCCCATGCCGGACCCGATCCCCAGCCGTAGCCGAACTTCGGCGTGCAGGGAAGAATGCATGGAACCGCTCCGTTGGGACGCTGCGCGTCAAGCATCATGCGAAGGAAATGGACATACGAATCCTTCGCGTCGAAGTTCCAGAGCCCCGTCTCCATCGCCAGCTGCGCGTCGCCCGTCCAGCCGTTCTTCTCGCGGTGCGGACAGTCCGTCGGGATGCCGGTGAAGTTGGAAAGGTAGCTGCGCTCCGTCGCGTCCTGGAGTGCGGCGAAAGTTCCATCCGAAGTTTCAAGCGATCCCGCGCGGTCGAACGCTGAATGAACGAACCGCGCCTTGATGGATTTAAGGCGGGCCTCGCCGCGTATGTCGACCTGCGCGTACCTGAAGCCGTGGTAGGTAAAGCGCGGATGCCACTTCTCGCCGCCGGGACGTCCCGCCAGGATGTACTCGTCATGCTGGATCGGACGCTTCTCTCCGGCCCGCAGAAGATGCTGCTTGATGTCGCCCTGAAGCGAGTTGCGGCTATTGATTTTCTCGTCGTAGTCGAGCTTGACAAGCGCACCCGCCTCGCCCTCCACCTCGATCTCACACCAGCCCGCGATGTTCGCCCCGAAGTCGTAGACATGGATGTCGGGCCCGTATGTCATCTTGACCGACGACTTGGGCTCAAGCGTTTCGAACGCGCGGCAGAGCACTGCATCCTCCGGCGAGACAAGCCCGCCCGTCCCGTACCTTTCCACCGATGCGGGACGCTCGTTGGCCCTGCGTCCTTCCTCCCGTGCGTCGTACCACTCGCCGTTCCTGAGCGAATTGAAGACAATCGGCGAATCGTATGCAATCCACTCGCCGTCCGTCACGAACAGCGTCCGCCCGTCGCAGACGAACTCGCCGCAAATCTTCGGCGCGCCTATCCACGGCGCGTTCGCGAATCCCCACGCATCGATCGTGAACGTGTTCTGCCATCCGTTGCCGAGCAGGACCTCCAGCGTGTTGGTGCCGGATTTCAGAATGTCGGTGACATCAAAATCAAGCGACGAGGTGCGCTTGTCGGGCTGGCAAGTGACGGGCGAGAGGACATCGTTGCCAACTTTCTCACCGTTCACCGAAACCTCGCACCAACCCGCGACAGCGACCTTGAACACGGCCTTCGCCGGCTTCGCATCCAGCACAAACTCCTTCAAGAGCACCGGCGCGGGGCTCTCCGGCTGCGCACTGCCGCCGGATATCCAGCGCGGAGCGGCCGCGGCACCAGCCGTCGTGGCCGCCGCACAGACAAGCGCCGCAAAGATAGCTGTCATTTTCTGTCTCATATCAACTTCCTCCATCGCGGAATTTTTTTTACCACAGTTGTTTCCAATAATCAGAAACCCTTTGGAGTCTGTCACTCCCCACAACTTCCAACGCTCGCTCCGTGCTCGACGTAGCCGCGCTCGAAATCAATCACGGTCGCGGGCAGGCCGTTGTCCCACTGGCACCACCAAGCATCAAGTCGCCCGAGATAGAAATCCTTGACGAGCCCCGACCACATGCGGGCGGCATAATCGTTGACCGGCGGGCCCCAGACCGTGACGATCCGCCTTGCGTTCTTCGCATAGAGATCGGCAAGCTCCGCGTCCCCTTCGGCGCACTCGCGGGCCATTGCGACCCATCTCGACATGTCAAAGAGCGGATGTCCTTCAAGCCGCGCGTCAATGTCGAGCAGCCCCTCCCGTATCTGGCGGCGCAGCTCCAGTGCGCGCGCGGTGTTCAGCGCCTCGCGCTCGCGCTGTTCTTCGTAAAGAAGCCTGTCAATGCGGTAGCCGTCAACAAGCGATGTGTATTCCGCGAGGTCGTAGCGGAAAAGCGGCGAAGCCGCAAGGACGGAGTCGTTCGCCGCCGCACGCATGAATTTTGCGCCTTCCTCCCGCAGAGCCATCTCCTTGTCTGAAACTTCGCCCCACCAGGCGCTGCCGCCGGCGGACGGACGACCCGCCAGTTTCTTGTCGCCGGCGCCCGATTTCCAGTGGCGTTCTGACGGGCTCGACTGCCAGCGGAAGCGGGGATGGTCATGGAACTTGGACCAAGGGCCGCGCAGGAACGCGTCCCATGCCTTCTCCAACGCCGGGGGACAGGCTCCGTAGCGGCAGAGCGACCACCGGCGGAACCAGTCGCGAAGGTCGATATTCGCCGCGCCCTCCGGCCGCCAGTAGGAATCGTAAAGCAGCTCGAACACCGGCTCCATGCACGCCACCCCTTCCGGCGCGGTCCCGAAGCCGGCAAGGTTGCCGCGATTGGACGAGGCGAGCGCAATGTCGCGACCGTTTGCGTAGAACTCGAGCGGACCGGACCCGAAGTCGTTCGCGCCACCCATGTTAGGTATCACGCTCCATATCCAAGGCTTTCCGCCGAAGCCGTCGAAGCGCTCCCAGTCCCAGTCGCCCTTTCTGAAGTTGAGCGAATAGTCGACGGCAAGATCCAGAACGAGCATCGCGTCGTCCGGTATGCCGTCCGTCAGCGCCCTGTAGCGCTCGGCGGTCCAGCTGTCGGCATCCTCGACAAACATCCATCCCTGGATCGCCCATGCGGCATCGGGATCGGCATCGCGGATTCCGCCGAATATGTTTTCCGCGCAGCGCGCAAGGCTGCTGCGAATCTCCGCTTCTTCCTTCCACGGGAACTTGAGTTCGTTAAAGCTGTCCGCCAAATAGTACTTTGTCTTGCCGAACTCCTTCTCCCATTCCTCCACCCAGGCGCGGGCCATCTCCCTGAACACGGGCTGGTCTGGCGAAAGGAACCACGCATGGAACGCGTCCCACCGGACTTCCTTGAGCTTCACATCGCACCTCACATCTCTCAACGCCTCGGGAACGAACCCTGCGAATCCATGTACAATTGGCTCTATGCCCAGCTCGCGCATCCGCGAAAGGACCGCATGCTGCAGTCTTACCGACCGCTCGCGCCACTGCCTGGGCAGTCTGTCGGGATAGCCGGAAATATTGCCCATCCTGAACCATGGCAGGTGCGCGGGGCCGACAAACCACGCCTCGATCTTCTCTTCCGGAACGCCAAAGCGCCTCAGCACGCGAAACGCGATCTCCTCGTCGGCAATCGTGGCAAGCGACATGTTGATGCCGTGCAGCGCCATCCAGTCGAGTTCCTCCATCCAGCGCGTCTCGCTCCAGAACGGCGTCGAATAACCGAACGTCACGACGTTGAGCGCCTGAAAGTAACGGACCGGCGCCTCGACGCGCACGTCCGGCGAAGGCGCGAACGCGGCAGCCGCATCGAAGCGATTCCCGCTCCATGTCGCGATTGCGGCGTTCTTCGACTTCGCATTGTCGTAGAAGGCGCGGCAGACAGCCGTCGGGGATGAGCCGCGGATCGTCCGTCCGTTGTCCGCGATCTCGTATACCAGCCGTCCATCGGGTGTGCACGGGATTTCCTCTGTCTTGACGGACGCGGCGACTTCCGCGCCGGCAAACCGCGCGATGACGCCGCGCGCGCCACGCGCACAATCCTGAACCTGTGCGTCCGCCGTAAACGCGACGGCGGTGGAGATAACAGCCGCAAGCGGGCCGAGCAGGCCCGGCGGCATCAATGCTTTTTTCTTAATCGTCATCATAGTCGGTTACCGCATCTCGCGTATGCTGAGGGAATCGTCTTCGATGCTGAACGCAAAGGCGTACCACCCGGCGTTTACGAACGCGTTCAGCGGCACTGCGACCATGCCGTCTGCGTCCACCTCGGATATCGTGAAGTCGCCGCGCGCGATTTCACGCTCGCCGAACTGGCTCTCGAACACCCAGTGTACGGTTTTTCCGACGGGGTCGCCCTTCAGCACCTTGAAATACACCGTGTAGTCTCCGGCGACATACAGTCCGAACCAGGCCCTGTGCTTTCCGTCCCTGTCGGCAACCGGCAATGCCTCCGCGCGGAACGCCCCTGTCCTGCTTCGCTCCCCTCCAAACGGCAGGGTTTCCTTAGGCGTCCTGTGGCGCACCCATCCCGACAGCTCCGACCAGGAGTATCCGTCAGACTCGGGATAGCCCGGCCTGCGCGTCTCATCCGCCTGCCGCGCGGCCGACTCGGGATCGGTCGAAATCGCAATGGCCGAGACAACCGCCTGGTTGCACGCAACCTTCGGGAACGCGATGCGTATCATTCCGTCGGACGAGGCTTTTGCGCGCCAAGCCCTGCGGACGGCATTCCGGTCGGGCGCGAGGTCGGACAGCCGGAAGCCGCGCTCGACAGTCTCGCCGTTTATCGCGATGTCAAAGACGCGCCCGTAAGACCCGGGCTCGCAGAAATACATCTCGACCGTGCACTCCGCGCCGGCGGGCGCGGGGAACTCGAAGCTCAGGCGAGTGCGGCCATACCGAAACGTCCGGAACAGCCCCTGGTCCCCGGAAGAAACGTTCTTGACGACTCCATCGACCGTGTCCTGGCTGGCAAGCACGGGAATGTACTCGTAGCCATCAAAATTGAATTCGTCATCCTGGGCCCACGAATGCGAATATCTCGTGTCATCGGCCATCCAGACGTTGCCGAGAGAATCGACAAACCGATCGCCTCCGCAGTTCATGCGGTGGAGGTACGTCGCCCCCGCGATGGGTTCGAGCGACAGCTCCGCCCCCCTTTCCGGCTCGGCCATGCGGCGCCCTTCGGCGAGCCACCAGGACAGCGGCCTGTCGCAGACCTCGCCGAGCCGGCCCTCGCGGAAGTACTTCCCGTAGGCGTAGTACAGGTACCACGCCTCCACGCGGCGCCCCCATGCCGAGTAAATGCCCTTGTGGTTCACCGGGCCGATCTTGTCGATGACGCGATAGGCTTCGTCGACGCGGGCCGGACGCCCCGGATTCTCATGCGGGAAAAACGTCCAGAGGAACTGTCCGCAGACCTTGTCGCGGGCCTTCCAGGCGCGCATCAGCTTCTCGTAGAACACGCGCGCCTGGTGTTCCTCGGTCCACGCGCCGTCGATGTCCCACGGGGCGTCGGGATCGGAATGCCAGCCGACGAGCCGCCACGCGCCGTATTCGCCGTTCAGGAGCTGGTCGTCCTTGGCAAGATCCTTCTCGTAGGTCATCAGGGTTCCGCCGTAGCCCGCGTAGGTGCCGCTCCAGTTCTGGACGACGTTCCAGTCCGTTCCGCCGCCGAAGTTGCAGGTGACGACCGGACGCCCCTTCGGTCCAGAGAGAGGATCGAGCCGATGGATAAGTTCCGTCGCCTCCCGCGCGAACTCCACGGGGAGCGCCGATTCGTTCTGCAAACCCCAGACCACGACGGACGGCGAGTTGCGGCGTTCCTTGACCCACTGCTCGACGGCGGCAAGGAAGTTCCGGCGGAATTCCTCCGTATCGAAGTACAGATGGGTGGAAAATCCCGCATACCACATGAGGCCGAGGTCTTCGATGCCGCGCATGTAGGCCAGGTCGTGCGGCTCGTGTCCGTCCCGGAAGGCGTTGAATCCGAGTTTCCTGAACTCGCGGCAGCGCGCATCGATTTCCTCGGGCTCGAAGGCGAGCGATCCACCGAAGCGGTGATCCGTCTCGGCCGTGCCGTGAACGAGCACCGGCCTGCCGTTGAGGAAGAAGCGGTGGTCCGCGCCTCCGTCCGTCGGCCAGCGCACCGTGTTGTAGCCGGTCCGCTCGCGGACAGTGTCGATCACCCTGTCCCCCGCGAGAATCGAGATGTCGAACGTGTAGAGGTTGGGCTCCTCGACCGACCACCGTTTGACATCCTTCAGGGGATAGCTGCGGCGGATTTTACCATCCACCGCCCCGGCGCACGGAACCGTCTCGTCGATGCCCAGCTCCTTCTGCACGACGCGCAAGGCAAGTTCCTTCGGGTCGACCGCGCCGAAATCGATCTCCGTCTCGACGCAGGCCGTGCTGCATGTGCCGTCGTGCCACAAGTGGACGCCAAACGGGGCGATGCGCGCCGCCCCGGTCGTCACGAGGCGGACCGGACGGAAAAGGCCGAACGGCTCGGGGCTCTCGCATGTACACCCTGAACACCCGCCGCAGACCCAGGGAAGGTCTTTGATCTCGGACGGATGGTCGCAGACGACCTCGATCCGGTTCTCGCCGTCCGACAGCGCCGCCGTGACTTCGACGGTAACGACGAGCCGTGAAGCGGGCCTTTTCGTGCAGACCTCGTGACCGTTGACGCGAACGGTAAGATACGACCCGGCGCCCTCGAACACCAGAAAGTAGCGCTCGCCCTCCTTTTTCGCCAGCGTCACCATCCGCGAATAGACGGCAGACCCGTGCTGGTTGCCGTGGTACCAGTGCCGGTAGCCGTGGTAGTCGTCCCAGTTGTGCGGAAGGTCGATCCTCTCCAGTTTCCGGACTTCGCCCGTTTCAGGCGTCATGGTTCCCGTCCATCCATCGTTCAACATCAGTTCGCTGCGTCCGGCGAAGGCGCTGTCCGGCAGCGCGGCCAGACAGAAACCGGCGGCAAGAATCGCCGCTGTTTGAAAAGTTCCCATCATTCGTTTCCTTTCGCTAATCGTTCCAGCACGCCGTGCGAACGCGATTCAGGTTTTGCGGACGCTCGAAGCGCACGATGCGCGACTCGCAGGGGAGAAGCGAGAAGAAGTTGTCCGAATAGTTGACTGGCACGATGCGACGTCCGGTGTCGTCGAAGCATTGCACCTCGACCATGAACGCAATCCTGCCGCCGGTGTTCGTCACGCGCACTCCATCCGCGACGGCGACGGCTTCCAGAGTCGTCTTCGGCAGATCGGAGAGCGCGGCGAATCCCGCGACGCACGGACCCGTCAC